>CAUJHL010000013.1 GCA_963204705.1 Pseudomonadota bacterium | reverse complement strand
GGCTGGCCAGACAAGGTTCTGGCGATGCAGCGCAACTGGATTGGCCGTTCGACCGGTATGGACATTACCTTTCCCGGTGAACATGGCAGCCTGACCGTATTTACTACCCGCCCTGATACCCTGATGGGCGTGACCTATGTGGCGGTCGCGGCTGAGCACCCGCTGGCACAATTGGCTGCCGCAGACAATCCTAGCCTGCAGGCTTTTATTGACGAATGCCGTCATGGTTCGGTGGCTGAAGCCGATCTGGCCACTGCCGAGAAAAAGGGCATGGCGACCGGCCTCACGGTGAACCATCCGGTAACGGGTGAGGCCATTCCGGTCTGGGTAGCCAATTATGTCCTCATGAGCTATGGCTCTGGGGCGGTCATGGCGGTACCGGCGCACGACGAGCGGGATTTTGAGTTTGCCCGTCAGTACGGCCTGCCGATCAAACAGGTCATCGATTTTGACAGCGGGCTTGGAACACTGGATGGGTATGTCTATGGTGGCGGTAGCGGAGCGGGTGCTGGAAATAGTGATGGATCTTCTGGTGATAGTTTTGGTGTCAGTAGTTTTGATCCTTGTCACTGGCAAGATTGGTATGCTCAAAAAGAAAAGGGAATTTGCATCAATTCAACATTTCTCGATGGCCTTAGCTATGAAGGAGCCTTTAAAAAACTTTTAGAAAATCTTGAGCCACAGGGGCTGGCGGAAGCCCGTGTGCAGTTCCGCCTGCGCGACTGGGGGGTTTCCCGTCAGCGCTACTGGGGCTGCCCGATCCCCATGATCAACTGTGAGGACTGCGGGCCGGTGCCGGTGCCTGAAGATCAGCTGCCGGTGGTGCTACCGCTGGATGTGGTACCCGACGGCAGTGGCAATCCGCTCAACAAGCGTCCCGATTTTTATCAGACAACCTGCCCTGGCTGCGGCAAGGCCGCGCGCCGTGAAACCGATACCTTTGATACGTTTGTCGAATCCAGCTGGTATTACGCCCGCTATGCCTCCCCACAGTCCGGTGATCGCATGGTTGCCGCCGATGCCGCCGGTGCCTGGCTGCCGGTGGATCAGTATATTGGCGGGGTTGAGCATGCAATTTTGCACCTGCTCTACGCTCGTTTTTTCCACAAACTCATGCGCGATGAAGGACTGGTACAGGGCAATGAACCCTTTACCCGTCTGCTAACTCAGGGCATGGTGCTCTCCGAGTGTTTTTACACGGAAAATACCGAAGGGAAAAAGACCTGGATCAATCCCGCTGACGTGACCCTGCACAGTGATGACAAGGGCCGTGTACAATCCGCCACCCTGACGGCTACCGGCGAGACTGTGCAGATCGGTGGGATGGAAAAAATGTCCAAGTCGAAAAATAACGGCGTGGATCCACAGGCCATTATTGATCGTTATGGCGCGGATACTGCACGGGTATTTATGCTGTCAGACGTACCGCCAGACCAGTCGCTGGAATGGTCGGATGCAGGGGTCGAGGGCGCCAGCCGGTTCCTGAAGCGCCTGTGGCGTCTGGTGGAGCAGATCATCGAGCAGCATGGCACAGTACACTTTGCCCAGCCGCTGGACTTTGCAGGTCTGACCCTGAGCCCAGCCGATGCGGAATTGCGCCGTAAAACCCATGAAACCATCACGCGAGTACTGGATGATATTGACCGCCGGCAATCGCTCAATACCGCTCTGGCCGCGCTGCGTGAGCTGTTTAATGCCTTGAGCCGTTATGACTTTGCTGCAGCTAACAATGCGGGTAACAATGCGGCAAACAGTGATAATAAAGAAGCCAGTACGAGCCAGAAAGTCGTCGTGGAAGCACTGACCACCGTGCTCACCTTATTGAGTCCATTTGCGCCTCATTTGTGTGAAACCTTGCTTGAGCGGCTCGGTTTTAACGTCAACCAGCTCGCCCTGCCAGAGGTCGATGCTTCGGCATTGGTACGCAATCAGCAAACCATTGTCCTGCAAGTGAATGGCAAACTTCGGGCCAAAGTAGACGTCGCGATGGACATCAGTGATGCAGATCTGGTTGCCATGGCAAAAGCGCATGAGGACGTCGCGAAATTTCTCACCGGCCCAACGCGCAAGGAAATCGTGGTGAAAGGCAAACTGGTTAATCTGGTGGTGTAAACCATGTCTGAGCGCTTAGCTATTATCTTAGCTCTACCGTTAACTGTGACTGCGGCGGCATCTCTGGATTCATCATTTGAGTTGTCGCGTAAGTTATCACGTAAGTTATCGCAACCTCGCCGCTGGCTCCGCCTGCTGTCACTGCCGACGCTGGCACTGCTGACGCTGTTTACTTCCGGGTGCGATTATCATTTGCGCGGCTACACGCCCATGGCCATGAATCAGGGGCATGCAGTGGATCTGGCCGTAGAATTGCCCTCGACTGCCAGTGTGGATGCGCTTAAACGACCTCTGTATAGTCAGCTGATTATTCAGGGTTTTCGTGATAATGCGCAGGCAGATACCCGCCTTAGCGTTCAGAAAGTGCAATTGGCGCGGCAGCAACTTAGCGGAAAATTAACGCTGATTTCGCTGGTCTTGACTGCCGATGTGCAGATGATGAGCGCGGATGGCAAACCGATCACACCGCCGGTACATGTGATCGCACGCCGCCAGTACCAGTACGACATTGCCACCGTCAACACGGACAATCCGCAGGAGGCCCTGTTAACGGCCGAGTTGTATCAGGAAATCGCTTATCAGCTGGCCAACCTTGCCAGCCGCTCGCTGACTGCAGCCCAGCCTGTGCCTGCACACTCGTGAAACTGGATTATCAGGGTGCCCTGAAGCGCATTCCCGAAGCACGGGGCGTGTGGCTCATGCAGGGCGACGAACCTCTGTTGCACGATAACCTGCTGAATCGTTTTAGAAAACACTGGCAGGCTGCCGATATCGAACGGCAACGGATCGATCTGAGCCGGGCAGACGACTGGATTGAAGCCGTCAATCATTCCGATACCCTGTCCCTGTTTTCCAGCCGCATGGCGATTGAGGTGCATGGCAATCTGAAAGCGGATGCCAAAGGCATTCAGGCCCTGACACGGTTTCTGCAATTGTCACCGGATAATTTGCTACTGGCGGTTTTTCCCAAGCAGGATTCTGCGGATCTAAAAAGCAAATTTTTTCAATGGATTGAAGCCAATGGCACTTTGGTAACGCTGAAAACCGGCTCACAACGGGAACAGGCGCTGTTGTTGCAGGAACAGGCACAGGAGCTCGGCCTAAGGCTAGACGATGCCGCATGGCACAGGGTGCACGATCATGCCCTGAATAATCTGTTGGCGGGCCAGCAGATTTTGCTACG
This sequence comes from Pseudomonadota bacterium, assembly GCA_963204705.1. GTDB lineage: Bacteria > Pseudomonadota > Gammaproteobacteria > Pseudomonadales > Moraxellaceae > CAUJHL01. The sequence continues at coordinate 13,900 of CAUJHL010000013.1, read as the reverse complement.
CTTGCACTATCTGACCGACCAAAACACTGTCTTGACGGAAGCACACGTACAGGATGCGCTGATTGATCAGTCCCGCTTTAGCGTCTTTGACCTGATTGACAGCGTACTGCAGGGAGACGCAGCGAAAGCCTTGCGCATACTGCATTTTTTACAGGAAACCGCAGAATCTCCCGCCGCGGTATTAGCATTGCTCAATCGGGATTTAAAAACTGTGATGCAGCTTCAGGCGGGGCAAAGCCCTCAGGCTCTGGGCATCTGGCAAAGTCGTCAGGGCCTCTTTCAAAAAGCTGCCCGTCGAGTCTCCGCAGCTGACAGCGCCTGCTGGCCAGCGCTGTGTCTGGCAATTGATTGCGCCATTAAGGGACTGACGACCGATAACCCTTGGCTGTTACTCCAACAATTAGCCCTGCGCGCCTGTGGTGTGGTGCTGTTTCCGGCACCTGCAGAATCCTAGGGCACCAGGCAATTGGGCAAAACTGAACTGGGCAAAACTAGGCAAAAAGCCACTCACGCACAGAATGACTTTGGCTTAAATGACTATAAGCCAGAGGTTCAGGAAACCCACTGCCCGATCCAGCCCGCCAGCAAAAAGATACTGTATCCGATCCACGCCAGAACCAGCACGCCCAGCATATCCGGGATATGTAGCCAAAACCAGCTCACCACTGGATTGCGCCACACAGCGGATTCAGCCTGACGTTTTTCCAGCATACGGTGCATCACCGGATGATCGCGGTGAGCCTCAGAAGTGATCCCATGCACTTCGCGCAGATGGTCGTGCACGATATTCACGGCCTTTCGGCTAGGCCGGATAAACACATCGGCGACATCTCCCACCACCGGAATAAACCCTACCCCCAGATCCGCCACCGCCAGCTTGATCGCGGGAAGCAATTTCTGAAATGGTACGCCCAGCTCCAGCGCACGATAAATGGCATAACACGCCAGCACTAAACCGGCAATATCACCAACCACGGGCACAGTACCCGCCGCCGCATCCAGCCCCACTCCCTGACGGGTAAAGGGAAAACGCACCAGTGAATCCATGGTATTGGCATATAACGCAAGCTCACGCTCCAGTTTCAGGGCGCGTTGTTTGTCTAGCTGTGTGTCAAGGGGTGGCTTGGTAGATAGGACCATAGCTTGCTGAGTCTGGGAATCCGTGGATACGTTGGCTGAGTCAGGTTTGTTGAGCGGCAAAGTCATCTATTGCTACACAGGGCATTCGGGGTATTCAGTCTGCCCGATTTGGCTATCAGGCTCTAGACGCTTTGCGTGACAACAGTTCACGTGAGATTAGTTCGCGTTACAATAGTTCGCATTGCTAGTGCTGACTGAACTCTCAAGACGTACCCAAATGCTTTTCTATCCCACCGATTGCCATTAGCCGCTCAACAAAATCCGCTAAGGAAAATGATATATTTTCAATCCCCTGACGCTCTTTCCAGAGTGCGGCAATACTAAACGCACTCAATCTACATAACCCGATGAAGAATGCCCCAATGAAGAATGCCGCGACACCTAAGGCCAAGACATTTAACTCCCCAAGACTGAACGCCCTGTTTTCCTATGGCACCCTGCAACAGGCCAATGTACAACTGGCGACCTTTGGACGCTTGCTGGAAGGCCATGCCGATGAACTGGTCGGTTATGAATTATCCCTGCTGGAAATCCTCGATCCCGACGTCATCGCCACCAGTGGCAAAACCCATCATCCGGTGATTCAGGCTACCGGCAACCCGGAACATCGTGTGAGCGGCACAGTGTTTCAGATCACGGATCAGGAATTGGCGGATGCTGACCGCTACGAAGTGTCCGATTATCAGCGTGTGGCTGCTCCCCTGGCATCGGGTGGCACGGCATGGGTCTATGTGGATGCACGAGGCAAATAACCTACCTCTGAGTGATCACCGTACACAGTAACTTTCTCAATAAATTACTTCCTATCGTAGTCAGCCACTTAGTGAGCCACTTAATCAGCAATTTACACAGCAACTACAGTATGTAGAACTTTCTTCAACCGCTTGACCCTGCTTTAAATCATAATCGTTCTCATTAAAGCAAGGCCTACGACCGCATTGACACTCGGTGAATGGTGTAGGATTGCACTGTCATTGAACCGCGCACGTCTTGCAGTGCCCTGTATATATGGTGTCCCATGGTGTCTTTAGGCTCTCGCCGGTGGCTGGTGCTTGCGGCTGTGATAGTGGTGATTTTCGGTAGCTGGCTCTACTGGACAAAGTACCGCACAGCCAATACCAAAGCCCCCGATTACCTTACGGCTACTGTCGAAAAAGGCGATATCGAAGACACCGTATTGGCGTCAGGAACGCTGGAGGCACAAAAGCTGGTCAGCGTTGGCTCGCAGGCTTCCGGGCAGGTCGAGCACCTCTATGTGCGTCTCGGCGATAAAGTCCGAAAAGGCCAGCTGATTGCGCAGATTGATCCGCTCACCCAGCAAAACGCCCTCGCCACCTCGCAGTCCGAACTTGCCAATCAACAGGCACAGCGGGCAGTCCGTGAAGCCGCTCTGGAGCAAGCCCGACTGGCTTTTCAGCGGGAAAAAAACATGTTGGCGCAGGATGCGACCTCTCGCGCCAGTTTTGAAGCCGCCCAAGCGGATTATCGCTCGGCACAGGCCCAGCTGGCGGCAGTTAACCAGCAGATTCGTCAGGCGAGCCTCACCGTCAATTCGGCACAACTCAAAGTCGGTTATACCCGCATACTAGCGCCGATGGACGGTACCGTGGTGGCGATCGTCACTGAAGAAGGCCAGACGGTGAACGCCAACCAGTCCGCGCCGACCATTATCAAACTGGCCAATCTGGATAGCCTGCAGGTGGAAGCCCAAATCAGCGAAGCCGATGTGATGAAGGTCAAACCCGGCCAAAACGTGTATTTCACGACGCTGGGCGACCCTGATCGCAAGTATTACGCCACGCTCCGTTCGATCGAACCGGCTCCGGCCAGTATCGTCAGTGAATCCAGCACCAGTTCAAGCAGTAACAGCAGTTCGGCGGTGTATTACAACGGTCTGTTTGATGTCCCCAACCCGGATGGCAGCTTGCGCATCGACATGACAGCACAGGTCTATATCGTGCTGAATGAAGCACACGATGCCTTACTTATTCCCTCCGCAGCACTGACCCAAGGCAAGGGCAAAGGCAACAAACGAAACAAAGGAACCGATAAACAAACCACCACTAGCAGCACCGCCACTAACAGCACGGCGACTAATAGCTCAGGGATTAAGGCAGGAAATACAGCCCCTGACAGCGACATGCCCCGACATTCTCGAAAATCCTTGCCTGAAGGCAGTCATTTTGGGCGAGTCCACGTGTTGACCGCACAGGGCCAGCCAGAAGAGCGCAACGTGGTTTTTGGCATTAATAACCGGGTACAGGCACAAATCCTCTCGGGCCTGAAAGAGGGCGAAAAAGTCATCATTGGCGAAAGCTCAAACACCCCAAGTGCTGCTTCGGCACAGCGTGCCAGACGTGCGGCGGGTGGTGGTCCTCGCCCCATGGGACTGTGAGGCGCTTTCCGTGACCGAGAACACTGCCCTCCAGCCGCTACTCGATGTTCGGGATCTGGTACGGGAATTTCCCGCAGGCGATGATGTAGTACAAGTCCTGAAGTCCATTTCTCTGAGCATTTATGCCGGCGAGCTGGTGGCCATCATTGGCCAGTCGGGTTCTGGCAAATCCACCCTGATGAATATACTGGGCTGTCTGGATCGACCAACACGCGGCCACTACCAGGTCGCCGGCCAGTCCACTGCCAGTATGACGCCGGACGAACTGGCGGCATTACGGCGCAATTATTTTGGTTTTATTTTTCAGCGCTATCACTTGCTGGGGGATTTGTCCGCACTTGGCAATGTGGAAGTGCCTGCAATTTATCAGGGGCTATCCGCCAGTCAGCGCCGTGAGCGGGCAAAATCCCTACTGAGCCGTCTTGGTCTGGCCAATCGGCTGATTAATAAACCCGGACAGCTCTCTGGGGGACAACAGCAGCGCGTCAGTATTGCCCGTGCCCTGATCAATGGCGGGGATGTGGTACTGGCCGACGAACCCACCGGAGCGCTTGATAAACAGAGCGGCCATGAAGTCATGCAAATCCTGTTGCAACTGCATCAGGAAGGCCATACCGTCATTTTGGTGACGCACGACCCACAAGTCGCCCAGCACGCCAGCCGGATTATTGAAATCAGCGATGGCGAAATCATTCGGGATGAGCCGAATCCTAACCCGTTGACCTCGGCTCTACCCTCCAGATCCAATACGCCTCACCCCTCCTCACCGGACATGGCGCCAAGCGCAATCGCCCGTCGCTCGGCATTTGGTAGTATGCTGGATCGGCTGGTCGAAGCCTTTCACATGGCGGTTTTGGCCATGTTGTCGCATCGGCTAAGAACCTTTTTAACCATGCTGGGCATCATTATTGGAATTGCTTCGGTGGTGTCGGTAGTTGCTCTCGGCACCGGCTCACAGCAGCAAATTTTAAAAAATATCAGCAGCCTGGGAACCAATACCGTCACCGTTTATCCCGGCAAAGATTTTGGTGATATGCGCAGCGGCAAGGTGCAAACACTGGTCAGCAGCGATGCCGATGCGCTGGCGGAACAGCCCTATGTGGACAGCGTCAGCCCCAGTGTGAATGCCAGCAAAACCCTGCGCTATCACAGTACTGAAGTCTCTGCGACGATCAATGGCGTTGGAGAAAGCTATTTTCAGGTCCGCGGCATGAAGCTGGCGAGCGGGCAGTTATTTGATTCCGATAGCGTGCAACAGCGTTCACAGGACGTGGTGATCGACGACAACACCGTCAAGGCTCTGTTTACGGATGGCGAAAACCCCATTGGCGCGGTCATCCTGATTGGCAGTCTGCCCAGCCGGGTGATTGGCGTGCTTCAGCCTGCCGAAAGCCAGATGTTTGGCAACAGCGACAGCCTGAATGTATACCTGCCCTACACCACCGTCATGAGCCGTATTAATGGCCAGAATTATCTGCGGAATATCATGGTGCGTATTCGGGATGACAGCTCGTCCAGTGCTGCCGAATCAGCGATTGTTCAGCTGCTGAGCCAGCGCCACGGTACCGAAGATGTCTTTACCCAGAACAGCGACTCCATTCGAACCACGGTGGAATCCACCACCAAAACCATGACTCTCCTGGTATCGGCGATTGCCATTATCTCGTTGATTGTAGGCGGGATTGGAGTGATGAATATCATGCTGGTATCGGTCACGGAACGCACGCAGGAGATCGGGGTAAGGATGGCCGTGGGTGCGCGACAGAGCGATATTTTGCAGCAGTTTCTGATTGAAGCAGTTCTGGTCTGTCTGATCGGCGGCGCACTGGGCATCGGGCTGGCGTTATTGATTGGGTATGGCTTTGGCAAGGTCTCTACCGATTTCAGTATGGTATTTTCCAGCACCTCCATGTTGGCGGCGTTTGCCTGTTCGACGCTGATCGGTGTGCTATTTGGATTTCTGCCCGCCCGTAGTGCTGCCCGGCTCGACCCGGTGGTCGCGCTAAGTCGAGAATAAGGTTGGTCTATGCGTCTATTTCCCCGTTTTTCTGTGCAAGCGGTTTCTGTGCAGGATGTTTCTGAGCAAAAAGTTTCTGTGCAAAGAGTTTCACTGGAAAATTTTTCAGCGCATGGTCTGTCACAGAAGGCTCTTCCTCTGCTCAGTGTGTGCAGTAGCCTGCTGCTACTCGCTGGCTGTGCGGCGACGGTGCATACACCCTATCAGTCGCCGGGAATAGACTTACCCAATAGTTTTCCTCATGCGGCACAGGTTTCCGACAACGGATCGGCAACCACTACCCCTACCATCCGTGATGACTGGTGGACTGCTTTTGGAGAACCCCAGTTAAATCAATGGGTCAACCAAGCCCTTACCGCTAATACCGATCTGGCACTCGCGGCAATTCGCATTCAGCAAGCCCGAGAGCAAGCCGGACTGAGTCGGGACAATCAGCGGCCAAAACTGGGCGCAAATGCTTCTGCTTCAACCAGCCGAAATCTGAATACAGATACCAGCCAACGAGGACTCAGCCTGAATGGTTCTGTGAGCTATGAGGTGGATTTATTTGGCAAATTATCCCGTGCTCAGGATGCAGCAGAATGGGAAGCCACTGCTACCGAGCAGGATCGTGAGGCCGCAAAACTGTCACTGATCGCCAGCCTGTGCCAGCTTTATTTTCAGCATGCGTATATCGAAGAACGCATCACGACCACCCAGGCAAATCTGGCAACCAGCCAGCAGCTGGACCGCATCATTCGTGTGAGGCACCGGGAGGGCGCTGTATCGGGTATCGAAGTGGCTAATGCCGCTCAGTCCGTCGCCAGCCAACACTCTACATTGGCTGACTTACAGCAACAAAAAGTAGAAACTCGCAATGCCATCAGCCTGTTAATCCAGCAGCCTTTGGCTGTAACGAGCGGGCCTACCCGGCTGTCCACCACGGCCCTGCCCGCTATTCCAGCAGAGCTTCCTACTAGCGTACTGAGCCGTCGGCCAGACCTGAAAGCCGCCGAGATGCGCCTACAAAAAACCTTGGCCAATAGTGATGCCACGCGGGCAAGTTATTATCCGTCGATAAGTTTGACCGGGGGCTTGGGGTTTAGCAGCAGTAGTCTTGGCAAACTGTTAAGTAATCCTGTGGCCAGTCTGGGTGCGGGCATTTCCCTGCCCTTTTTACAGTATCGCCAGATGCAACGGGCAATTGCCATCAGCGAGCTCGACTACGAAGCGGCGATTACCAGTTTCCGCAAATCCCTCTATCAGGCACTGGTAGATGTTGATAATGCGCTGTCTGCCCGCCAGCAACTGCTGAAGCAAGTCGAATCTGCACAGACGACGCTGACACAATCCCAGAAAGCCGAACGCTTAACGCGTATACGCTATCAAAATGGCGCGATTGACCTGCAGACCTTGCTGAATGCCGAACAAAGCCGAAGACAGGCCGAAGCAACCCTCATTCAGCTTAAACAGCAACAGTTGACCAATGCTGTGACGCTCTTACAGTCACTCGGTGGCTCAGCTAAGACGAGTTAATCTTTTATTCTCAATGACTTGTTGAAAAAATCGTTTATTCAATAAACACCCTGTAAGCCAAAGCGTACAGTAACTGAGGTGTTTACCGTCTGTATCTGCTCGGTAAAAAATGTGATTATTCTTTCACGGCACAAGGAAGTCGGTCAGGATGACCCGAAGGAAGGACTGCCGTAGGAAGACAAAGCGAATCATTCGGATGGATGATCAGCTGTATGGATGCATCAACAGGACGTTGAACTGAGACCCGCCCTATCTGGATGATAATGGGCGGGTTTTCTCTTGTTTGGAATTGCTCAAACCCAAAGACTCCTATCTTTCAGGCTAATCCTTTTAAACGTTCCTAATTCAGCTCCTGGGTTCTGCAAATTGCGCCGCTGTGACCACCACTTCTACTTTCCACTCTGGTTTGGCCAGTCGTGCCTGCACCGTAGCGCGCGGTGGTGCGAGACCATCAGCCAGCCAGGCATCCCAAACACGGTTCATTCCATCATAATCGGCTTCAATATCAGTAAGATAAATTGTCGTCATTAAAATACGGCGTTTGCAGGAACCCGTTTCTGCCAATAGTGCATCCACCTGCCGCAGCACATCGGCCATTTGCGTTTCGATGCAGTTCCCAGTCGTCGGAATTTGCCCAGCCAGGTACACCACCCCCTGAAAAACAGTGGCTTCACTGAATCGCGCGGAGGGGTGCACATGTTGAATAGCCATGGTGGTTTCCAGTTGAAGGGTTGAGCCTAGCTTTATGGCGTGGGAAATTTCTCACGACGATTATTCCATCAAACTGAGTAACTTGCTGACAAAAAAAACTGCCGCCCGAAGGCAGCTGTTTTTGACAGGCTAAGCCAGCTTGCACAAAATCGACTTTTAGGAAGGCTTAGCTATACCGCGCTTTCTGAAAGCTTAAGCCCTGCTCGCCTCCACTGATACGGATGGTATCGCCCGGCCCAAAGTCACCCGACAGAATGCGTTGTGCCAAGGGATTTTCGATCTCCGACTGAATGGCGCGTTTCAATGGGCGGGCACCAAACACCGGATCGTACCCCACGGAAACCAGTTGCTCGAAGGCAGAATCATCCAGCTCCAGACCAATCTCCCGCTCGGCCAGCCGTTTGCGCAAGCGCTCCAGCTGAATATCGGCAATACCGCGGATCTGGCTTTTACCCAGCGCATCAAACACCACCACTTCATCAATACGGTTGATGAATTCCGGCCGGAAATGCTGGCCTACAGCGGTCATCACGGTTTCCCTTACCAGTGCCGGATCGGCGTTTTCACCAAGATCGCGTACGGCTTGTGAGCCCAGATTACTGGTCATGATGATGACGGTGTTTTTAAAGTCTACCACCCGACCCTGACTGTCGGTCAGGCGACCATCGTCCAGCACCTGCAACAGGATATTGAACACGTCTGGATGGGCTTTTTCGACTTCATCAAACAGCACCACACTGTAAGGCTTGCGGCGCACAGCTTCGGTCAGCACGCCGCCTTCTTCGTAGCCGACATAGCCGGGAGGCGCACCCACCAGGCGCGACACGCTGTGTTTTTCCATGAATTCGCTCATATCGATACGGATCATCGCATCGTCGGAATCAAACAGGAATCCAGCCAGTGCTTTGGTCAATTCGGTCTTACCGACCCCCGTTGGCCCCAGAAACAGGAAGGAACCCGATGGCCGATTGGGATCGGACAGCCCTGCCCGCGAGCGCCGTACCGCGTTGGATACGGCCACCACCGCCTGATCCTGACCCACGACCCGTTTGTGTAGTGCGGATTCCATCGCAAGCAGTTTTTCCCGCTCGCCCTGCATCATTTTGGCGACCGGAATGCCCGTCGCCGCACTCACAACTTCCGCGATTTCATTGTCGGTGACCTTGGTACGTAGCAGTTTCGGCTTGCCAGCACTCTCGCTGTCCTCAGCGGCTTCGGCATTGGCGATGCTTTTTTCCAGCTCAGGCATGACGCTGTATTTCAGGCGCGACATTTCAGCATAATCACCTTCGCGCTCGGCCTTGGCGTAGTCGAGACGGGCTTTGTCCAGTTGCTCACGGAAACCCTGTGCACCCTGCACCAGCGCCTTTTCGGCTTGCCAGATTTGCGTGAGATCCGCGGCTTCTTTTTCCAATTCTTCAATCTGGCGATCGAGTAACTTCAGTTGAGGAGCTGCAGTTTCATCGTGTTTGACGGCTTCGCGCTCCATTTTCAGCTGAATCAGTCGGCGATCCAGGCGGTCAATGGCTTCGGGTTTGGAGTCCATTTCCATGCGTAATCGGCTAGATGCTTCATCAATCAAATCAATGGCTTTGTCCGGCAGTTTGCGATCGGTAATGTAGCGATGCGACATTCTCGCCGCCGCAATAATCGCGGAATCGTCAATTTCGACATTGTGATGTAGCTGATAGCGCTCCTTTAGCCCGCGCAAAATGGCAATGGTGTCCGCCACGGTCGGTTCATCAACCAGCACCTTCTGGAAACGACGTTCCAGTGCTGCATCTTTTTCAATGTATTGACGATACTCGTCCAGCGTCGTCGCACCAACGCAATGCAGTTCTCCCCGCGCCAGCGCAGGCTTGAGCATGTTGCCCGCATCCATGGCACCATCGGCTTTGCCGGCACCGACCATGGTGTGCAGCTCGTCGATGAACAGGATCACCTGCCCTTCCTGCTTGGCCAGATCATTGAGCACGGCTTTCAGACGCTCTTCAAATTCACCGCGGAATTTGGCACCCGCAATCAGCGCCCCCAGATCCAGCGAGAGCACACGCTTGTTTTTGAGTCCTTCGGGCACTTCACCATTGACAATTCGTTGTGCTAGACCTTCGACGATGGCCGTTTTACCGACACCGGGTTCGCCGATCAGCACCGGGTTGTTTTTAGTGCGGCGCGCCAACACCTGAATGGTCCGGCGAATTTCATCGTCGCGGCCAATGACCGGATCAAGCTTGCCAGACAGGGCACGGGCAGTCAGATCGACGGTGTATTTGTTCAGCGCGTCACGCTGGTCTTCCTGATTGGGATTCACGACTTTTTCATCTCCACGAATTTGATTAATCACGGCTTTCAGACGATCGGCAGACCCACCCGCCTGTTCAATTAGTTTTTTGGTTTGTCCCTGTTCGGCCAGCGCCAGTAGCAGCCACTCGGTCGCAATGTACTCATCGCCTGCCTTTTGGGCATAGCTGTCGGTCAGATTCAGAATGCGCACGGCATCCGGCGTAAGATTGATGTTGCCATCCGGTTTGGCCAGCGTCGGTGCATCCTCCAGAGCTTTTTGCAGGGCTTTCTGTAATGTTGGCACTGCTACCGAGGCCTGTTGCAACATGGCAGCGTGGGCAGGCTCCTGAAGCAGGGCTGCCAGTATGTGAATGGGCTCAATGCCCGTATTTTCCCGCTGCACCGCGAGGCTTTGCGCGGTAGTCAATGCGGATTGCAGACGTTCGGTAAACTTTTCAAATCGCATGGTTTCACCCCTGACGGTGGTATCTGGTTGTGCTTGTGTGGGTTGTGCTTGTCTGGGTTAAGCTTGTTTTAGTAAATAAGTAGGCCAAGCCTGCTTTTCAAGGCCAAAATGTCGTTAATTGTATAAATATTTTTTGATGATAGATTGCCCATCCTGTCAGGGATAGGCGGATCACGGATTGTGCACTTTTTTTTCGATCGGTAGATGCTTCCAACCATGCCTTCTAGAGCTTGGCTGCCCAGGCTGCTTAACGTAAGCTCATGATGTATCTTTCTTCAGGAGGTTTGCTGGTGCTGCGCGAGCGGGGAATCAGCCGCCGACTCTCCTCCTGATCTGCCTGAGAACTGAAATCGCTTGCTGAATCTGTCGAAAGTGCACTTCCCGAAGTGTTTGGGAGGGGCAGTCTTTCAGGTTCTGCCAACTCATCCAGTAACCCCAGCCGATCCCTGAGCATCAGGGAAAGTAATAATAACTCCTCATCCTCCTGCTCCTCCGCCAGATCAAACATTTGTTGTTGATACTCCGGCTGATGGATCAAGGCGTCAATTCGGATGGAAACCCCCGTGTATTTCCGTACCAGAAGTTTGAAATGAGCCAGTTCCTGCAGTTGCTCACGATTCAGCATACCCATTCTCCTTTCAGCCTCAGCTAGATAGTGGGGAGTCATCTCCCTATTATTAAAAAGCAAGATCCGGACCAATAAATAACCTGGCAAAAAAACCTCGCACAAGGCGAGGTCGGTAGTCGAAAAACAATGATTCTTATTATGTGGTTAAGCTTTATGCCGCTTTGCGTGCCGGTGAATAGGCAGGATCGTTCAGGCCCAGCTGATGGGTCCACTTGGCCAGCAGCGCCACGGTGTCATGATCATTCGGATGAAAGCCAGGACGGAAATAGTCCAGCAGCTCTGGAATGATCTGACTAATAAAGCCTTTGGGCCCGTAGAGGGTGCGCACGGCACGCAGCCAGTGGCGCGGAGCGGCTTTGCCATCCTGTTTCATCAGGCGGAACATAAAATAATTTTGGACGAAGAATAACACCACCATCGCCGCGGCCATGGCAGTCGCCCGCATCGCATACGTTGCGACATTTTTGCCATAAATTCGCTGGTAGACGTCATAGCAGACGGCTTTGTGCTCATTTTCTTCCACGGCGTGCCACAACCAGAGCTGTAGCATAGTGGGATCCTGCATCAGATCCTGAATGTCGTGCCGACGCAGCAGCTGGGCAGCAATCGTTGCGGTAAAATGCTCCAGCGCGCAGGTGCCAGCCAGATCAATAAATTCTTTTTTGACAAAGGGCTGAAACAGGCGAGTAATACTGGTGATGACGGTCTTGGTCGAACGCTCCATTTTCTCGACCTCGTACCCATACAGTTTGGCGGAAGCGTTGAAGGCTTCATGCTCTTTCGAATGCATGGCTTCCTGACCAATAAAGGCACTGATTTCCTTTTGCATCGCCTGATCCGCCAGCAGCTCCGGGTGGTTGCGTACCGCACGCACGCTGTCCACAAAAAAGCCCTCCCCTTCTGGAAACAGGACCGAGAGTGAGGTCAGAAAATGAGTAATACCGGCATCATTGCCTGCCCAGTAGCGGGGTACATCCTGAAATTTGAATCCCATACGACGAACGGGAAAAGAGGCTTGCACAGGTTTGGCAGTAGGATTGACGATAGCATTCATGATCTTTCTCCTGTCGGTACCCTGATGCCTCACCCTAACAATGGTCAAGCGATCACGAGCTGATACCTCATGGTAGACAGCTGGTTGACTGGCTTACAGTGCCTACAGGGTCACAAATTATCAGTCAGGGACAACTGCACAATTTTTAAAATTTTTTTATATTTATATTTACTTTCAATATCTTATAAAAATAAATACTTTCACGTAATTTTACTATCTCATCGCAAAATCCCGATAGATTGGCGAAAATGCTTACTGTCCTCAGATTTAGCGGTGTTTTCTGCCAAATTATTGTCTGACAATTTTATCCACCTAATCGTGACACGCAGAACCCAGCACTTTCAATAAAAAATCCCATCCTAACGAAGCAGAATGGGATTTGGAGACAGGATTTGGGAAAGCCTGGAGTCTGAAACTCCAGACCTTTAGCCCTGTCTCTTCGTCACACAGTTTTTAAACTAGTGACTAAGACTAGTTACTGAGACTAGCTACTTAGACAAGTACGTCAGCAACGACGCCAGCGCCGACGGTACGACCGCCTTCACGAATCGCGAAGCGCAGACCTTTGTCCATGGCGATCGGGTGGATCAGCTCAACGGTCATTTTGATGTTGTCGCCTGGCATAACCATTTCAACACCATCTGGCAGAGCGATCGAACCAGTCACGTCGGTAGTACGGAAGTAGAACTGTGGGCGATAGCCTTTCAGGAATGGCGTATGACGGCCACCTTCGTCTTTCGACAGTACATACACTTCGGCTTCAAACTTGGTGTGTGGCTTGATGGTGCCTGGCTTGGCCAGTACCTGACCACGCTGTACGTCTTCACGCTTGGTACCACGCAGCAGAATACCGCAGTTCTCACCAGCACGGCCTTCGTCCAGCAGTTTGCGGAACATTTCAACGCCGGTAACGGTAGTTTTAACGGTGTCTTTGATACCAACGATTTCAACTTCTTCGCCGACTTTGACGATACCGGATTCAACACGGCCGGTAACAACGGTACCACGACCAGAGATCGAGAATACGTCTTCGATTGGCATCAGGAAGGCTTTGTCGATAGCACGCTCTGGCTCAGGAATGTAACTATCCAGAGTTTCAACCAGTTGCAGTACAGCGCCAACGCCATATTTGCCATCAGAACCGTTGAGGGCTTCCAGTGCGGAACCACGGATGATTGGGGTGTCGTCGCCTGGGAAGTCGTATTTGGACAGCAGGTCACGCACTTCCATTTCAACGAGTTCGAGCAGCTCTTCGTCGTCAACCATGTCGCACTTGTTCAGGAACACGACGATGTACGGCACGCCAACCTGACGGGACAGCAGGATGTGCTCACGGGTTTGTGGCATTGGGCCATCGGTTGCGGAACATACCAGAATCGCGCCGTCCATCTGGGCAGCACCGGTGATCATGTTTTTCACATAGTCAGCGTGGCCAGGGCAGTCCACGTGTGCATAGTGACGGGTTGGGCTGTCGTATTCGACGTGAGCGGTATTAATGGTAATACCACGGGCTTTTTCTTCAGGAGCCGAGTCGATGTCTGCGTAGTTTTTGGCTTCGCCACCGAATTTTTGCGAGCAAATGGTTGCAATCGCAGCGGTCAGGGTGGTTTTACCATGGTCAACGTGACCGATGGTGCCGACGTTAACGTGCGGCTTGTTACGTTCAAACTTGGCCTTTGCCATGATGTTAT
>CAUJHL010000012.1 GCA_963204705.1 Pseudomonadota bacterium | reverse complement strand
GTCAGGTTAACTTTCGCGTCTGTGACAGCAAAATCAGTAAAGAAGATGGTTATACCGTTATTTTAAATAGCTTTGGCACGACCCGGTCGGTACTCGGGCCTGCGGGTGATTCAGTGGGGATGGCGACATGCGCATGACGAGATATCACAAGGCAGCACTGCCCACCGGTCGATCGCAGTCCGGGGTGGGCTTGATGGAAGTACTGGTGGCAGTTGTCCTGCTGGCGGTAGGTGTGCTGGGCTTTTCGGTGCTTCAGGTGCGGGCAGTGGGTGCAACCAGTGAAAGCATGAACCGGACACAGGCCATGAATATTATTCGGGATATGGGCGAGCGCATTCGAGAAAATGCACAGAGCTATACTGCGTATACGACTCAGCTGAAAGCCTCGATAGCACAGGCAGGAAATACGCCGCCCTCCAAGCAATGCCAAGGAACCGGAACCGGAACAGTGGCAAATGCCTGTACTGCGACAGAACGTGCCCAATACGATGCCTATCAGTTAAAACTGAGCGCTTCCCAGACAGGAAATGCTGTCGGGCTGGTGGATTGCCCTGGCTTGCAAGCAGGGATGAGGCGTATGTGCGCGATCATTGCCTGGAATAAAACAACACCAACTCTGGGCGCAGATGGCACTAAAGATTGTTTGAGCGCTGCTGGCCAATACTACCCTGCTGCCTCCTGTTTAATGATGGAGAGTCTCTAAATGAACTCTGCCAAGGGATTTACCCTGATTGAACTGATGATCTCGATCGTACTGGGATTATTGGTGACGGCTGCTGCGGTGCAGCTCTTTATTACCGGTATGACGTCCTACAACATGCAAAAAAGTGGGGCAGAAGTTCAGGAAAATGGCCTGTTTGGTCTGGAGGTGATCGCCCAAAGCCTGCGTCTGGCCAACTATCACGCCATTTCACCGATTATTAATGATCAGACGGTCATGGGTGGTCTGGTGCTGAGTTCTGATCCTGCTGATATCGCTGTGCCAGCGGGTGGTTCCATAGACGTACCGGGTAATTTGGAAGGCGTTCGAATGGCTGGCGCTGTAGTGCCAAATGGTCTGATCTCCCGCGGTGATGGCATGACGGTGGCCTCTGGAAATCAGTGGACAGGAGTCAGTAATGTCACCCTGTCTACTGGTACTGCGGTGAATAGTGATCAGCTGGTGATCCAGTATCGTGCTCCGCAGGACATGTACGATTGTGAGGGAAATTTTGTCCGTGGGCCTCGTACCGTTAAAAAAGATGCTTCTTTTACGGAGCTGACTGATGCCGAGAAAGCTGCGGCCGGTACCACCGTTATGGACAATACACTGGATGTAGACGGTGATGTCGTGGTCGAGCGGTATTTTTTAAGGCCAGATACCATTGCCAATAGTAATGAGCCAAACCAGCCGCTGGCTCTGGTCTGTGACGCAGGTCGCTATGTTACCAAGGACCCAACCAAACTGGGTGCCAATGGCCTGCTGCTGGATAGTGCTGCACTGAACGGCAATATCAGTTATGGAGATGCAGGGCAAATCATCATGAATCGGGTGGATCATTTTCATGTCCTGCTCGGAGTTCATCCTGGCAATGATCGCTCACGGCTGATGTATTACCCCATCAATGAATACATGAGTATCGTGGTTCCGAATAACCCTGACGGAAGCCCTGGACCACGGCCGCGTATCGTTAGTGTGCAAATTTCGGTATTGGCACGATCCATGACTAATTCCAAAAATAAACTGTTGGATCCTTCAGGCAATTTCACGATGCTGGATCAGACAGTTAAACTGAAGTCAGTGAGTAATACTGACTCCAATCGGTACGTCCGGCAGGTTTATGCCGCCACGATTGCGGTGCGTAATGGCCTGGGAGAGTCGCTATGAAAACGAATCAATCCGGTTCAGCGCTGATCTCGGTGCTGGTGATATTGTTGCTGATTACCATTATTGGGATTCTGGCTATTCGGCAGGGGTTAACCAACCTAAATATTGCGACCAATTCGCAGGTCAAATCATTGCTGCTTCAGTCATCGGATTATGCGCTGCAAAAAATTGAAGTTACTGCCAACGGAAATGCCAATAGTCCGGTATGGACATTCCTGCGTCAGGCAACCAATACCGGTGCCGAGCAAACCGAGTTCTGGAGTTGTTATCGTCCCATGAGCGATACGGATTATCTCCGTGTGCAAAAAGCCAGTGAAGTAGTGGCAAGTGCTACCACTACAGACAGTTCGGCAACTGCTTCTACAAATACGGGGCTATGTGACTTGACGGCGGATTTTATTAGCCCGCGTAAAACGGCGGTGACTCAGTTATCAGTCATGCAAAATCGTAAATCCAAGGAAGATATTCCCTTTCAATATGCTGAAAAAGGCTCGGATACCAAGCAATATGCTGAACAGCCTAAACTGGTGACGGTGTATTCAACCTCGATTTTACCCGGTATGGCGAGTTCGGATATTTCGACCATTCAAAGCGCCTGTATGCAAAACCGGATTGCCGATAATTTGGTTCGCGAAAATAGTTTGAAGGAAGGTCTGGGAGACTGTCTGGCGCGCATGGGTGCACCAGCCGCTACGCAGGTGCAGGATTTTATTTTAACGGCTTTAAAAGTATCTACCCCAAATACCGGCGGCACTCAGTAAAGGATTAACGATCATGAAAACGATGAAGGCAA
Organism: Pseudomonadota bacterium; assembly: GCA_963204705.1. Lineage (GTDB taxonomy): Bacteria > Pseudomonadota > Gammaproteobacteria > Pseudomonadales > Moraxellaceae > CAUJHL01. The sequence continues at coordinate 22,799 of CAUJHL010000012.1, read as the reverse complement.
TTCAACCTTGTGTACTGTCGATGGCAGTGGCAGCGTTTATGCACTCAACGATTGCTCAGGCATCCGATTTGGAGGTGTTCCAGATTGCAAAGCCGGGTCAAGTAAGTCTGGTGTTGATGCTGGATACATCAGGATCAATGGGATCGGGCTCTATTGCTGAGGATTTTAATAGTAATAATAGTTGCACTGTATATTCCGATACAGCCACAGATACTTCGTCTGGATTATCTTACCCCCGTAATTACTGTGATATCGGAGGGGTCAGGAAATATGATCGTCTGTCACGCTTAAAAGACGCCATGTTTGCCATTATGAATGATGGAAGTGACAGTGTTACTACTGCGGTTATGGGATTGGGTCATTTTTCGGGTAATGGGGACAGTAAAACCGGGAAAATTTTGGTCAAGGCTGCTCCCTTGGGGGCAGTTGGTTCTGCGCAGAGATTAGCCATTAAAACGGCGGTAGATGGTCTATCAACTGCGGGTTCAACGCCATCGGCTCATGCGTATGCTGAGGCTGCAGCTTATATGCTGGGTACTACAACCTATCAGAAGAATGTGGCTACCTATGATATCTATCAGTATTATTCGGGTACTACTCCCTATTATCAGACTTGTAAAGTTTATAATGCTATTGACTATAAAAAGCTTACACGAACCTGCAAAACCTTAAATAATGCCACGACTACTTCCCCTGTAACTCCAGGTATGGTCTGGGTTAAAAATGCCAGTAACTCTAATGGCTGGTGGTATACACCAAACAATGCGGGTGATCCAATTAGTGGTACGCCAAACTCCAATTCTGCTACAAAATTAGCGACGAATGGACCCTATGATTCGCCATTGGCTGCTGTCGCTGACAGAAAGCCAAGCTGTGATGGCCAGGGGATTTACTTCCTGTCGGATGGAGAGCCAAATAACTCCAGTGCGGCTGAAGCGCAGCGTGTTATGGCAATGGCCCTCAATGACACAGGGTTCACGTGTGATGATAATTCTGTGACGGCTGCTGGTGTTTCAACCACCATTAAAAGTACAGGAACGGGTGATGCCTGGTCGTGTATGGCTAAATTTAGCAAGCGACTTTATAGCTCGACGGATAATCCTCAGTCTGTCCGTTTAAAAACGGCTTTTGTTGGGTTTGGCAAAGTGTTTGCAGGGGCTGGCAAGGCAACTTTCAATAAATACGTTAACGATCAGAGTGTTGAGTCCCCTAGAGAGTTTTATAAGTGTTCGGATCTGAAAGGCGATGCTAAAAATGCCTGTAATATTGCTGAAAAACCTCCACAGCCTGCTACAGGAACGCCTATTGCTGGGTTTGCAGGAGTAGGCGGGTTTGGTAATGGAGGCTTCTATTATGCAGAAACATCTGAGTCTGTAGTTGACAGTATTCGTAAATTCCTGGATGAACTGAAGACCGAAATTCCTCCGGTTCCTACCGGGTCGGTGACGATTCCTCTGGATACCCTGGATCCTACCATGCGGCAGCCTTATGGCTATATGCCCTTGCTGAAAGCCACTCCTGATAAATCCAATCTGGTCTGGACCGGCAATGTCAAAAAATATCAGGCTAAAAATGCCACCTACTATGGTGCAGACGGCGAGCTGGTATTTGCAGATCGGGCAGGCGCATTGTCCAAAACCACTCGTGACTACTGGAATGCCACCACAACGGATGATCAGGCGCTGGTGAGTGTAGGGGGTGCTGCCTCGCGCATTCCAGTACCGACCACTGCATCCACCACTACTAAGCGCAATGTTATGTTTAATGTATCGGATTCGGCTGCCGCGCTGACGCCCATGCCCGATACAATCACCAATATTACAGCACTAACCACACTGTCACTTGCTCAAAAACTCCAGATGCTTAACTTTATGGGGTATGAGCTCGATCCTGCGCTGTCTATTCTGCCCACCATCCTGCCTGCGGCCCCTGCTGCACCCTATGTCCAGCACGGCGGAGTATCGCATTCTTCACCGGTTGTAGTGACAGTACAGGGTAAAATTAAGGCAGACGGCACTCCCGATACTGCCCGTACTGATCTAGTGGTTTATGGTTCCATGGATGGTGCGCTGCATGTAGTAGATGGGGATACCGGCGTTGAGAAGCTGGCTTACATTCCCAGTGATATGTTGGTCAATGCGCCTCAAAGCACTGCTTTCAAGCCACTGGTTACGGGTGCCCCGCGTCCAGTGGCAGGGGTTGATGGACCCTGGACAGCCTATACAGAATACAAATCCACGACAAATTCCGATGATACCGTCACAAAATCCGCTAAAAAAGTCCAGGTCTATGGCGGCTTGCGGATGGGGGGTTATGCTTACTATGGACTCGATCTGACAAATCTTTCTGCGCCTAAATTATTGTTCCGTATTGGTCCTAAGGTTATTGGCACCACATTGCTATCGCCGTTGCTGGGTCTGCAGGAAACTGGATCCAACACGACTTATTCACGAATGGGGCAATCATGGTCTAAGCCTGTCATAACCAATATTCGTTATAACGGAAATGTCGTCCGCGTGATGATCGTCGGTGGAGGGTACGATCCACAGTATGAGGATCCAGCATTTAATGCCACTGGTGCCTCTACGACCCTGGGTAACTCCGTCTATATAGTCAACGCCGAAACTGGTGCTTTGATCAAGGCGATTTCTACTGCTGATAATGCAGACATTAAATACAGTATCCCTGGCTCAATCAATGTCCAGGATCGCGATGCAGATGGCCTGACGGATCATTTATATTTTTCCGACCTGGGGGGGCAAGTATTCCGGGTGGATTTAAATAACCGCTCCCAGTTCACCAGTGGTAAGACAGGCAATTTTGTTGCACGGGTTAAAACACTGGCAAAAATTACCAATACGGATAGCACTAAGCCGCGCTTTTATGAGCGGCCTGTAGTTACCATTCATGAAGATGGTGTGGATCGTTTTGCAGTAGTGAGTATCGGCAGTGGCGATCGCAGCAATCCTCTGGACATTTTGGCGACGGATCTGGGTGGAAAAGGAGTTACTGCGACAAATAATAACCGGATCTATGGCTTTATTGATCGCGATGTAACACAGGCTTCCCTGATGGATTCGACCTATACTACAAAAGCGACGATAGCCCTCGGTGATTTGGTTGCTGGCCCTACCACCACCACCTATACAGCGATGAAAGGCGCGTCGGCTGCCAAGCGCGGCTGGTACCATGATCTGACAGGTACTGTCACAGGTGCCAAAAAGAATTACGAAGAAGGCTATGCGCTGCGTGGTGACTTGTATATGCCAGTATATGATCCTAAGTTAGACCTCAACAACGCATCTGACTGTAGTGCGAAAGTGGTAGGCGCTACCGATTTATACCGGTTCTGCTTGCCCTATGGCGTTTGCCCGGATATTACGGGTTCTACGCCCTATGGCATATTCCGCTTGGGAGCAGGGATTCAGGGAATCACGATTGCTCCGACGGGAACGGATGGCCGGACAATCGCGATCGGTTTCAATCAGCCGAACGTCACTAATAGCATCAACCAGCCAAACCAGAATACGTACAATTACACCAGTACGCCGACTGTTATCCCAACGGCCTGGTTTGAAAAGCGGCCTGATCCCTCAAAATTTAAATAAGGCCGACCTTTATGAAACTGTATAAAGATGCCATCAGTCAGCGACAGCAGGGGTTTACCCTGCTCGAACTGATGGTGGCGGTTATGATAGTTGGTGTTCTCGCAGCGGTGGCATTGCCAAGTTACAACCAGTACATCCGGCGCGCGGCCCGCGCCGATGCCCAATCGTCCATGATGGCGCTGGCTGAGCAGTTGGCACGTTATCGTGCAAAAAATTTGAACTACATCAATTTTGTGCCAAGTTATGGGTATTCGGATGGGAGCACTGCGCGAACGATTTATGTTCCAATTGGCTCGGGTTTGACCGATTATAAATATAAAATCACGCTGGGGGATGGTACGAGCCGCAGCTTATCGTTAACCAGCACAGCGATTAATGGACAAAGCTGGTTTATGCTGGCGGAGCCCAATACCAGCCATCGTGTGATCAAATCCAGCGAATACATGCTATTCACCAGTAGTGGACTAAAGTGCAAAACAACTGCAGCATTGACGACGAGTTCTACAGACTGTGGCGCCAGTACTGAGGCGTGGTAAAGTCTGTGGTATCAACGTGACTAAGGTGCCGAAAGGCACAACAATGGAATTAAAGCCCATGCTAAGTCGTGCGCAACAGGGATTTACCCTTATTGAATTAATGATAGTAGTGGCGATTATTGCGGTCATTGCTGCAATCGCGATGCCCTCATATAAAGAATCCGTTCGTCGTACCAAGCGTGTAGAAATGCAAACAGAAATGGGGAATATTTCTTCCCGTTTGGCAGCCTACAAAATGGCAAACAACAGCTATCAGAATGCAGTTCTAAGCAATACGGCACTGTATGGCGGTAGTACGTTTCCCAAGTCCGGCTCGGACATACGCTATGGACTGGTACTGGCTAAAACCGACAGCAATGGCGATGGTCTTGATGACAGCTGGACACTCACCGCCACACCACAAGGGAGTCAGATCAATGATGGCTCCATTGTATTGAATGATCAGGGATGGAAATGCTGGGCCAAGGGTGCCGCTGTGTGTACACTCAGTGCCACATCGGATTGGTCACATTAATTCAGTTTTAGGGCTTCTTTTTTTTGAGGCTCTATCGTAAAATACTCGCCTTTTTGGGCAGACAGCCCATTTGCCTGCTTTGACTACAGAGAGATAGTGGTATGGTCGTTATTCGTCTGGCCCGTGGTGGTGCTAAAAAACGTCCCTTTTATCAGGTGATTGTGACCGACAGCCGTAATGCGCGTGATGGTCGTTTTATCGAGCGTCTGGGGTTTTTTAATCCTAGCGCAACGGGTAATGCTGAAAAGCTGCGTCTGAACGCTGAGCGTTATCAGCATTGGGTTAGTCAGGGTGCACAGCCTTCTGAGCGTGTTGCCTCTTTGGCGGCGCAATCTGCCAAAGCAACTGCTGCCTAAGAGTACACGAGAGCGATTCTTCCCATTTCCGCCTTAACTAAGTTAAGGCTGTGGAAGTGGGAAGTGGTGCTTTCCTGTTGAATGAACTTTGGCACTGTGATGATGGATGTTCCTGCTGATCTCATTACCATAGGCCAGCTGCGAGCGCCTTATGGCATTCAGGGCTGGCTCTGGGTGTACGCGGAAACAGATCCGATCAGCAATATATTTGCTTATCAGCCTTGGTGGATTCAACGTGCGGGTGTCTGGCAGACCGTTGCAGTCAAGCGCTGGCGTGCGCAGGGTAAAGGGCTCGTTGTTTTGCTTGATGGTGTTGCTGACAGAACCGCTGCTGAGCACATGGTGGGTACCGAACTCTGGATTTCACGCACTCAATTGCCACGTGCTGCAGCCAATGAGTATTACTGGTCAGATTTGAAAGGTCTGCCAGTTTGGGGCATCGGCGCTGATGGTCAGCATGATGTGTTGCTGGGTGTGGTGTCCGAACTGTTTGAAACCGGCGCCAATGATGTGATGGTGGTGTGTGCCTGTGCGGGTAGCGTGGATGCCGAGGAGCGCTGGATTCCATGGCATTCATCCGTGATCCACTCGGTGAAGCTGCCAGAAACATCCGCATCGGGTGAGGTTGCAGGTCGCATCGAGGTCAACTGGGGTGTTGATTACTAAAGTAATGAACAGCTCGTATTTGGCCCGATAGGCTTTGTGCTGGCCTGATGGGCGTTGTGGAAGCTGCTCTGTGTTCCTGTGCGCTCGGAATGAGTGCAGGGCATGGATTTCGTAAAGGTGATGGCCAATGCTGTGGTTTGCTGTCATCACGCTGTTTCCTGAGATGTTTACTGCACTTTCCGATCACGGAATCAGTGGCAGGGCGTTTCGACAGGATAAAACTCGGCTCACGCTGATTAATCCCCGGGATTTCAGTGATGACCCGAATCGACGGGTGGATGATCGTCCCTTTGGAGGTGGGCCAGGCATGGTGATGCAGGCTCCACCGCTGGCGCGTGCTATTCGGCATGCCCGGGACCTCGCCGTGCAGGACGGAGTGGATGACCCTTTGGTCATTTATCTGTCACCGCAAGGCAGGGAACTGACGGAATCCCGTGTGGTGACGCTTGGCCAGCATAAGGCGCTGATCTTGTTGTGTGGTCGCTACGAAGGCATTGATGAGCGACTGCTTGACCGCTATGTCGATCTGGAGCTTTCTATTGGTGACTACGTTCTGAGTGGTGGTGAGTTACCGGCGATGGTCCTGATGGACAGCCTGATTCGGCGCTTGCCCTCGGTGATGGGGGATGAACGTTCAGCACAGGAAGACTCGTTTGTCGACGGTTTGCTGGATTGTCCTCACTATACCCGCCCCGAAGAGTTTGAAGGGATGGTGGTGCCGGAGGTGCTCAAGAGTGGTCATCATGCGGCCATTGAGCGCTGGCGTTTGGAACAGAAGCTGCTCCGAACGCACGAGAAGCGACCAGATTTGCTTGAACATGCCCAGTTGAGTCCCCAGCATCGTCAATGGCTGAAGGAAAGAACCGGGCAAAGAAATTCCAGTGACTGAGCTTCAGTCCTGGCTCGTACCTCACGCGCCTGCGTGGGGATGATTAACGGGTGGTATGCGCTTGAGCCTCTATCCCCAGATTTCAGCCTGTGCTGAAGTCATTTTGGAGTGACCCACATGAGTGGAAAACATCCCCTGGTTCAGTTGGTAGAAAATGCCCAGCTGAAAGCCAATATCCCTCCTTTTTCGGCTGGTGACACTGTTATTGTTCAGGTTAAGGTCAAAGAAGGTGATCGTGAGCGTCTTCAGGCTTATGAAGGTGTGGTGATTGCGATCAAGAACCGTGGCCTGAACTCTGCGTTTACGGTACGTAAAATTTCCAATGGTGTGGGCGTTGAGCGCGTATTCCAGACACATTCTCCGCTGGTTGCTGGCATTGAAGTGAAACGCCGTGGTGCGGTGCGTCGTGCCAAACTGTATTACCTGCGTGATCGTGCTGGTAAATCTGCCCGTATCCGTGAAAAACTAACTGGCCGTAAGCCAGCCAAAGCGACCGCTGCGACTGCAGAATAATCGCTTGATATCCACTCGATGGATGATAAAACGCTCCTTAGGGAGCGTTTTTTATGGAGTTTAGAATGCTCAATGCCAGTATTCCCAATGCCGCCAATCAATCAGCCGATGCAGCCCTATCGCTGTGTCGTGACCATTTCCAGAAAGCTATGGATCAGCTATTGCGTCAGCTGGAATGGCCAGAACCGTTGAAAGCTGCCGCCTATCATAGCGTGATGCTGGGTGGAAAACGCATCCGCCCCTTACTGGTATTTGCGGGCTGTGCCATGGTGAATGAAGGTTTTCTCAGGACAGAGAGCCGGGCCTGGGAAGCGAGTGTCAGGGCGGCGCTTGCGGTGGAGCTAATCCATTGTTATAGCTTGGTGCATGATGATCTCCCTTGTATGGATGATGATGATTTGCGTCGTGGCCAGCCGACCTGCCATATCGCATTTGATGAAGCGACAGCAGTGCTTGCAGGAGATGCCTTGCAGTCATTGGCATTTGAGGTGTTGTCGGGAGAAACGCGCTTATCGGCATTTTCTCAGGATTCAGCCCAGGAGAGTTCTGGGGAAGTGTGTGCGATGACTGTGCTCAGGCAGCTGCGGAGTCTGGCAAAAGCCGAGACTGCCATGGTGGCTGGACAAGTGATGGATGTGCAGGCAGAGACCCGTAGGGTTTCTTTGGAGGAACTGGAAACCATGCACCGTCATAAAACCGGAGCATTAATTCGGGCCTCGGTTGAAATGGGATTGCTGGCAGGGGGTGCTGTGCCTGGTCAGCCTGCGTATGAATCAGCCTTGCGGTTTGCAGAACACCTGGGATTGGCATTTCAGGTTCAGGACGATGTACTGGATGTGACGGGAACGACAGAAATGCTCGGCAAGCAGGCGGGTGCAGATGCCCATTTGCAAAAGTCGACTTATCCGGTTTTGCTGGGTCTGGAGCAGGCCCAGACTTTGGCTCAGGAGCTCAACCAGCAGGCCATGTCGGCCCTATCGGAATTTGGAGATGAAGCCGATCTACTGCGTGCCATTGGCATGCTGTTAATGGACCGTCAGTCCTAAGGCTATTGAGCAAACACCAAACAGGATGGCAGCGCTGGAGCCGATAGGGGAAACTGCGTTACCATTATGGGAATATTCTTTTAAACAGAGATTTGGCATGACTTGGGATGCTTTGCTGTCAGAAGCGACAGCAGCGATTGCGTCAGCAGAGACACTGGTTGCGCTTGAGCAGCTGCGTGTGCAGTTCACGGGGAAAAAAAGCCAGTTAGCTGAGGCATCCCGTCAGCTGGGCAGTCTGGATGCCGAGGCGCGAAAGATGCAGGGCGCAGCATTGCATGAGGTGCGGGTGACGCTCAATACGGCGCTGGCCGACCGACAGCATATACTGGAGCAGGAAGCGCTGGCGCGTCAGCTTGCGTCCGAAGCGGTGGATATCAGTTTGCCGGGTCGTGGCCAGTCACTGGGAAGTGTCCATCCAGTGACTCAGGTACTGGAGCGGATCAGCGGATTTTTTGAGCGAGCCGGCTTTCAGGTGGTCACTGGGCCAGAAGTGGAAGACGATTATCACAATTTCGAGGCGCTTAATATTCCTGGGCACCATCCCGCACGGGCCATGCACGACACCTTTTATTTTGACGCCAGCCATCTCCTGCGCACCCACACCAGCTCAGTGCAGATTCGCACGATGGAAACCAGCCAGCCACCGATAAGGATCATTTGTCCAGGGCGGGTCTATCGCTGTGATTCCGACCAGACCCATTCGCCGATGTTTCATCAGATTGAAGGACTGGTGGTGGCGGAGTCGGCGACATTTGCTGAATTAAAAGGCTTGATCGTTGAGTTTCTTAAGGTATTTTTTGAGCAAGAACTGACTATCCGCTTCCGGCCTTCATATTTTCCATTTACCGAGCCCTCTGCAGAGGTGGACATACTGGATGAGCGGGGGCGGTGGCTCGAAGTATTGGGCTGTGGCATGGTACATCCCTCGGTGTTGACCAGCGTGGGCATCGATCCCGAGCGCTATACGGGATTTGCCTTCGGTCTGGGTGTCGAGCGTTTTGCCATGTTGCGTTATAACGTCAATGACCTGCGGTTGTTTTTTCAAAATGATATTCGCTTCTTGCGGCAATTTTCCTAGGTACGGTAATGCCCTGATTTGCGCGTGATTTAAGCGTGATTTAAGCGTGTTTTAAGCGTGATTGCCTCTTGATGAGCTCATAAGTAATTCCTGGGTAATATCTGAGAAGTTCCTGAGTACTACCTGAGTTACACGCGATCACTAGCACCCATGTCGCCCCATTTTTGAGAAATACGGTTATGAAAATCAGTGAACAGTGGCTCAGGCAGTGGGTAAACCCGCCTGTGGACACCAAAACCCTCGCGCATCAGCTCACTATGGCGGGACTGGAGGTGGATGATGTCTCACCTGCAGCGGCTCACTTTAAAGGCATCGTCGTAGGCGAAGTGCTGAGCGTGGATCCTCATCCCGATGCAGACCGACTGCGTGTTACACGGGTGTCCATTGGCAACGAAGAGCCCTTGCAAATCGTCTGTGGCGCGCCCAATGTGGCGACCGGCCAGAAAGTACCCGTTGCAACGGTGGGTGCGGTACTCCCGGGTGGCCTGCAGATCAAGAAGGGCAAATTACGCGGCGTGGAATCACAGGGGATGCTGTGCGGAGCCAGTGAGATTGGCCTGGAGGATGTGGTTGATGGGTTGCTGATTCTGCCGCCACAGAGTCCTGTAGGCCAGGACATTCGGGAATTATTGTCGCTGGACGATCAGATCATTGAGCTGGGTATTACACCCAATCGGGGCGATTGCCTGAGTGGGCTCGGCCTAGCGCGTGAAGTGGCAGCGATTAATGGACTCGCGTTAAACACGGTAGATGTTGAACCGGTACCGGTGGACAGCAGTTTGCCCACCATCCCGGTAGAGATTCGCTCGAAAGGATGTGGTCGCTATGTTGGCCGGTTGCTCAGTGGCATGGATACCACCAAACCAACCCCCGAGTGGATGGTGCAGCGTTTGAGCCGCTCTGGCATTCGGGCGCACAGCATGCTGGTCGATGTGACCAATTATGTGATGCTGGAGCTGGGGCAGCCCATGCATGCCTTTGATGCGGATGCTGTTCCTGGGATTGTCGTGCGTACTTCCTGTGCTGGAGAATCCCTGACACTGCTGAACGATCAAACGGTGACGCTCGATGACGATACGCTGTTGATCTGCGCGGGCGATCAACCGGTGGCGCTGGCGGGGGTAATGGGGGGCAAAGGCAGCAGCGTACAGGATCAGACGCAGCGTATTATTCTGGAAAGCGCCTGGTTTCATCCCTTGGCCATTGCGGGCCGGGCACGCCGGTATGGCTTGCATACTGATTCCTCACAGCGCTTTGAGCGTGGGGTAGACCCCGGCATCACTGTACAGGCCATCGAACGCGCGACAGCCCTGATCATGGAGATTGCAGGCGGAAGCGCTGGTCCCCTGACGATCGTGGAGTCAGGCGAACTGCCAAAACAGACGCCCATTTTGCTGAGTCCTGCCCGGATTCAGCGATTGCTGGGTACTTTGCCGGAGCATGAAGCCATCACAGGTTTGCTGGAGCGGCTCGGTATGCAGGTAGAAACGACTGCGGACGGCTGGCAAGTAACGCCCCCAAGCTGGCGCTTTGATGTGGCCATTCCGGAGGATTTGGTCGAAGAAATCGCTCGTATGGTCGGGTACGATCATTTGCCGACCCGATTGCCACATTTTGATATGGCTTTGCGCCCAACAGCAGATCGACTGGATTTACAGACACTGAGGCATACACTGGTGATGCAGGGCTATCAGGAGGCGATTAGCTTCAGTTTCAGTGATCTGACGATTGAAAAAACGCTGAATCCGGAGGCGACCCCATTAGCACTGGCGAACCCCATTTCCAGTGAGCTCGGTGTGATGCGGTCAACCCTGTTGAGCAGCCTGTTGCCCTGTGTGCAGTACAACCGAAATCGCCAGCAGCAGACGGTGCGATTTTTTGAGACGGGATTAAGATTCCTTTCTGCAAGCAACCAGGCCATTCAGGATCTTGCCCAAATTCCCACGCTGGCCATGATTGCCATGGGCAGTGCTCAGCCTGAGTCCTGGCATGGCAAACCGCAGCCGGTGGATTTTTTCGATTTTAAAGGCGATATACAGCACGTCCTGTCGGCAGCACGGTGCTTTCCCGCTTTTGTGAGAGGTGCGGAGGCAGAATTTCCCTGGCTACATCCGGGACTATCGGCCCGGCTTGAACTGAATGGCAAAACACTCGGGTATCTTGGCAGGTTGCATCCCAATGTGGAGCAGGCGCTGGATCTTGGCCCGACATGGGTGGCCGAAATGGATATTCATCCCTTGCAGCAGCCCTTTCACCCTGATTTTACAGAACTCTCACGTTTTCCTCATGTAAGACGCGATCTTGCCTTTTTAATTGATGCTACCATCTCCATTGATCAATTGTTTGACACAATTCGGCAGGCAGCAGGTCCCCAAATGAGCGACCTTTGGCTGTTTGATGTTTATACCGGACAGAGTGTTCCCACGGGACAGCGATCACTGGCAGTCGGAATGCTCTGGCAAGAAGTTGATCGAACTCTGGAAGATCATGAAATCCGTGCTGGTATGCAGCGTGTGATTGATCAACTGACCTTAACCCATGGAATTGCAGTGAGGGCATCATGAGCGCATTGACCAAGGCGGAGATGGCCGACCATCTCAGCGAAAAATCCGGGATTAATCGTCGTGAAGCCAAACAAATGGTGGAAACGTTTTTTGATGAAATCAGTCAGGCACTGATCGCAGGTAATCAGATCAAACTCTCGGGTTTTGGCAACTTTGAATTGCGCGACAAACGTCAACGCCCCGGTAGAAATCCCAAGACGGGCGAAGAGATTCCAATCAGCGCCCGCCGGGTCGTTACTTTCCGCGCCGGTCAAAAATTCCGTTACCGCGTTGAGCAGGAGCGTACAGGTTCTACCGAAAGCTGAGTTTTAGAGCCATTTTTTAAAAGTCGAGTTTATACGCTGATTTCTTAAAATGGTAAGTCCATAGGTGGAGGTGAGTCGATAGGTGCAGGTGAGTCGACAGTTACATCAGTTGCATTCACCGCGATAAAGCTGGCCTGACTTAGAGACAATATGGCGAGGATAAAGGAGGATGAGTGGGCCGGCACTTGTCCTTATTTCTTGCTGGTTTTTTTATGGGTTTCTCTTGTGTGAACAGCAGGTCAGTTCCCAGCCTGTGGCCCAAGTCGATACACCTGTTTGACTGTCGCTAATCATGACACATTACGGCACATGGAGCGTAAGACAAATAAAAAAGGAAGCCGAAGCTTCCTTTTTTGCATTCCACAAATCCAGATTAGGACTTGGCAGCAGGAGCGGCGGCAGCGGCAGCGCTGGTAGCAGCGTCAGTTGCAGCACCGGCAGCAGCAGTAGCGCTGTTGGCAGCATCGGTAGCGGCAGCAGCAGCAGTGTTGGCAGCGTCAGCAGCAGCAGCAGGAGCGGTAGCAGCGGTAGCAGCAGCGTCGGTAGCGGCAGCAGCAGCATCAGTAGCGGCGCTGGAAGCTTGAGCAGCAGCGTCTTGAGCGTTAGCAGCAGCGTCTTGAGCTTGTTCGGCTTCGTGCTTTTGGCAGCCAACGAATACGAGGGAAGCAGCGATAGCAGCAGCAGCGGCGATTTTGGTGAGTTGCATGGCATTACTCTCATTGAAAAAAAAAGGGTTTTCGAAAACCAGCGATTAATCCATACCGAATGCTATCCCTGTCCCCTACCTAGGTAAAACGATAATCATAGGGTCAGATTAATTTGCGGGTGAATCGTAGCATTCACGTTGTAAAAAAACCACAAAAATGTTCGACAATCGATCAAAAAACAGCAGAATTTTCGACTTACTAACCGCTATCCAGAGATGAAAGCCTTGGAACATTTTCCTGATTTCGCTGTTCCAGTAACGTAAGTTTCATATGATTTAAAAGAGAATCGAGTTCTGAATTCACGGGTGGCAAGAGTGCAAGCACAAAACGGGGAGAGGCCGCCGCTGGTAAATCCAGCTGTTCAAATTGAATCGCACTAATGAGGTGATGAGCATCCTGATTCGTCGTTGCAGGTAATATCAGCACCAAAAAGGCCTCCTCATAACGAATCATCACATCCAGCGGCCTCAGGAGGTGAGACAGCTGGATGGCAGTCTGGGCCATCAGGTTGATTTGTAAGCGAATCGGGACATTCAGATCCATCATCAACACAGAAACAGGCATGTTTGTGCGATGGAGGTAGTCGAGCAAATAAGTGCTTGCCTCATATCTCAGTAGAAAATCGGGCAGGGCGAGGTCTGAATCTGACCATCCTGACGGCAGGCCAGAGCCAGAATGGCTTTGATTGAGCCAGCCGATAATCAGGCTGGCAAGCGTTAACCATCCAATCATCAGATGTTTAACGCCATTTAACGCTCCCAGCTCAGGGCTATTGTTAGGGCGCAACACAAAAAAAGCGACCACGAGTAAGAGCACGCTAATGGTCTGATAACGCCATCGAATCGCCGTTATCACGGTGATCATCGAGAAGGCAGGTATAAGCAGGGCAGAATCTGGATTGGAAGACAATACCGCCAGCATGAACACCGACATCAACCAGTCTACAAGTGTTAACACCACATTACTGGAGTGTGTTGGTAACACAGAAAATTGACGGGCAAGAAACAGTACGGTAACGGTTAGTAGGTAGCTGAGAATAATCCCTAGTATAAAAGCCAGCGCGTCGATTTTCATGTCGTAAGGCACATGAAAATCCTTAAGGCTAATCTGAGCTGGCAATGCAGACCCTAAACTGGTACACCACACGATCAACACCATTCCACCCAGTATCCTCAGGATCGGGGGGAAGAGTGTTGTCATTAGTGGGAGCGGTATTTCGGGATACCGTCGCGCAGTGTTTTGGGGAGGCATACAATCCATTCGCTAGCCTGGCGTCTCCTAGCATAAGCAAGTCTTTGGGGATCGTCCAGAGATACATGTAAAGTCAGTGAGTTACAAAAACCGTATAACATCAGTGGAAAGGTGCTGATTACACCCTCTGCACCTTCTATTAGTATCAAGAGCATGTCTGGAGCGGCAAGCTGATCTGGTTTGTTATAAGCCAGTGGCTTGGCCTGAAAGTAAATGAATTGAGCCGCCGGTCTTCAGGGCGCGATGGAGAATTAAAATGGAATGGCGAAATCGTCGAACCAGTGACAATGTTGAGGATGCACGCGGAAGCGGCATGCGTGCCGTGGGTGTGGGTGGAGGCATTGGCACCATGGTGCTTGCGTTTGTACTGTGGAAATTTCTGGGTGTGGATCCTTCCGTCGTGATGAATGCCGGTCAGGCGATTCAGCAAAATCGTCAAGCCAGCGGGCCGGTGCAGGAAACGGCTGAAGAAGCGCAGACGCGTCAGTTTGTCTCAACAGTTCTGGCGGATACCGAGGATACCTGGCAAAAAATCTTTGCAGAGCGTGGTTCGCGCTATCAGCCCCCAAAACTGGTGCTGTTCAGTGGTATGGTGCAATCAGCATGCGGAACGGCACAGTCGGCGATGGGGCCGTTTTATTGTCCTGCCGATCAGAAAGTGTACCTGGACATGAGCTTCTTTCGGGATATGCGCCGGCAATTGGGCATTAGTGGGGAACAGCAAAACAGTGGCAATGCGGCCAGTGATCAGGCGGGTGATTTTGCCCAAGCCTATGTGATTGCGCACGAAGTGGGCCACCATGTGCAAAATTTGATGGGAATTGCTGAGCAGATGCAACGTGCCCGCCAGAACGCCAGTGAGGCGCAGGCAAATGCACTGTCGGTTCGTCAGGAACTGCAGGCCGATTGCCTGGCGGGGGTGTGGGCCAATCAAACCCAGCAGCGGGTGAATTTTTTACAGGCGGGTGATATTGAAGAAGCCCTGAATGCTGCTACCCAGATTGGCGATGACCGACTGCAAAGTCGCAGTCAGGGTTATGTGGTCCCGGAAAGTTTCACCCATGGTACCAGTGCCCAGCGGATGCACTGGTTTCAGCAAGGTTTTCAATCCGGTAATATCGACAGTTGTGATACCTCTGGCCGGATTTGATCAGCTGTCATCAAGCGGTACCGGCGCTGTTTTTTGTGTTCTAAACCAAAAACCCGATCAGCAAAATGCAGATCGGGTTTTTTTACAGTGCTCAACACGGATTTGCTCAGGAAGTCGTCTTGAGAATGATTATTTTATCTTACTGTTAATCCGGGAATTTTTCCCCACGATCTTTCATTGCTTCATAGGACTCGGCGCGCAGACGTTCTTCAGGCGTTGCAAACTGGCGTTCCCGCAGGCTGGCGATGGCCTGATCACGATCACTGCCTTCGGGGAATTGCTGGCGAATTTTTTCGCGATCTGCCAGATAGCTATCCACTTTGCTACGCCAGCTTGCCTGTTCGGTATCGAGCGCGGCCAGACGGTCTGCCGCCGCTGCACCGACCAGTTGCTCACGCATTTGCCGCAACTCTGCTGGGGAGCCGTTTTTGGCTTTAATTTCTTCCGTCAGTTTTTGCAGCGAATCATACTGCATTGAGGTGCGCATGTTTTCGGCCATTTCAGGCGGCAATTGATTGATGAGTGCGGCGGTCTTGGCGGCTTTTTCCGAAGCGCTCAGTCCGGGGGTTTTCATAATGCGAATGCTGTCGATGGTGTATTGGTTATAGGCTTCTTCATCGCCAAAAAAGACTTCTGCTTCGGCAGCGCTGAAGAACTGACGCCGCAGCTGTTTGAGCTGGTTGAGAACAGTTTGGATTGAGTCTGGATTTTGGGTGTCGATTTTGCCTTGAACGGTGGATTCGGCGTGTTTATAGGCAACGTATTGATCCAGCAATTTGATGGCATAGGCCTGTGCGGAAGCAGGAAGGGTGGCTTTTAAATACTGACGGATGTCTGCGATCAGCTGGCTTTCGGTTTTTTCGCCAATAGAGGTAAAGAAATAATCAAAACAGTTCCGAATGCCGGGTGTCAGCGTCAATTCCCCAGTCGCTGAAACCACCAGTGGACAATCAATCTGGGTGCCTTGCAGGGAGGGAGCCAGAGTGGGCAGAGGGCCATTCAATTGGGTGCCAGGAGGGAGCTGACTGCTTTGCGCCTGGGCAAAGACAGCTGTGGGGCCGGGTGTGCCCGCTGCACGGCTGCCGGCTGTGCCATTGGTTGTGGTCACACGGGAATCCGCGGGTTTGAGCCACAGTAATAACGAACCGATGGCGATGATAATGACGGCCAATACGATCCAGGCGCCCCAGGTTTTGGTGTTGCTCATCCCGCTCTTGCTCCATAGCTGGCAGCTGTGCTGCTGTTGTAATACACGGCAATCGAGTGCCTCGGGCGTGTATAGACTGAGAAAGTCTGCGCCGATGTCGCACATTAACGGAAAATCGGCTGGCTGAAAATGACGGATTGCACCGACAATCCCTTAAAGATGCGTCAGGTTGCCGTTGGCATCTGCCTTTAGCCCATGGATTCAGCGGCTTGTTGACGCCACATCGCCGCGTACACGCCATCACGCGCCAGTAGGTCACTGTGGTGGCCTTGTTCGATGATCGTACCTTGAGACATCACCACGATCTGATCGGCATCGACCACCGTGGACAGCCGGTGGGCAATAACCAGGGTGGTTTTGCCCTGACTCAGTTCCTGCAAATTGGCCTGAATGGCGCGTTCGGTACGGGTATCCAGCGCGCTGGTGGCTTCATCAAAGACTAAAATCGCCGGATTTTTCAGGATGGTACGGGCAATCGCCACCCGCTGTTTTTCACCGCCGGACAGTTTGAGGCCGCGCTCACCCACGACGGTGTTATAGCCATCAGGCATCGCCAGAATAAAGTCATGGATATGCGCCAGCTGCGCAGCCTGTTCAATCTCGGCGTCACTGGCACCGGGGCGGCCATAGGCGATATTGGCGCGGATGGTGTCGTTAAACAGTACCGTGTCCTGCGGTACGATGCCGATCGCCTGGCGTACACTTTCCTGCGTCACCTCCCGCACGTCTTGCCCATCAATGTGGATACTGCCTGCCTGCACGTCGTAAAACCGGAACAGCAAGCGGCTCAGTGTGGATTTCCCAGCGCCGGAATGACCGACCACGGCGACTTTTTTACCGGCGGGAATGGTCAGTGACAGGCCATGAAGGATGATCCGGCGCGTGTCGTAACCAAAGACCACCTGATCAAACACGACGTTACCCCCCTGAATCCGCAAGGCGGGAGCGTTAGATTTGTCGGCGATTTCCCGCTCGGTATACAGCAGGCCAAACATGGTTTCCATATCGGTAAAGGCGCGTTTAATCGCCCGATACACAAAGCCAAGTCCATTCAGGGGCTGATACAGCTGCAGCAAATACGTATTCACCATCACAAAGTCACCGATACTCATGTGGCCATTGACGATGCCTTTGGCGGCCATGATCATCATGATAGTGAGGCCGATCGAAATGATCAGGTTTTGCCCGACATTCAAGAGCGACAGACTGGTCTGGCTACGAACGGAGGAGTCTTCCAGTTTACGTAGTAAGGCATTGTATTTACTGACTTCGAGTTCTTCGTTATTAAAATATTTGACGGTTTCAAAGTTCAGCAGGGAATCAATGGCCTGCGTATTGGCACGACTTTCATCTTCATTCATTTCCCGATAAAAACGGGTGCGCCATTCGGTAATGCTAAAGGTATAAATGCCATAACTGAGCACCGTGAGCAGTGTCACCAGCGCAAACCAGCCATTAAAAAAATGCCACAACAGGAGCGTGACCAGACCGATTTCAAAAAAGGTGGGAAACAGGCTAAACACCAGATACGACAATAGGGTATCCACTGCTCGGGTGCCGCGTTCGATGGAGCGATTGACGCCGCCGGTCTGCCGATTGAGGTGAAAACGCAAGGATAATTGCTGCAAATGCCGAAACACCCGCACACCCACGATCCGAACTGTATGCTGTTGCACCCGCGCAAACAGGCTGTCCCGAAGTTCGGTAAACGCCAGCGCGCTGACCCGCACGAATCCATACGCAATGATCAGTCCTACCGGCACCAGCAGAATGGCGGGTTGAGTGAGGCTGAGTGCATCCACGGCTTTTTTATACAATACCGGCAAATAGGCATTCGCCCCTTTGGCAGCAAATAACAGCAGCAACGCCACCACCATGCGAATCCGTAGCGCGGGTGCATTCCGTGGCCAAAGATAGGGCAATAATTCGCGTAATACCGGCCAGGCCCCGGTCGGTGGTGTAGAGGGCGGTATCTGGTCAGCGGACGAGGCTGGCAGGACAGGCGGAGCATGCGTGGTGGAATTGTTGGTCATCATTGAGGCAGGGAATATCAACTCGCGGTCAGTACAGGGGTAAATCGGGGCAAAAGGCATTTTTTCCAGGCATTTTCTGCCATAGAAAAAATCGGCCCGGTAGTATCGGCTCTGCTATGATGAAGTATAGGCCAGTTCAGGGTGCGCCGCCGAAACGGATTGGCTTGGCATTGCCAATTGAGTGGCCCGCCCGAATTGTGACCAGTTTGTGAGTGACCAGATTGTGACCAGATTGTGACCAGATTGTGAGAAGGCATGACAGACCTCAATCGTAGTTCTACAGCACTTCCTGTGCCTCCACCCGTGTCGGGTTCGGTGCTATGGACGATCCCCAATTTACTGACGCTCGCGCGGATTGTACTGATACCGGTGTTTTTGCTGATCGCCTACTGGCCGCCTGCCATTGGCATACTGGGTCATGCGGGCAGCCTGTTACGGCACTTGACGCTGGCGGGCGTTTTTGTGCTGGCAGCCGTGACCGACTGGCTGGATGGCTATCTTGCGCGGGCGCTGAATCAGACCTCGGCGTTTGGACGTTTTCTTGATCCAGTCGCAGACAAGCTGATGGTCGCCGCGGCGCTGGTGGTACTGGTGCAGTGGCGGCCCAACATTGCCATGGCCTTTGCGGCGATCGTGATCATTTCGCGTGAAATCACCGTGTCGGCACTCCGTGAGTGGATGGCAGAACTCGGCGCGCGGGCCAGTGTGGCCGTCTCCAACATCGGCAAATTCAAAACAGCCCTGCAAATGATTGCCATCACGGCATTTTTGCTGAATATGCCGCGCTTTGATGCCATTTCTTATACGCTGATGTATGGCGCAGTGATCCTCACGCTGTGGTCGATGGTGATCTATTTGCGGGCCGCCTGGCCATATCTGAAACAGCCCTAAGCATGAATAACAGCCCTGAGCGTCACTTATACAGAACGAATTCGTAATAATGAATGGATTGGTGTCGTGCTAAGTCCCTCGTTCAGGGAAGCACACCTTCCATTTCCCGAAACCAGCTTTCCACAAGCAGCATGGCAGCAACGGAATCCGCTGCGGTGTGGTTTTTTCCGGTTTTTTCCTTGTGTTTCAAATGCTCGCGAGCCTCCCGGGTGGTAAGTCGTTCATCCACCATCACCACGGGAATCTGGCTGAAATGCCTCAACCTGCGGGCAAATTTTCGTGCGCGTAGCGAGAGCTCGGATTCGCTATCGTCCATGTTGAGCGGTAAACCGACGACACACAGCGCGGGTCGCCATTGCGACACAATCGCCAGCAGGGATTCCCATTGAGGAATGCCGTCTTTCATGACAACCAGGGGCAGGGGGCTTGCGGTGCCCGTGATTGATTGACCAATCGCCATGCCCATTTTTTGTGAGCCAAAATCAAAGCCCATCACACTGGCGGCGTGACGGTACTGCGCTATCGTCGATTCAGCGTTGGTCATGGTAGTGTATCGAACTCAGCAGGCAGCATAAATTCAAGCATGGCCATTGAGGCGTGACTCTTTAAACATGACTCTTCAAACATGACTCTTTTAACATAACCACTTAAGCATGACCAATGTCACTGGACAGCCAGACGGTATTGATCCCGAGCTTTTCGGTGGCGGCCTGCCAGCGCTGATCGGGTGGCACGCTGAATAACAGGCTCATGTCGGGTTCGCAGGTTAGCCAGTCGCCATGGCTTAGCTCGTTTTCCAGTTGTCCCGGTGCCCAGCTGGAATAGCCCAGCATGATCTGAAAGCGCTCTACGCCTTCGTTGTGGGCAATCGCCTCCAGAATGTCCTTGCTGGTGGTAATGCAGACGTTTTCGCTCACCGCGATGGAGGAGTGCCAGACCGGATTGCCGGTGTGCATGACAAAGCCCACTTCGGGACGAACTGGCCCCCCTTCAAAGACTTTTTGCCGACTAACGTGATCGGCATTGATCTGTAAATCGGTGAGTAAATCCGCCAATTCCACGGCGCTGGGGCGATTAATGATCAGCCCTAGCGCGCCATCCTCATCGTGGCGGGCAATATAGACCAGCGAATGGGCAAACAGGGGATCCTGCATTTCCGGTGAGGCCACCAGACAGCGATGCGTCAGATTGGATTTGGGCATGAAGGCTCCTGTTACCCTGTTTGGGTGATCAGCTCGCCAAATGATGGGCGGCTTGACTTCAGTCTAAATCAATTTGAAAGGGCCAAGATAGCCCCGCCGTGATTTAGGAGGATTTTCAGCCATCTGCAGCAACTTGCATGGCGCGTTTGTGCAGCTCACCTGAGGATCCAGGCGCAGCTTTAGGCGGGACTTACTCCAAACAGGTGGCCCACAAGTGCAGAAATGCCCATAGCAAGTATGCCCCAGAACAGAATACGGGCAATGGCTTTGCCCACGGGCGCATTGCCAGTTTTGGCTGATACCCAGCCCAGTAACACCAGCAATAACACGGTGGCCATACCAATCGCCCAAATTAGCGTGTCTTTGGGGGCCGCCAGCACAACGATCAGCGGTAGGGCCGCACCCACTGCAAAGGATGCCGCCGACGCCAGCGCTGCCTGAACGGGTTTGGCCTGAGTCAGATCACTGATACCCAGTTCATCACGCGCGTGAGCCTCCAGCGCATTGTGCGCCGTTAATTGGGTGGCAACCTGAATGGCTAACTCAGGTGTTAGTCCACGTGCCTGATAAATCTGGTTTAATTCCTCTAGTTCACGCTCGGGCAGATGCTCTAGCTCCCATTTTTCTTTGGCCAGATCGGCTTGCTCCGTGTCGGCCTGTGAGCTGACGGACACGTATTCACCGGCGGCCATCGACATCGCTCCAGCGACCAGTCCCGCCAGACCGGTAATCAGCAAGGTCTGGGTGCTGGCATTCGCCGCCGCGACTCCCATGAGCAGGCTGGCGGTGGAGAGCAGGCCATCATTGGCGCCCAGGACCGAGGCCCTTAACCAGCCGATGTGATGGGAGCGGTGACTTTCAGTGTGCATGGAGAATGTTTCCCATTAAAAGCGATTTTCGCTAAGATTTTTCGCTAAGAATAGATAGCCACTAACTGCTGGCCCACCCAGTGGCCCGAGGACAAACACGCCGTCAGTAAATAGCCCCCCGTGGGGGCATCCCAAGCGACCATTTCACCACAACAGTATACGCCCGGAAAGTCACGCAGCATCCAGTGCTCATCCAGTGCTTCAAAAGCCACGCCGCCGGCCGTGCTGATGGCTTCGTCAATCGGTTGAAACCCGTCAATTATCAGTACGAGTCCCTTAGCCGCACACGCCACACGTTCGGGCTGTTCCCAGTCAGCGCGCGCGAGATGATCCCGCAGCAGGGCAGCCTTTGCGCCCTCAATCCCTGCTTTACGCCAGCGCGAGGAAAGCGATTGTCTGGGATTTTGGCGCTTCAGGCGTTCGCTCAATTGATCGACGCTGAGATCCGGATAAAGATCGAGAATGAGCTTCGAATTGCCTAATGCACTGGCTTCCCGCAAGCGCCGATTGAGCGCATAGATCAGGCCGCCCTCGAGTCCGTAGGTCGAAAGAATGGCATCCGCCGTCACGCACTGCTGTGCGCCGATGGCATCGTTCACCCAGCCGCGAACCCTCTTTAATGGATGACCCGCCAACGCCTGCGTGGGGCTGCTATGGGCTAAACGAACGCCTGCGTTGGAAGCAACAACGGGTTGCTGGAGGATGCCCTGAGTGGCCAGCCAATCCAGAGCCTGACCATCTGAGCCCAGTCGTGCCCAGCTTTTTCCGCCAGTAGCCAGAACGGTTGCCCTCACAGGCAGGGTGATAGGCTCTTGCCCTTCCCTCTGCAGCCGCGCGTGTCCGGACTCCGTCCATCCCAGCCAGCGTGTGCGGTAGTGACATTGCACGCCTTGCTGTGTGAGGCGTTCCAGCCAGCGGCGAAGCAGGGGTGTAGCTTGCAGGTTGTCTGGAAAAATGCGTCCGGAGCTACCGGTTTTGGCGGCAAAACCCAGTCCTGCCATCCAGTTGACGACCTCATGTGGCCCGAAGGCGTCGAGGAGTGGTGCGAGTCGCTCGGCAGCGTCGTAACGCTGGATAAAGTCCGCCAGTGGTTCACTGTGACTGATGTTCAGGCCGCCTTTTCCCGCCATCAGAAATTTACGGCCAGCACTCGGTTTATGGTCTACCACCCGTACGGGCAAACCCGCGGCAGACAGCACATCGGCAGCCATTAATCCTGCCGGACCAGCACCCACAATGAGAATCGGAGTTGAATTGCGCATGAAGGACTGGCCTGTGTCAGCAAGGGTCAGAACAGGCGCAAACCATACACGCTTGCACGGTGAAATCCTACCCCTGACCGTTCCCTGAGCCTGTTGAAAGGACGTAGTGTTGGAAATTACTGGCTTCGACGATGCTCAGGCTTCGACGATGC
>CAUJHL010000011.1 GCA_963204705.1 Pseudomonadota bacterium | reverse complement strand
TCTACAGATCCCTTTCAGTTCGTCAAGCCCTTTTTTAACGTTTCCGCCAAAATCCCGGAGCTCAACCCAACTTACTCATCAATCCAATACACCCAGCTTAACCACCACCTGATCACACCGTTTTAAGGTCACTTATCTCATAAGTGCTTGTTTATCAACAAGGTTTTCAGTGGCAGCAGCGCCGTGGTTGTGCATTATAGAGAATCCTGAACGGGTGGCAAGTGTTTTATTCAGGGTTTCGATCTGTTCGCATGCTTTTTATACTATGAGTGCTCTAGCAGACTGTTTTTACTTGAGTTGATGCCATGCACTTTTTTTATGGATTTCGGGGGAGTGTTGCCCCTTATGTAAAAAAGGCAGCTCCGGCTGCCTTTTTGGTCACGAACCCAGCTGATGAACCAGCCGTACTCAATTACACTGAATGTAAGTGAATCTCAGTCCAGTTCGACTTCCTGATGCTTGAGATCATTGTGCTTGGAACCTGAGTTTCGGGCAATCTGATGCTCCAGTGCGTGATGCAGTTTTTCAATGGCACCATCAAACGCTTGCTCGATGGTGTCATTCTTGCAGGTCACTGCAATAGGCTTTAGCCCTCCAGCACGTGCTTCAATCATGCACTTTTTTTCGTGATCGCCATGTTTGGCTGAATTTTCATCACTGAAATGGACTTCAAAATGCGTGATGCGGTCATGCTGTCGATCAAATTCCTGTGTGAGTCGCTGGTTGACGTACTCGATCAGGCGAGCGCCCCCTTCGATATGATTGTCATGACGGACCTGTATATTCATCAAACAAACCTCTGTGACTGGAAAGGATGTGGCCGGGCGATTCCTTCACTCCGGCAGCGTGCTTTTTTGGCAAATGTGTACAACACTATAGTGATAAATGCCTGTTTTAGTGCTGTGCGTCAAGCCTTGACTACATGCTTTCAACGAAGCCACGGTTCTCCATGGTTAGTTTCCGATATCCGCCAGATCGCCTTTACTTTCCAGCCAGTATTTGCGATCGGAAGCGCGTTTTTTTGCCAATAATTTATCCAGTAATTGGTCGGCATGCTGATGATCGTCAAGATCAAGCTGCACCAGCCGGCGAGTATCTGGATCCATGGTGGTTTCCCGCAATTGCAGGGGATTCATTTCTCCCAAGCCCTTAAAGCGGGTGATTTGAGGGTTCTTCTGTTTGATTTTCTTGAGAATAGCTTGCAGCTCCGCTTCGTCCAGTGCGTAGTGCACTTCCTTGCCAGCATCAATGCGGAACAGCGGCGGCATGGCAACAAAGAGATGGCCGTGCTCAATCAGGGCAGGAAAATGCCGTACAAACAAGGCACACAGCAATGTGGCAATGTGCAGGCCGTCCGAATCGGCATCCGCCAGTATGCAAATTTTGCCATAACGCAGTTCGGACAGGTCATCACTGCCGGGATCCACGCCAATCGCAATGGCAATATCGTGGACTTCCTGCGATGCAAGCACTTCGTCCGCAGAGACCTCCCAGGTATTCAGGATTTTGCCCCGAAGCGGCATGATCGCCTGAAACGTCCGGTTACGGGCCTGTTTGGCTGAGCCCCCCGCAGAATCCCCTTCAACCAAAAACAGCTCGGTCGACTCACGCGATTCACCACTGCAATCCGCCAGCTTTCCGGGCAGGGCCGGGCCGGAAACGATTTTTTTGCGCTCGACCTTTTTCGCGGCTTTCAGTCGGCGACCTGCGCGTTCAATCGCCATTTCTGCCAGTTGCTGGCCCAGCTCGGGGTGCTGATTGAGCCAGAGGCTAAAGGCATCCTTGGCAATGGTTTGTACGATGGGAGCGGCCTCACGACTCGACAGGCGCTCCTTGGTCTGGCCGGAAAACTGCGGCTCCTGAAATTTGAGGGAAATGACGTAGCACACGCCTTCCCAGACATCATCGGCGGAAAGTTTCAGGTTGCGGGGCAGTAAATTGCGCAATTCACAAAATTCACGCAAGGCATCGGTCGCTCCCGTGCGCAGGCCATTGACGTGTGTGCCACCCTGCGCAGTGGGAATAAGGTTGACGTAGCTTTCCTGGATCGTTTCGCCGCCTTCGGTGAGCCAGCACAGGGCAAATTCACAGGCAGCGCGCTCAGCTTTGCCCTGGGCAAAAAATGGCTCGGCGGGTACGCAGTCGCGCTCGCCGACTTCTTCCCGCAAATAATCCACCAGTCCATTGTCAAATTGCCATTGCAGCGATTCCTTGGCGTCCTGATCTTCAAAATAAACCGTCAGGCCCGCACACAGCACTGCTTTGGCCTTGAGCAGATGCTTGAGTGCCCTGAGCGCAAAACGCGGCTGATCAAAATAGCGGGCATCCGGCCAGAAACGCACGAGCGTACCGGTCTGCCGTTTCGGCTGGCTATCGGTGATTTCGAGGTCGCTGACCCGTTCGCCGTGCTCAAAATTCATACGGTACTGTTTGCCGGAGCGCCAGACCGTGACTTCAACCCGGGTGGACAGCGCATTGACCACGGAAATACCCACGCCGTGCAAACCACCGGAAAACTGGTAATTGTCGGTCGAAAATTTTCCTCCTGCATGCAGCCGCGTCATGATGAGCTCAATACCGCTTTGGCCGTACTCGGGATGAATGTCCACCGGCATGCCCCGGCCATTGTCCCGCACCGACAGGGAGCCGTCGCCATGCACCATCACACTGACCTGAGTGGCATGACCAGCCAGTGCCTCATCAACGGCATTATCAATGACTTCCTGGGCCAGATGGTTAGGCCGGCTGGTGTCGGTGTACATGCCGGGACGGCGTTTGACCGGATCCAGGCCAGTCAGGACTTCGAGGGATTGAGCGGTATACACAGACATCGGCAAAGAGTTCCGGCAAATGGGCCATATCGGCAAGAGCCTGGCAGATACAAGTTGCCAACTGCGCTCTCACACTCAGGAAAAAAGTGTCAACTTAAACAGCATCAAGAGAATAAAAACGCCATGATCAACGGGATTTTGTCTTGCAAGTCCCGGTAAAAATGATCGCCACCGGGTTCAACATACATAATGCTCTGGGCACCCTTCTGGCTGTAATGCGAGAGAGCCATCTGATAATCCAGCACTTCATCGCCTTCTTTCAACAGAACCATCAAACGCTCCGCATGCACCGGCACCGGCCGATACAGCTGCTTCAGGTCGTCTAACTGGTCGGGCGTAATGACCCAGCCCGTTTCAGTCGCATGGCGGGTTTCACCGTGCTGAAAAAATCGCTGCATGGAATCAAAGGGTCGCACACTGGGGTTCAACAAGGCAGCCCTAAGTCCCCATTTCGCGACACAGGCTGTCGCATAAAATCCACCTAGACTGCTACCGACAAGTGCGGTATGGGCATCGTGTGCGATCAGCTGCTCAAGAGTCGCCATCACCTCACTGGGAGGAAGGTTAAGATTGGGGCGCTGAACCACTATGTCAGGCCGGTGCTGGGCACACCAGTCCTGCAGCCATTGACCTTTGACGGAGTGATGATCCGCAGACAATCCATGGATATAAATAAGTTGCATCCTATCGTTCTCGCCGTTGAGTCTGGAGCGCTACTTTAGCGGAATCGCCACCACTGAAACCAGTGGAAAACGCCTTGTCACTGTAGCAACACAAGCGTTTAACAGCAGATATATACAGCGTGCATACAGGGAAGTTTTTTACGGGGAAATAACTGTCTGGCCTCCTTAGTTACTGGCCGTGACGAAAAAACCATCGAGTTCTGCACCAGATGTCGGACAAAACCTGAAAATGATCGGGAAGACTTCAGTTATATCTACGGTATGGATTGACACCTATCGTTGAATGGCGTATCAGTTCACCAGGAATGTGAATTTTTTACACAATCGGGCAAGGATTTGTGCCTTTTTGTCACTTGTCTGCATTGATTGTGTCAAAAGCGCCAGCCGTTATACCGATATCCAGGCGGATAAAGGGACTGGCAAGGATATACCACCGGAGTTTCGCAATGACGCGCCTGACCCATTTGCACGAACCGTTTTGTACCCTGAGCAAGGAACCCGTTAATCAGGGGGATCTGGTGGAGGGTCTGGCACAGCTGGCAACGAGCGGACTGAACGAAATTACCGAACTGGTGCAGGCGATTCATCGTGAAATCGTCTTGCGACCTCTGGGCCTGTATGACTCCAAGGGTCAGCGCTGGTGGTCCAAAGGTCTGACCTCGCGTGTTTATGATACGGTCAAAGACGTGATGCATCACTCGGGTACGGGCGTTGCAATGGGGCTGCGAACCTGGAACTTTTTGACTCCGTACCATAAACGCAAGCCACTGCTGCCGTTTCAGCATTTTTTGGTTGGGGTACTCAATGGTGTCGCCGGTGATCATCTGGTGCGCCTGCAAAACCCGCTGGCGCTCAATATGATGTTTTACGATCGCTACGCCCAACCGCAACGGGGCGAAGTGCGGGGCCGTGTGGTGATCATGGTGCATGGCCTCTGCCTGAGCCACCTGAGCTGGGATCCTACCGAAAGCGTTGGGCTGGGTGAGCAACTGCTGTACCGTCAGCCCAAGAGCACCATCCTTTACCTGAACTACAATACCGGTCGCCGGATTTCCCAGAATGGCCGAAGTTTTGCCCGTTTGCTGGAAGAACTGGTCACCAAAAATCCCGACATCACCGAGCTTGATTTTATTGGTCATAGCATGGGCGGTCTGGTGTCCCGAAGCGCACTGTTTTATGGCAAACAAATGGGCCATAGCTGGCTCAGCAAAGCCGATAACCTTGTCTGCCTGGGCTCGCCACATCATGGTGCTGTACTGGAACGGCTGGGCTTTTTATTTCTCGACAAACTGGGGCGTATTCCCTTTGCTGGTGCGCTGGCGCGGCTGGGTGAAATCCGCAGTGCCGGGGTGATTGATTTGCGTCATGGCAGTGTGCGCGATGATGACTGGGAACATCAGGAACAGCGTAATGGGCAGTACAATGATTGCCGCAAACCCGCACCAATTCCTTCCCACATCAACGCCTATATGGTCGCCGCCACGATTGAAGACAAACCCAGTACTTCCAAGGCAATGGAAGCGATTGGCGACTATCTGGTCAGCATTCGCAGCGCGTTGGGCGAACACGATAACCCCGATTATCAACTGCGTGTGCCGGAAGATCACAAGGCGGTTTTTTACGGAATGAACCATTTTGAAGTGCAGTATCACCCGCGGGTTCGTGATCAGGTGATTGCCTGGCTGGTGCCAGGTGCGCATGTACCGCCGCCCCGCTACAAACGCATCGAATCAGTCGATCCTGAAGAAATGGCGGCCGGATTTTAATCCGTCGTCATCTTAGGCGTGTGGATCAGCCTTAATGCCGAAAACCAATATCTGGATTCTGAACCTAGATTCTTAAGAAAAAGAGTGGCTCGTCAGAATACCGAAGCCATTCTTTTTTAAGTCTGATGATGCCTTTCATTCTATTGGCAAAGAAGGAATGACGGGGCTATTCACCGGTCATTTTGGCACCACGTTCGCGCAGTAACTCCAGTGTTTCCCTTTCCTCCGGCCAGGCTTCAGACCAGTCAATCTGGTCATAATCACAATCAAACCAAAGCTGGCTGATTGAGGACAAAATGGTCAGTCCTTCATCGTCCAGCCGATTGGGATCGACGCCTTCATCCAGCAAGCGCAGCACCACGGGCACACAGGCAGCGCTGGCCGCATCCCATAAGGGCCCGTAAAACTCCTCGGCATCCCACAGATGCAAATTGGCTTTGGCATGAATCAGGGCGTCAATGATCGACTGATAAGGGTTGAGCAGTGATTGCTTGAGCTCGGGTGTCAGGGGCCGGTTGTTTTCATGGGCTTCACACACCTGTTCCCACCAGCTGTAGAGCTGATCACAGATCAGGCTGATGGGCGGGCCGCCGTCGGGCGTCAGAAAATTCGGGTCTAGCCCACTGGACAGCAGATGCGTGACCTGCTGGCTATCCAGTTGGACGATCGCTTGAACCAGTTGTTGCTGTTGGGGGCTAAGCATGCTGCTCTCCTGGCTTATGAATAATGGGTCAGCCCTGCAATTCCAGCCGGTAGCCTACGCCATAAACGGATTGTACCCATTCATGATCGGTCGGTTTGGCGGTCTCGGCGATTTTTTTACGTAAATTCTTGATATGGCTATCAATCACGCGGTCTGTCACGTCAAGACCTTCGGGATTCAGGTGATCCAGCAGCTGGCTACGGCTATACACCTGACCCGGATGGGCGTACATGAGCGCGAGCAAACGATATTCTGAGGGAGTCAGGTTCAATAAATGCCCATGCAGGCTGGCACGTTGTTCGTTACTGTGGATTTGCAGGGCCGGTTGATCCTGCGCGGTGGGTGGCGCACGGCGTAGTACCGTTTTAACGCGGGCAACCAGCTCCCTTGGGCTGAATGGCTTGCAGACATAATCGTCAGCGCCCAGCTCAAGGCCCAGTAATCGGTCAATTTCATCGCTACGCGCTGTGACCATAATGATCGGTACCGCTGAAACACGCCGAATTGCCTGACAGAGTGCCAAGCCGTCCATGCCGGGCAACATCAAATCGAGCACAACGAGTGACGGTTTGACCAGCTCAAAGGCTTCCCAGGCTTCCTTGCCATTATGAAAGCATTTGACCTGATAGCCCGACTGCAAAAGATAATCCTGTACCAAGGAGGCCAGCTCGATCTCATCCTCAATAACCATGATGGTGGGTGTGGGCTCGTCACCACTGGTGTTCCGCCCATGGGATGAGGGCATCAGGGAATTTTGCGGGGTAAAGGCCATGGTGAAACTCCTGACATAGCGCTGTGCATGTAAATTCGAGAGTGATGACAGTCAACTCGTTGGGTTTTGGCCGCATCGGCATCACCTCAACTGCGGCAATTATCTGATATTACTGTGCTAAAACTCGTGGTAATTCAAGGCGTGTTTGTAATCCACCTAGCCGTGAAGGCGCAAATTCCAGACTACCCCCCAATGCCACCGAAAGCTGACGACACAGGGCAAGACCGAGGCCGGTGCCGCCGCTAGAGCGGTTTCGCGACACATCCACCCGGTAAAAGCGCTCGCCCAGCCGGGGAATCATCTCGGCTGGAACCCCCGGGGGAGAATCTTCCAGTAGCAACACCCAGGATGTCGCAGTCCACTGGATACTGAGGCGAACTTCCCCTGGAGCATCGGTGTAGCGAAAACTGTTTTCCAGCATATTATCAATCACTTGCCCCAGCCGTTGCGGGTCAGTCACCAGTTCATTCGCGCTCATGTCACTACACAGAGTGAGTGTGAGTGGTTTTTGGGCAAAGCGCTCACTGAAACGCTCGACCCGGTCACGCACCATGTCATCCACCGCCACCAGTTGATGATGCACGGGCAATTGCCCCAGATCGGCACGGGAAAGCAGATGCAAGTCATTGATTAGTTTGCTCAGCCCCAAGACCTGCCGTTTGAGCGCTTCAAGATTGTCCGCCGTGGTAGGCCGGACGCCATCCTGCATGGCTTCGATTTGTGCCTGCAACACCGCCACGGGTGTCCGCAATTCATGGGAGGTGTCCGCAACCCATTGTCGTCGAGAGGTTTCATGCTGATCGAGCATTTGTGCCAGCTGATTCATGGCATCCGCCAGCGTTCCCAGCTCATCGCTACGGTGCACATCCACATGGGTGTCAAATTTGCCAGTAGTCAGCCGCCGCGCGGCCTGAACCAGCAAGCGGATCGGCGCCCGAAAATGAGTGGCCAGTACCAGTGCCGCCAGCGCACTGACCAGAATGCTAAACAGGCCAATCCAGACCAGCTGCTCGGCCTGATCGCTAAAAAATGCCGCAGACAATGAGTCCTGCGGATCCGCCGCGGGGATCAGCGTCAGGTAGCCAATGATCTGTTTATTCAGCAGTATCGGCCGGCGAGGCGCCTCTTTAATCGCGGTACGGCCGGCGATTGGGTTGCCATTCACATCCAGCAAGCCCAGACGACTCCCCAGACCCAGGCGATCGGCGTCCGTATCGGGTCCTTTTAATACCACGGGAGGCGGTGGGTCCAAGGGCGCAGAGCCATTGGAGGATGGCGGTTTATACGGTGGAAGCTCAGAAGCCGCAATGACCTGGGGCACGGTAGTTTCTGGCGACAGCAGCGATGGCAGGCTCTCGGCAGCAGCACCGTTAGTCGCAGCACCGGCAGGAGCAGAAAGATTCTGAGCCGACGTCACAGCCTGATTTTCTCGGTTGTGTTGTTTATCTGCCGGAAGGGCAGGTACGGAATGATGCCGATGGGAATGGGAGCCTGTCAGCGACGATGAGCGCTTTCCAGTCACTCCGCCGTTCACTCCCCCATTCAGGTCATTGGGATTGGCTGGGCCAGTATCCGCATTGCCATCCGCCGCACTAAAATCCCAGGCCGTGGAAAGCGAATGATCTGCCATTTCACGCAGCTGTTCCCGGCGCCAGCGCTCCTGAAACCGACTGCTGGCCCAGATTTCACGCAGCCAGCGTTGTTGCTGTTCCGGACTGCCCTCTGGCCAGGCATGGTGATAGGCATAATAGCCGGTCAATTGTTTGACGACGCCATCCAGTTTGCTGAGCTCAACTTTGGCCACATAACTGGTGAAGCCTTCCTGCATGTTTCGGTGCAGCAACATCAATCCAGCACCACTGACCAAAGTGGCGGTCAGCAATACGGCAATGAACAGCCGAACGGTGATGGACAATCGGAACATGAACAACCTCTGGGCAAAAAATCCTTTCGCTACCCTTATCTGGCAAGGGACAGTCGTTTAAGGCAGCGATCCGCACAAAGAAAGGAGATGAGCCAGTGTGCCATAGCCAGCGCCTTTCGGTACTGATGCCGTGTATCCAGACTGCCAGATTCGAGCCAAACACGCAGTAACTGTGAATTTTTCAACCAAAAAACCGGCACAATGACCGGTTTTTGGGAAGTGAGGCGATCAGGGCAATCAGGGCGTACCCATCGTGTTGTGCTCCACACTGCCATCCTGATGCACGCCCTCAATGACGCCCGATTGACTGGAAACTTCATCGACGTGGCGCACGGTTCCGGTGGCGGTATTCAGTACTACAAACTCAATGCGACGGTTTTTAAACTTGCCCAGTTCGGTCACGTTGTCGGCAATCGGCTGCTCGGAACCATACCCTTCGGTGCCAAGTTTTGCCTGATCCACGCCCTGCGCAACCAGAAAGTCTTTTACCGACTGGGCGCGGCGCTGGGAAAGATCCTTGTTATGCGCAACGTCTCCAGTGGAATCGGTATGGCCCTGAATGGTCAGCTGCACATTGGAGACTTTATTGATCAACTCCGCTGCCTTGATCAATACCGGCTTGTTGATCTCGGGAATGTTCGCACTGTCACTGGCAAAATTAATGATTTGCAAATTCAGGGCACGCGCCACATCCGAAGGTTTGGCGGTGGCTGCATCGAGTGCCTGCAAGGCAGTGCTGGCGGATTGAATACTGTCGTGGACGGACTGCTCCACATTCAGCGCTGGCGCAGGAATGATGCTCAGATCGGTTTGCAGGGCTTTGAGGCGACCAATCAGCAAATCCCGCTGGGCGGTATCGGGAGCGTTGATCATCAGCTCGCCATTTTGCAGCTGCAAGCTGGCATTGGGAGTCCCCTTGACCAGTGACAGGATGTGTTCCAGCCGTGCATCTGTGGGCAAATTGTTGCCATAGCTACTATCCACCTCAATATGGCACTGGTTATAGCCGCTGAATACCTTGGCAATCGCCGCCATGAGCTGTGTACGCAGTGCCTCGGTTCCCACCATGGCCCGACAGGCAAAGACTTCATTGCCAGTACCAGTCGTCATCAGCAGGGAAGCGGGCACCGTGGAGGCAGCCTGAACGGGAGCCGGTGGTGCGACCGGCACAGAGGCAACAGGAGCCACGGTTTCATGGTGGCAGGCCTTCCATCCCAGCATGGTCAAAAGGCCCAATAGCAACAATCCCACCCAGGGTAGCCACGGTGGTGCAGCGCGATCCTGCACTACGACGCGGTTAGGTGCTGAAGGCGCAGTAACGGCAGCCTGCGAGGTGCGTCCCACCCAATCACCCAGCCCCAACAGGGCCAGAATGGGCGCCGCCCAGGCCGGTAAGCGGGAGACGATGGAAGCCTTGTGCTCCATTAAAAAAGGACCCAGGCCTGTGGCACCAGCCTGTTGAATCAGCAGGGGAATCGCCAGCGGCAAGGCATCGGAAGCAAGACGGGATATTTCGCCGGTTGGCAAATTATGATGACGCGCCAGTTCCTGAACCAGCTGCTGTCGTGCTTCGGGATGATCCAGCAATTGCGTCCAGCCATTACCCCCCGCTGTGCTCAGAGTGCTTGCCAGGCCGGGGTTACGGCTAAGCAAGGCCAGAAAAAATGCATACAAATGGGATAAGGCTGCCGTATGGGCACCCTGTGGATCCGGTACAGGAATCACGCGCGGGGTGACTTCCTGCTCCAGCAATTCAATGGGAGTAAGCGCCATGACAGTCTCCAGAGGGGTCGGTACTTAAGGGCTTTAGGCTGAAATACTGTGTCGGCTGGCTGCGTTTCTGGCACGAATATTCACTT
This sequence comes from Pseudomonadota bacterium, assembly GCA_963204705.1. GTDB lineage: Bacteria > Pseudomonadota > Gammaproteobacteria > Pseudomonadales > Moraxellaceae > CAUJHL01. The sequence goes on along the minus strand of CAUJHL010000011.1, from coordinate 22,776 downwards.
CCGCACACCGTATTTCGGATTGGTTGGCCACACGAGTGGTTGTCGTATTCAGGGCCATGATTCCTGAGTTAATGTAGGTGGATTGCCCGAATGCCCAAATAGCTTTACGCCAGCCACTGACCACACTCAAGTAAAAATTCATCTCTCCAACACAGCTGAAAACCATCGTTACGCTTGGCTACATACCCTGACAAATACTCAAAAAGAGTTTGATCTGGTTGGCAATTTTACTGGCGAGTGCCTGGATTTGTTTTAAGCCATTTTTCCGCAGCAATTTTTGTAGCGCTGGCCGGAACCACAAGGGCAAGGCGCATTGCGTGCTGGCGTCGCTGGAGCCTGGGTGGAAGCAGATTGCTCGACGGGTAAGGCTGGCGGTGCAGGCTGGACTTCGGATTCCACCGATTGGAGAACGGGCATCCCTACCTGATAGGCAAAATCGGCTGCCTCAAGCATTCGGCCCTGTGAGCTGAGACCAATCACGACAATGTCATCCAGCAAGGGCTGCTGCTGGCGTTCATTAATTTGTGCAGCCAACATCGGTAACTGGGGCAACAGCTGCGCCCTGCCCAGCTTGGAACGACTGCCCTGACCATAAAACACCAGCAAATAATGCCGACCCGAGTGGTGATACGAGCGCAAGTGCATCACATAGGCTTCACCGCTCTCTGCCGCGTCCAGTGCAGCGGAATTGCCCAAAGCATCCCCCAGATGCGCCTGTGCCACCCGCGATTCCGTCAACAAGGCTGTTACCAGGGGATGATGGCCAGCCTGTTCCGCGATCGGCAAACGCTTTACCTGATCGCAATAGTGCTGGATTAGGTTGTGCCACTGCGTTGCAGCGGGCTGCAATCGGCGAAAGGTTTCCAGAGACGAATTCAGACTGTCGCTCAGCCAGTGTGAAGGCTGCAGCTTGAGGCCTTCATCGAGCCAGTATTGTTCCAGCCGGCGTGCCCGGGCAAAGGGCTGGCCATTGTCCAGATACTGACGATAGAGCGCGACCACCTCAATCAGGGCTCCGCGTCCCGTTCGCTGACTAACAGCGGCGGCCTGATCATTTGCATATTCCAGAAAATCCAGCACATCGTGCGCCGTACCCAGCTGCCCCAAAACAGAAAGCCAGCTCGATAGTGACCCCATTATCAGCACAGCCATCCGCAGCGAGGACTCCTGATCCGACAGATAGGCATGGGCACTTTCCAGCAAGCCCTGAACCTGACCCTGTTCCCTGACTTCCGGAGTCATGACCAGCCGATACACGCGTTCAACCCCCGCCAGTGGCCCATCAGGACTGCGACCTTCCTGACTGAGCAGCGTGATGAGGGCTTTTTCATGGCGCTGCAACCGCCACAGCAGACCCTGCAAGGCAATCCGCGCAGCGTCCAGCTCCGTCGGGGCGCGAGCCATTACATCGCTATCCGCATGAATTAGAATCAGATTTTGCCCGCAGCGAACCACCAATTCTGCCTTTCCCCCGATTCCTGACAAGGCGGCAGGAATGGCATCTGCTGTCAGAAAACAGCCATCACCAGGTTCAAGCGCAAAAAAAACAGGAGTTAACAGGTCATGCAGTGGCTGCAGTGGGCCCATGTCTGGCGAATTGGAAGAAGTAGATGTCATATGCGCACTCATGGAGCTAAACAGTCGATGCTGGCCGCGCTACCCTCCCGGGCAAAGTCGCGTCGTGTGATTTTTTGATCCTGTTCTGATCGTATAGCCTGATCGTAAAGTGTAATCGTATGATCTGATGATGTGATCTAAACATATCAGCCAGCTAGTCTAGGCAAAATCCAGCCCGCCCGTCTGCCATCCACTGCACAGAACTGGCGTGAATTTGCGTTGCCTCAGTGTTTTTAGCTGGGGTCTGTCACCGTTTCAGTCACGCAGAGCTCAATGACCAGCCAGCCGTGACACGACCATGGCACGCATTTCTTCGGGATCCTTGCGCAAAATGGTTTCTGGATTCTGATCGCTAGTAACATGTTGATTGTTCGGTTGACTGCCCACCTGAATGGCCAGCTGAATGGCCAGACGGGAGAGCCAGAAACGGGCCGCCGCCACCGCCAGTGCAGCAGGCAGAGCAGTATTTTCCTCGGCAGTCCATGGTAAAAGGTTCTGATAACCCTCACAAAACGCAGAGAATTTTTGGGGATTCAATCCTACGGCGGGCCACTCACTGCAAAAATCATTGATCGCCACCGCACAATCCAGCAGCCGAATGTCCCTGCCCCACTCGCTGAAATCCAGAATGCCCGAAAGTTTTCCCTGATCAAACAGCACGTTGTCCCGAAACAGGTCGCTGTGCACTATCCCCAGTGGCAAATCTGCATTTGGCCGCCAGTGGTCGAATACCTGCATCAGCAACTCCCGATCGTCTTGCGACACGCATGTGTGCATCCGTTGGGCAAGACCATCCCATTGCAGCCCGCCATCCGGAATCACGGTTAACTGGCCTTCTTGCTCGATGCGATCAAAGGCCAGATGCAGTGCTGCGAGGCTTGCGCCCATCTGTCTGCAGATCGCGTTCTCTGGCGTCTGTGGATGACTGCCTTTCAGACGGGGCGCCAATTGGGCAGGCTTGCCCTGTAAGGAATGAATGGTAATCCCAAGTGCAGTGCTCAAGGGTTCGGCCACGGGAATACCTTGCCTCGCCAATTGGTGCATCAGCTGCGCCAATTGCTGAACTTCCGTCATGCCGCGATGTTCAAACAGGGTGAGGACGTATTGCCTGCCCGCACGATCGCTGACAAACCAGTTGCTGTTCTCAATACCGGATAAAATGGGCTGACTGGCCTGCAGGGTGAGCCCATACCCTGCCATAAACGCAGCGATTTCAGCAGGGCTTAGCGTGGTATACACAGACATGCGACGTGTTTCCTCGGTTTATCATGGTTTCATCATCACTAACACGGTCAGTTCACTCTCGTACAGCCACCAGAATACGATGGTCAGGACGATTCTTTGCTACACTAGCGATCACATAGACACCTCACTCCAGCCCCTGTTTTTTCGGTATCCACCATGCTTGCCAAACGTATCATTCCTTGCCTTGATGTTGATAATGGCCGCGTGGTCAAAGGCGTTCAGTTTCTGGACATTCGCGATGCCGGGGATCCTGTTGAGGTGGCGCGGCGCTATAACGAGCAGGGCGCCGATGAAATCACCTTTCTCGATATTACGGCGACGCATCATGGCCGTGATACGACCTTTCGTACCGTGGAACGCATGGCAGAAACGGTATTTGTACCGCTTACGGTCGGTGGTGGCGTGCGCAAGCTGGAGGATATCCGCCAGCTACTGAACGCCGGTGCGGATAAAGTGTCGATCAATTCCGCTGCGGTATTTACTCCGGAATTTGTCGGAGAAGCCTCGGCGCGGTTTGGAGCGCAGTGTATTGTGGTGGCCATTGACGCCAAAAAAGTCGGGCCAGAGCGCTGGGAAATCTTTACCCATGGCGGCCGCAAGGAAACCGGCATTGATGCGATTGAATGGTCACAAAAAATGGCCGGACTCGGCGCTGGAGAACTGCTGGTCACCAGCATGGATGCCGATGGGACACGGGCGGGCTACGATCTGGGCCTGATGAAACGCATTACCGATTCGGTGAGCATTCCGGTGATTGCATCGGGTGGCGTGGGCAATCTGCAGCATCTGGCCGATGGTATTCAGCTTGGCGGTGCTGACGCGGTGCTGGCAGCCAGTATTTTTCATTTTGGCCAGCATACGATTCCTGAAGCCAAGCGCTATCTGGCCAATCAGGGCATCGTCATGCGGCTGGATGAATCACTCTAAGAAAACGAAATTAGGCGCTGGGCTGACCCTTTTTTACCCTGCTTATTGGCCAATCACTTGCCAATTACTTACCAATTTTAGGCACGATCTGATCGAGATTTTCCATCAGGGCCCGACCCAGTCCGCTCAAGCGGAGTTTGTCCGTTGGCTCCGACAAGGGCAGCTCATGGCCGGCACTGGCTTCCAGTTTGGCGATACGCTGTTTGAGCGCCAGTGGCAGCGCGGTTTTTTCATGGGTATTGGCATCCACCAGCACCACGATCGACTCGCCTGTCGCGACCATCTGGGCCTGCTGGTTGCTATACAGCACATACACCATGCGGAAACCCGAATTGCGCAGCTCGACCACACGCACACCAATTTTCAATAAATCCGGATAAAACACAGGGCGATAATACCGGCAGCTACTGGAAGCAATCACGGTGACCAGTCCCATGCCAAACGCATCAATCTGCGTCAGGTATTCGATTCGGGCACTCTCCATGTAACGGTAGTACTGCACATTGTTCAGATGGCCAAACGCATCCATATCGCCCCAGGCAACGGGCTGATGATGGACAATGGGGCATTCCTTGATTGAAGTCATGTCAGTACCTTCGGCCACAGAGCGGTAAAAAATAAGCGGTGAAAAAAGTAGAACGTCGAGACGCTTCCTGAAGCCCCGTTTACTGGGCACAGTCCGGGATCAGGCACCGTCTGGGTGGAAGTTTAGCCAATCCTGACGGGCGTTGGCTATGACCGGATTGCCCGGAAAACGCTGCTCAAGTTCCATAAGCACCTGACTTACCTCCGCCTCCACCTGGACACCTCCGGCAGCCTGCTGCTCCTGATAGCGCAGCCAAAGCCCAATCAGGCTCGCATCAAACGGTCCGCGCAGGGCCTGTTGCACGTTTCGGCCAGCCTCCTGCCGTATCGAAGAACCTAGTGGAAATTGTGCCAAGAGGGGTAGCCAGAACCGGATATCACGCAGGCGCAGGCGCTCGGGCACCCCTTGATACAGCGCAGCCAGCTGAGGATGAACGGCATCGTCCAGTGTGACCTTGCCCAGCGCCTCTAACCAGCCTTGCCAGTCTGCTTGCGTCATCGCGGCAGGCCGATCCTGCCAGCTGAGTGCCTCTACTGGAAGCTGTGTTGCACAGAGTGCCCAAAGATGGGCCAGATGACGGTCAAAGCCAGGTTGCCAGTGCTGGCGCTCCAGCTGATGCGCTGGATCACGCAGGTGTTGCAGACACTGATACGCTAGCTGAGGCTGCTGGCGAGCCAGCGCAATCTGGGCTTTTTCCAGCAGCATCCACTCCACCTGATCGGCAGGCAATACCGCCAGCTGCTGTTCTGCCTGCTCAAACTGGCCAGCGGCTCGATACAGGGCCGCCCTGAACAGCGCATCACGAGGCTGGCGCACTACTTGCGCCACCCGTTCATTGGCCTGATCCTGTTGCCCCAGCAGCCAGTACGTCCCCGCTTCACGTAGCAGGCGGGCGTTGCGCCTTCCCAGCTCTGCGCGCTGGCGCAAGCGATATTGCAAGGGAAAACGAATCAGGCCCAGCAGCAACCAAAGCCCGCCCAGCAATACCAGCCCCCCAAGCGCGACCAGTAACAGCGCGACCGCCAGCGAGGTCTGCATTTGCCAGCCCTGCCACACCATCAGAACATAGCCCTTATCGCCAATCAGCGACATGCCCAGCCAGGCACCGGCCCAGCCCACGATCAGGAGCAGGGCAAAGAGCAGCAGCAAATCCCGTCTCATGGCTGTGCTGGCTCCGCAGCGCTCACCGCACGCAAGGTCGTTAAGGAAGTCAACGCCAGAGGCGGCGGCAAGGGATGGTTGAGCAATTGCCCTACCGCTCGCTGGATCGGCCGAAATTCTGCCGAGACCAGCAAACCGAGCTCCTGCTGAGCCTGCTGCAGCATATCCTGATAGCCAACCCGATCTCCCGCCGCCAAAGCCCGGCGTGCCAGCCCCAGTGTCAAACGTACATTGTTGGCATTAAAAGGCCTCATGGCCATTCGTGCTTCTGACTTGCGATCTGCCACGTCCAGCTGAACCAGCCCGCCGAGCAGCGCATGTTGTGAGCTCATCGGCAGGCGGGGTGGCTGCAGGGCGATCTGGGCCAGCTGCTGTTGCAACACATCCAGTGCCCGGTCAATCGCATGTAGTGCGGCCTGTTCGGTAACAATGCGCTGACTGAGAATGCGCTGCTCCTGCTCGATTTGGGCGTGGACGGTGGCCAGTAGTCCGCTGTCTTGCTTTGCCGGTACCCACTGGGATTGCGCCCAGGTGGCAAGGAGACTGGTCAACACCTCCTGAGCGATTGCAGGACGCTGCTGGTCCAGTGCCTGCTGTGCCAGCATCAGACTTTGCAATAGCCATTCGTGCTGGCGACTTGCCTCAAGAGTGGCCGGCTCCGTGATTTTGCCCATGTCAGGCCCTTCACGCTGCTGACGTGCGAGTACCGCAAGCCGATCATTCAGATCTGACAATTGCTGCTGAAACTGTTGCTGTTGAGCCTGATAGCGCTGCTCTGCCTCCAGATCCTTGCGGTAATGCAAACCACCCAGCAGGATGAGCCCACCCACCAATACAATCCCCAGAATTCCGGGCCGATGGCGCTGTACGCTGCTCAGCGTCATTGCGTTTGCCCGATCAGACCAGCAGACGAGGACGGATGATGCACACCGCCGGTCATCGATGCACAGGGCGGCACTGTCAGTCCCAGTTCGAGCAAATACGCCGGGTTCAGGCGGTTCACTGTTCTGATGTGTGGCGTACCCCAGTGGAGGGCATGGGCTTCGCCCCGAATTTGCTCACTCACTCGCTCGCCCAGCACCCAGAGTTCTGGCCGTATGGAATCGTGCTGGGTAAGCTCCCGCCATTGTTGCCAGCTTTCGCCACTACTGATGAGCACCCTGTCCGGCCAGCCATCCCGACTGAGCAACGCGTGCCAGCGTGCGGCAAGTTGCGAAGGCTGACGACGTTCGTACCACACGACTTCCGTGAGGATAACCCCCTGATTTTCCAGGTGTCTTGCCAGCACTTGTCGTCCGCCCCGTCCCCGCCAGATCATCACCTGTGTGCCAGCGGCCATTCCGGTTAATTCAGCTAATTGCAACGCTCCCTCACTGGTTTCCAGCGCTGGAGTGGTTACAGTGAAACCTGCCTGTTGCAGAACGCGCGCCGTTGAGGTTCCGATGGCAAACCACTGGAGATCGTCAGCAAGCCGAACCCGGGAGGACTGCACATACGCCAGCCCCAGCTCAGCCGCCCTCGGACTGAGCACGACAATCGCGTTCATTTGGGGAATTGCCTGCAGCTTTTGCATCATCTCCGCATCAACAGCCATGGGCTCGATATCCAGCAGCGGCAAATGCACACACGGCATGCCGGCATCAGCAAGGGCCTCGGACAAAGGCTGGAAACTATCGCAAGGTCGGGTATTGAGTACGTACATGTTCATTTGCTCACTTCAGTGACTCATGTATCTGATTGTTTTTAGGGCTATTTCATACAATCACTTAATCAAAAGCTCATTAATAAACAGCACATTAATAAACAGCACATTAATAAATAGCTCGTTAATAAAAAATAAATTACTAACTATAGGTTTTGGCACAGGTTCTGACCCAGATGCATAGACACTCCCTCTCTCAGGATGCCCTGCCAGCTGCAGAGTCTACGGGAGGTGCCGCAGTGACTGAATGACTTTCCCATCCCTGTAACACTTCAGCAGCGCCCTGTGCCAGCAGGCTCTCGGCCAGCTGCCTGCCCAGTATTTCCGCCTGTGCGGCTGGGCCTGTGACCTGTTCACGCAATAAAACGACCGGCTGGCCTGGCTGGGGAACACCGCCGACGCGACCCTCCAGATGTATCTGCCCCATCGCATCCAGCTCGGCAAAACCCGCAATCGGTACCTGGCAGCCGCCCATCAGTCGCTGATTAAAGGCCCGTTCAGCCCGCACACACACATCGGTTGCCGCATCTGCCAAGGGGCGAATCAGCGCCTGTACGACCGTATCCTGCTCCCGGCACTCCAGACCCAGTGCACCCTGCCCAACAGCAGGCAAACACACTGCATAAGATAGCGCATGACGAATCCGCTCGGCCAATCCCAGCCGCCGCAACCCTGCGCTTGCCAGAATAATGGCATCGTATTCCCCGGCATCCAGTTTTTTCAGCCGCGTACCCACGTTGCCACGCAGATCCCGAATCTGCAGATCCGGGCGAATTGCGCGTAACTGGCACTGACGGCGGAGGCTGGAAGTCCCCACCACCGCACCGTGCGGCAAGGAAGCCAGCGATTCAAACCGAACACTCACAAAGGCATCACTGGGATCTTCACGCTCACAAATCACCTCCAGTGCCAGCCCTTCCGGCAGCGCCATCGGAACGTCTTTCATGGAGTGAACCGCCAAGTCTGCACGGCCATCCAGCAACGCAGCTTCCAGCTCTTTCACAAACAGCCCTTTTCCACCAATTTTGGCCAGAGGCGTATCCAGAATGCGGTCTCCCTGAGTCACAAAGGTCACCAGCTCAACATCCATCTGGGGGTACAAAGCCAGTAGCTGGTGCCGGATATGCTCTGCTTGCCAAAGGGCCAGCGGGCTTTGACGCGTCGCGATCCGAAGAATGGCTGGTAATGGGGATGCGCTGGGCTGACTCATGACTTCAACTCGGAAATACCAACTGACGGAATCCGGTGCCTCAACAACACTGCACCAGAGTGCGCCAGTGTATCACGTTGATCAGAGACTCCCGCCACGGGCAATGCCGTCAGGAGGATAGGTTTATGACAAAAAGTGACGCAATCCGTCAGTATCGGTGACTATTATTGGCTCATCTATGGCTTCAGTATGTGATCCGTTTGGCTGGCATCCTGCATTACCCTGCGACTTATCTCTGTGTTTCGTCATCGTTCTTACTGAATGTCATTGCTCATGTCATTTCTAGTGTCATTGAAATTTGATTGATCGTTACAGGGTCTGCATTTTTTCACGTAACTGGGGCAAATGGCGGCGACTGACGGCCAGTCGCTCAGGAATCCCGCGGAATCGCACCTGGTACTGGCCAGTGGCTACCATTTCCAGTCCTTCCAGATACGGTATCGCCAGTAAGGCATTACGGTGAATCCGGATAAAGCGAGCACCAAATTCGGTTTCCAGCTCTTTCAGCGTCTCATCAATCAATACCGTACCGCCAGCATGCCGGATGGTCACGTATTTTTGGTCGGCAAGAAAATAATAAATGGAATCAATGGGAATCAGCTCAACGCCACGATGGGTACGGGCAGCGATGTGATTACGAACGGGTTTGGCGCCGGGATTATCGAGTACCCGCAAGTGACTGATTTGTGCGGCATTCAAGCGGGCAGCACGTTGCAAAACCGCCGACAGGTCTTCTCGGGAAACTGGCTTGAGCAGATAGCCAATGGCATGGGTACGGAACGCATCAATGGCATGCTGGTCAAAAGCGGTCACGAAAATGACTGCCGGAGGATTGTCCAGCTGCGTTAATTGTTCTGCGCACTGAATGCCGTCCATTTCAGGCATGCGAATGTCTAGGAATACAATATCTGGCTGATGTTGCCGCACCATGTCGAGCGCTTCCAGCCCGTTGCAGGCCTGACCCACCACGCGATGGCCAGTCGCCAGAACGAGGCGACTGAGGCGCTCGCGAGCCAGTGGCTCATCATCACAGACCAGTATATTCATGCGCGACTCCTTGTGGGCATGACAGACAAGCAAACTTCAGGCCAGAAAAACCGGACTGTAACCCTCATCGGGGCAAGTTGTTGTTAGGCATCCATATCAAAGGGATAGGACAGGTAAACCGTATAGACCCCTTCCGATTGATGCGTAATCAGGCGGGATTGAGGCCCATAATACATCCTCAGACGCTCTGCAATATTGCCCAGAGCAATTTTATTTCCACGTCGGCCAGTAACACTCTTCTGAAATGCATTCGTGACGATGATTTGGACTTCATCATGACTGCATTCGACCAGTATGCTGATCATACTCGGTACGGCGCAGCTTTCAACCCCATGGAAAACCGCATTTTCCAGCAAAGGCTGCAGGGTCATTGCCGGTATCATGCAATCGTAGAGGGTATCGTCATCAGGAATTCGCCAGTCCACCTGCAAACGGTCACCCAGCCGGATTTTTTCAATGTCCAGATAGCGCTGGCACAGGCGAATTTCATCCAGTAATGACACTTCACCATTGGCGTTCAAACTTGCGCGAAACAGCGAAGCCATGTCCTCAATCACCTTGGGCGCTTTGGGGCTACCAGTTTCCACCAGATCCAGCAAGGTATTCATGGCATTGAACAAAAAATGGGGGCGCATACGCAGTTGCAGCACCTGTACCCGCGCCATTAGCTCAGATTGATGCTGCAACACCAGCTGCTCACGTACATACAAATAATGCATCATGAGCCAGGCGATCAGTGTACCCAGAATCAGATGATGGCCAAGCGCCTGCAAAAAAATCGTCGTATTCCAGGACATGACGTGAATGCTGCTCAACACCAGCGCAGCACCCAGTGTGCAGGCTGCCACCGTCAGATCAAAGAGACCTACAGCAGTCAATACCGCCCAGCGCCTTGGCAAGCGGGCGAGCTGGGAGCGCAGCGAATCCGCCAGTACGGCAAAACTAATGGTCACCCAATTGACAAAAAAGAGCGTTTGCCCCAGTACCGATAATGAAAATTGCTGCAAGTCCGTGATGGGCACGATGGTGAGAAAGAGCCCCATCAAATTGGCCACAATCAACAGTTCCGCCAATACCTGAATATCGGAGAATCGCGGCAGGAAAAAAGCCGATTCGCTCAGCCCGCGAACACGGTCCTTATTTGCTATACTGGCTTTTATTTTGTTGAACTGCGATGACGACATCTTCCTACTCCCCCGATCCAGCCCAGCGCTCACCCTTAACGCCAGCCAACTCAGGTACTGCAGCCGCCTCCGGAATGTGGGGCGGTCGGTTCAGTGAAGCCACAACGGCATTTGTCGCAGAATTTACGGCATCCGTCCAGTTTGACCAACGGCTTTACCGGCAGGATATTGCCGGCTCTATCGCCCATGCCACCATGCTCGCCCAGGTTGGCGTCCTGACTGAAACCGAGCGTGACACCATTGTCAATGGACTCAAGGCCATACAGGACGACATCGAACAGGGCCGTTTTGAGTGGCGGATTGACCTCGAAGATGTGCACATGAATATCGAGGCGCGACTGACCGAACGTGTTGGCACAGTGGGTAAGAAACTTCATACCGGACGCAGCCGAAATGACCAAGTAGCAACCGACATACGCTTATACCTGCGCGATGAAATCGACGACATCCTGAAAATTCTCCATCGTCTGACCTCTGGCCTGCTCACGCTTGCCGCTCAGCATACCGATACCATCATGCCTGGTTTTACGCATTTGCAAACCGCCCAGCCGGTGACCTTTGGCCATCATCTGCTGGCCTGGTTTGAAATGCTGGTGCGGGATGCCGAACGCCTGATCGATTGTCGCCAGCGCGTTAACCGCATGCCTCTGGGGGCGGCGGCACTTGCCGGAACCACCTATCCGATCGATCGACGGCTGACGGCGACCTTGCTGGGCTTTGACGGTGTTTGTGAAAATTCGCTGGATGCCGTCTCTGACCGCGACTTTGCCATTGAATTTTGCAGCGCTGCATCGCTGATCATGATGCACCTGTCGCGCATGAGCGAAGAGCTGATCCTGTGGACGTCGGCACAATTTCGGTTTGTGCAGATTCCCGATCGCTTTTGCACGGGCTCCTCGATCATGCCGCAAAAGAAAAACCCGGATGTACCGGAACTGGTTCGCGGGAAAAGTGGCCGGGTTTTCGGCGACCTGATGGGCCTGCTGACGCTGATGAAAGCGCAGCCACTGGCCTACAACAAGGACAATCAGGAAGACAAAGAGCCCCTGTTTGATGCCATCGACACCGTCCGCAACTGCCTGCTGGCCTTTGCCGACATGGTTCCTGCGCTGCAACCCAACCTCGCTGTGATGCGGGAAGCGGCGTTCCGTGGTTTTTCCACCGCCACCGATCTGGCGGACTATCTGGTGAAAAAGGGCCTGCCATTCCGGGATGCGCATGAAGTGGTCGGCAAGGCCGTTGCCCTGGGTGTTGCAGAGGAAAAAGACCTGTCCGAACTCTCCTTGGCGCAACTTCAGCAGTTTTCTACCCTGATTGGCGATGACGTCTACAGTGTGCTGACGCTGGAAGGATCGGTCGCGGCCCGCAATCATCTGGGTGGAACAGCACCCGCGCAGGTTCGGGCAGCCATTGAGCGTGCGCATAATCGCCTCGCCACGCTGCAACTGCCGTCATCTTAATCGTCAGCTTCGGGAGAAAAGCCGCCATGACACGTACTGTATTTTGCCGTAAATATCAACAGGAACTGGAAGGTATGGAACGCGCGCCTTTCCCCGGTGCCAAGGGGCAGGCCATTTTTGACAGTGTGTCCCGCCAGGCCTGGCAGGAATGGTTGCAACACCAGACCACCCTCATCAATGAAAAGCGGCTGAACGTGCTGGAGCCATCTACCAAGACGTATCTGGATGAGCAACGGGAAAAATTTCTGTCCAATGCCGAGGTAGAAAAAGCCGAGGGCTGGGTCGCCCCAAAATAAGCACCCAGCCATAAACACTGGTCATTAAAATCAGGCAGTAAAATCAGGTATAAAAAAAGGGGCCAGTTCATCACTGTGCCCCTTTTTTATAGGCAAACACCCTCAGCGTAAGGGCGCCTCAGCCAATGCAGGAACCTGTACACAAAAGCGCACCCGGCCTTCGCCCTGTGAGGGGATTGCGCTGATTGTTTTCCAGCGCAACGGTCCACTGCCATTGGCCGCCGGCTGCAGTTCAACCACACAGCTATTGCCTGTAGGTACAACCTCACAACTTGCGCTACGGAACAGGGTACCCGCTGGCACCTCATCCTTGATCACCACCTGCCCCAGCGTACTGCTGGTGCGGTTACGGTAAATAATTTCGTACTCGAGATAATCCCCATTCCGTGCAGTGTTGCTCTGGCCAAAGGCGGCTATGTCAGCGGCTGTCGAGGGACAACTGCTGACAGTACGCACTTGCTTAACCATCTGAAGGCCGGCACTGCCAATCAGGGTGGTGTCTGTACGAAGCTGGCTGTTGCCGGTCAATACACTGCCATCTTGCACCGTGACGCTATAGCTTGCTTGTAGGCTGCTCACCAGTTGGGCTCCGGTGCTGGCATTGGCTGGTGAGTTCACGACCACTGCCAGGCACACCGTTTGTCCCGGCAGGATCAACCCTGGGCTCGCCGCTACTCCTTCGCTGCTATCTACCATGCCATTACAGTTGCTATCGCGATACAGTACCTGTGTCCAGTTTAATCCGGTAGGGGATGCTGTTTGGCTAAAGCTCAGGCCATTTACGGTTTCTGGTGCCATCACCGTTAATTGGTGTGTGTAACTGGCGGTTTGGCCGGCGGGAATGGTTTGCTGGCCATCGCTGGTCAGAATAATGCCGAGTATCGCATCACCAAAATTATTGGCTGCGTAGCTACTCGCCCCTGTCAGCGCTACCGTGATGGTGTCTGTTGTACGGTTATAGCCAGTGCTGCCGTTGATGCCACCACTTACCGAGCTGTACCCAGATGGGTTGCTTTCAACAATACAGACATTCCCTGCTGGCAAGCTACTGCCGAGTACAGTGAATTGATAATCCCCTGCGGCATCAGTCTGCGTGGTAGCAAGCATGGTGGAAGCGCAATTGGTCAAATTGATGGTGACCCCAGCGATACCGTTTTCACCGGTTTGCTGCGTGCCATTGTAGGCATTGCTGGCAGTGCCAGTGGTGCCACTATTGTCATTAAAGACACGGCCCGAAATGGTCGTGGTGGTTGCCACGTTACGAGTATTGGTCACCGTACAGTTGGTGGCCGTGGCTGGAACCGTAAAGTCACCACTGCCATTAATAGTCACCGAGTTGTCACAGGACAGGGTGGCGGTGTATTGACCGGCATTGCTGCCGCCAAGGGTTTCGCTCAGGTTTAGCGTTTCGCCCACGTTGGCAGTAAACGGGGTGCTGTCAGTGTCGGTTTCAGTCGCTGTATTAGCTGTAGATGCCAATGAATCGACGCTGGTAGCACCGCGTTTGAGAGTCACCGTAGCCGTGTCATTAATTGCAGCAGAAGACCACGCCTTTTTCAGGGTGATGGTGGCCGTCTTGCGGGTGTTGGTCACCGTACAGTTGGTGGCCGTGGCTGGAACCGTAAAGTCACCACTGCCATTAATAGTCACCGAGTTGTCACAGGACAGTGTGGCGGTGTATTGACCCGCATTACTTCCACCAAGCGTTTCGCTAAGGTTCAGGGTTTCGCCCACGTTGGCAGTAAACGGGGTGCTGTCAGTGTCGGTTTCCGTCGCTGTATTAGCTGTAGATGCCAGTGAATCGACGCTGGTAGCACCGCGTTTGAGAGTCACCGTAGCCGTGTCATTAATCGCAGCCGAAGACCACGCCTTTTTCAGGGTGATGGTGGCCGTCTTGCGGGTGTTGGTCACCGTACAGTTGGTGGCCGTAGCAGGAACCGTAAAGTCGCCACTGCCATTAAAAGTCACCGCGTTGTCACAGGACAGGGTGGCGGTGTATTGACCGGCATTGCTGCCGCCAAGGGTTTCACTCAGGTTTAGAGTTTCGCCCACGTTGGCAGTAAACGGGGTGCTGTCGGTGTCGGTTTCAGTCGCTGTATTAGCTGTAGATGCCAGTGAATCGACGCTGGTAGCACCGCGTTTGAGAGTCACCGTAGCCGTGTCATTAATCGCAGCCGAAGACCACGCCTTTTTCAGGGTGATGGTGGTGGTTTTGCGAGTATTGGTCACCGTACAGTTGGTGGCCGTAGCAGGAACCGTAAAGTCACCGGTACCACTTACTGTCACCGAGTTGTCACAGGACAGGGTGGCGGTGTATTGACCCGCATTACTTCCACCAAGCGTTTCGCTCAGGTTTAGGGTTTCGCCAACATTGGCAGTAAACGGGGTGCTGTCAGTGTCGGTATTGCCCGCTGCCGTAGCAGTGGAACTTAAACTGTCTACCGAGGTCGCTCCACGCTTTAAGCTGACCGTGGCGGTATCACTGGCTGCAGAGCCTGCTGACCAGGTTTTCTTCAGCGTAATGGTTGTGGTCTTCTGATTGGTAAAAACACAATTAAAATCCGCCCCTGCCTTAACGACTCCCGCAGCCAACGTTAATACATTTCCCGCCAGCGTACCAAGCGCACCCGTATTTCCAGTGACTGCGCTGTTTGCATCGGTACAACTGGCACTGCTTAACGCAAAATTCGTCGCGGGCGTTTCGGTGAGGGTGATGGCTGTGCCAATAGCAGTAACCTCAATTGCAGTAGGTGAGGCAGGCGTTGCCGTGTTAGTAGCGGTGGTTGTAATAGCGGCAGGCGCGCCTGACAAATTGGTTTGAGCAAAACTAAACGGTCCACCAAAACCATTATTGGTGATTTTTTGCACTTTTACGGTTGGGATTTTGGCATTGGTAAAAGTACAGGCTATGACGGCACCCGGTGCGGTCGCTGCGGCATCCAGAGATACCGTACCTGTGTTGAGATTCGTTGTCGCTGTTCCTCCAGCCCCCAACCCTGAACAGGCAATACTGCTAACCACATATCCCGCTGGAATTGTCTCAGTAATCACGGTAGCTACAGAAGCAGCAGAGAGGGTCTGGGTAGTGCCAGCAACCGAAACTCCTGGTGTTACAGTGGTGATGGTTTGATTGGCAAAGCCATTATTGCCACTAAAACTAAATCCCCCTACCCCGCCATTACTGATTTTGGTCAGGGTTATTTTAGGCAATTTGGTATTGGTTTCAGTACAAACTATCGCTGATCCAGCAGCAGAAGTTACCGTTAGTGTATTACCACTCAGTGTGCCATTGGTCCCGGTACAGGACAGGGTCGCGGCATAATCAGCACCCTGTGCGCCTCCACCAAATAATTCACCTATAGTGCCTGACTCACCCACATATACTGTTGTAGGAGTGCCTGTTGTTGTATTGCCTGCAGCCGTCGCGGTTGAAGGGCCCGAAGTTGCCGTATTGATGAAACCGGAGCTGGCTACCGTAGCCGTATGCCCAGCCGTACTTCCAGCAGCCCATGTTTTACGTAGGGTCAGGGTTGTACTTCGTCGATTGCTGAAAGTACACCGAATGTCCGCACCCAACACGAAATTAGAGCTTGGGACCGTCAGCACCGAGCCGGTCAATGAGCCAAAGGTTCCCAAATTTCCAGTAAACGCACTGTTATC
Organism: Pseudomonadota bacterium; assembly: GCA_963204705.1. Lineage (GTDB taxonomy): Bacteria > Pseudomonadota > Gammaproteobacteria > Pseudomonadales > Moraxellaceae > CAUJHL01. The sequence goes on along the minus strand of CAUJHL010000011.1, from coordinate 6,681 downwards.
ATCCACACAACTGGCTGACGTCAGGGTATAACCTGCAGTAGGAGTCTCGGTAATAGTGACATTGGTTCCAGCCACCGTAACCGGCAAATTGGCAGATTGCACTGGCGTTCCGGAACTCGTCGTCGTCAAGGTCCCTACAGCGCCTGTTAAATTGGTATCTGCAAAAGTAAAACCCGCTGTACCGCCATAGGAAGTTTTTTCAACCTTTATTGTGGGATTTTTGTTATTTAGAAAGTAACAGTCAAATACCTGACCCGCCGTATTGCTAGCGTTCGGAATCGTATAAGTCGGATTGGTGAATGTCCCGACCGTTGCCCCCGAGCTATTAGTACAGGTCGCTCCGTTTAGGGTCCAGCCAGCAGGAATACTGCTTTCCTGTATGGTGATCGCCCCACTGGTACTAATGATGAACGCCTGCGTTCCCGCCGTAGCTGAGACACCATCTACCTGTTCCGGCACCCCCGGAAAACTGGTGGTAACCGTATTACCTGAATTTTGCGTGGTGTTGGTCAGGGTAAAAGTAAAAGTCCCAGTGTCACCATTAGAGATTTTATAAAGATTCAGACGGGCACGGGCAATGGTGGTGGTGACCGTGCTGGTGTTGTCCATAGGATAAATTTCATTATTACCCGCTGGCACTGTCACTGTCGCAGTATTATTAATTGTGCCGCTGGTCGCTGCCGTTCCCTCCACCGTAACAGTACAGGTGGCGCCCGGCGGCCCGCTGAACAACCCATTCAGGGTATTTCCCGTGAAACTGGCAGAACAGCTGGTCGCACCTGCGCCAGTGTTAGCACTAATCACACTCATGCCCGTGAAATTTGCAGGCACTGCATCGCTAAAGGCAGCTGGCGTCCCTGAGGTCAGTGTTGTAACGCCCTGATTGCTTACCACTAGCCGATATTGAAATGTACCGCCAGTCACCGTCAGTGGTGTGGTCTGAAATGTCCCGCTGTTCCCTGCGCGCTGGGATTTGACTATTCGCAGATCCATATCAGTCGGAGCATCATTATCAATGATGGTATAAGTTGCCGAGCCATTGCCGGATGCGCCACACACACTGGTGGACATCAAGTGATAATTACTGTTGGGTTGCAAGCTAACTGAAAAGGTTTCATCCGGTTCACTGACTGCGTCATCAACGATGCTAACGGGGACATTAATAATGAGTGGAGTGCCTTGCCCATAATCTCCTGCAGGCAATGTCACATTAAAGGTGCTGGCAGAGCCACCGTTGATCGTATAGTCCCCGCCCAAAACTGCCGTGCCACCTGTTACATTAAAGGTTAGCGTTAGTCCCCCTGTCGGGACGATACCGGCCACCACCACCTGTACCGGCTGGGGTGAGCCATTATTTTCGGGAGTAGAGTAGTTGGCCGATGTAAATTCGACGATAGGCTTGACAGTGATCTGAACACCATCCAGAAAGTTACCACTTGTGGATGAGCCGGAGGTTGACTGAAACCCAATAACTGTCTGGCCTGATGCGCCCGTATAGTTAAACGTACCTGAATAGTCCGCCCAGCGCGTCACACCATCTTGTGTCATCATGGAAGAATTAACTGTACAAGTGCCTGCATAGCAATTGGTAACAGCACCCGAGCCGGTGGTGCTAGTAGAGACATTTACAATAGGCTGAGTGCCTGCACGGAAAACCATTGTGTCATTGGTTGTGTTCCGGCCATTATGACTAAAGCGCCAGCTGACCGGCTCGCCATTCACCAGGCAAATGTTTTGCTGAAGCTCAGAAACAGCTTCGGCGTTGAGTTCTACGAATTGATTACCTTCACGTGCTGGCATGCGATTGGTGGTATTTGCACCACCGGCAATGTCGCGGGGACCTTGCCAGATTTCAATGATCTGACCGGTGCCAGTAGTAGCAATATGGCTAGTCGAACACTCTGAAGAGGCTGCCTCAGCCCAGAAAGGGTGCGTTGTCAGCCATCCCGGCACCCTGGTATTAGCAAGATACACTCGACAGGGAGCCCTGCTATCAATAACTGGCTGTTCAAAGCCAAGATTCAGATAGCTGCGCTGATAGGCATGAGCCGGACTAAAAACCTGCATCACCAGCAAACAGACAAACACACAGAGCCATACAGACTGCATAGGATGGTTGCTCAGCTTGGCCTGGGGCTGCATGAAATTTCCTTGTAGTGCGCGGCTATCATCGACAGTAATGCCGTATTATGGGTTATACAGCATCAAGAATAGGCTTATTTTGAGTTTTTTATAAAATGAATCCGACAAAACAAACTGGATCACCTCCCGAACAGCGCCGGTTCAGGAGTCCAGTCCAAAGTGGCTACTTGCAAGACACCCATTGCCTTGCCGTAGCCTGCCGTCAACGCGCTTACTCACTAATATTTTTTTCAATCACATCATAACTGGTGTGACGCACGTCCTCGCCCTTGACCATATAGATCACCTGCTCCGAAATGTTGCGGGCATGGTCACCCATCCGCTCCAGCGCACGCAGTACCCACATCACGTTGATGACCCGACTGATATGGCGAGGATCTTCCATCATATACGTCATCAGGGCACGGGTGGTCGACTGATATTCGCGGTCAATATCGGCATCAGCCTGCATCACGCGCAGCGCCTGTGCGGCATCCATACGGGCAAAGGCATCCAGCGCATCACGGATCATCAGACGAACCTGATTGCCAATATGGCGAGCTTCGGTATAGCCGCGCGGAGACTCCCCTTCTTCACTCAGTGACTGTGCAATACGGGCAATCTTGACCGCTTCATCGCCAATGCGTTCCAGATCGGTGTTGGCTTTGCTGATGGCAATCACCATCCGCAGATCGCTGGCCGCAGGCTGCCGGCGGGCAAGAATACGCACCAGCGCTTCATCAATCTGGGTTTCCATGCTGTTGACGCGCTGGTCGGTGTGTTGCACCGTCAGTGCCATTTTGGCATCGGTTTCCAGCAGGGCGTGTGTGGCGTTGGTCACCTGTTCCTCGACCAGACCACCCATGCTTAGAAACAGGGTACGGACTTCTTCCAGGTCCTGATTAAACTGTTGGGAAATATGATGAAAATGCATATCCTGATTCGACATGGTGTGCTCCCTTAGCCATACCGGCCAGTGATGTAATCTTCGGTTTGTTTGTGGTGGGGATTGGTGAAAATCGTGTTGGTGTCGGTGTGCTCGATCAATTTGCCCAGATACATAAAGGCGGTGTAGTCCGAAACGCGGGCAGCCTGTTGCATGTTATGGGTAACGATGAGAATGGTGTACTGCTCTTTCAGCTGGTGAATCAGCTCCTCTACCCGCAGGGTGGACAAGGGGTCCAGCGCCGAACAGGGCTCATCCAGTAACAGGACTTCCGGTTGCACAGCAATCGCCCGGGCAATCACCAGCCGTTGCTGCTGGCCACCCGACAAGCCCAGCGCGGACTCATTCAGGCGATCCTTGACTTCATCCCACAGCGCCGCGCCACGCAAGGAAGTTTCGACGGCTTCATCCAGCACGTTCTTGTTTTTGACACCCTGCAAGCGCAAGCCATAACACACATTTTCATAAATGGACTTGGGGAAAGGATTCGGCTTTTGAAACACCATGCCTACCCGGCGGCGCAAACTGGTAATATCGACACTGGGATCAAAGATATCCTGCTGATCCAGCAAGATTTTGCCCTTAATCGTACAGCCATCCACCAGATCGTTCATCCGGTTAAAGGTACGCAGCAGCGTGGACTTGCCACAGCCGGACGGCCCAATAAACGCAGTCACTTTTTTACGTGGAATCAGCATATTGACGTCAAACAGCGCCTGTTTGGCACCATAGAACAAATTCAGATTGCTGGTTTCAAGGCAAATCTCCGCGCCCCCAAGATCAGCAGGCTGGGGAATGTGCTTGGATTCAGTTTTCAGTGCAGGCAAATCAGTCATTTCAAGGCTCGCAGGGTGACTTTTGGCTTGACGCACAGGCTCAGTCGTAACATTCATCATGGCATCTTTTCCTATCAAATGGATAGCGCTAGTGACTAATGGGCTTAGTGTTCCAGGGCTTTATAACGTTCACGCAAACGGTTGCGCAGGGCAATCGCGGATAAATTCAGAATAGCGACTACCAGCACCAGCAGCAGCGCAGTGGCATAGACCAGCGGACGGGCGGCTTCAACATTGGGGCTTTGGAAGCCTACGTCGTAGATATGAAAACCCAGGTGCATGAATTTGCGGTCCATGTGCAGAAAGGGTGCATTAAAGTCCAGCGGTAGCTCTGGTGCCAGCTTGACTACCCCCACCAGCATCAGGGGCGCCACTTCCCCCGCCGCACGGGCAATCGCCAGAATCACTCCGGTCATGATGGAGGGTGCCGCCATCGGCAAAACCACTTTCCACAGGGTTTCCACCTTGGTCGCCCCCAGCGCCAGCGAGCCTTCCTTGAGGGAACGGGGAATACGGGACAAGCCCTCCTCCGTCGCTACAATCACCACCGGCAGCGTCAACAAGGCCAGGGTGATTGACGCCCATAGCAGGCCGGGAGTGCCAAACACGGGCTGCGGCGCAGATTCAGGATAAAACAGCTGATCGATACTGCCGCCAACCACATAGACAAAGAAGCCCAGTCCAAACACCCCATACACAATCGAGGGCACGCCAGCCAGATTGTTTACCGCAATCCGCACGATCTGGGTCAGCAGACCCTGTTTGGCGTATTCACGCAGATAAATCGCGGCCACCACACCCAGCGGAGTGACAATCAGCGTCATCAGAAACACCATCAGCACGGTACCAAAGATGGCCGGAAACACACCGCCTTCGGTATTGGCCTCACGGGGATCTTCCGACAGGAAGTGCCAGATATTGCTAAAGAAAGCCCCCAGCTTTTCCAGCGCACTCAGGGTATTCGGCTGGCTCGCGTGCAAAATCTGACCCAGCGCGAGGGTCTTGCTGACGCCATCCGCCGTGGTAAATGTTGCAGAGTCCCGATTCAGATCCGCAGTGAGTGCTTCAAGTTTGACGCGCTCTTTTTCAAAATCGCTTTGTAGCTGGGTTCGCTGCTGGCTGATCTGTTGCTGGGTAGCATCCGATAGTTTGCCTTCCAGTTGCAGTTTGCGCTCTTTCAGGCGCAGACGCTCCAGCTCGTAGTTAATGGTGCTCATGCGACCCTTTTCGAGGGCGTGCATGGCAGCATGCAAATCATTGCTACGGTCAATTCCCTGCTCCAGCGCAGCGAATGCATAATTACCCGTGGTCGTGCGCCCTTTGACCGTCACCGACTGCAGGCGGCCATAAAAATTGCCGTACTCCAGACGTTCCAGACGCACCAGATCATTCGGATAAGACACAGCACTCATAAAAGGCCGGGTGACCCAGACGAAATCCTGACCACTGATGTCCTTATTGCCCTGTTTGATCGACCATCGTGTGACCGGCTCAGTCGGCGCAATGCCCTCAGGTACCGGCAAACCAGCTTCGGTCAGACGGGAAGCGGGATCGGTTTTTTCATCGTACAGCTCACCGATCAGTGTTTGAACCGTGCCATCCGGGGAATGATAGGTCGCTTCCATCACATTGGCAGGCCAAAAATGGCTCATGCCCCGCACGGCAATCAGTCCCAAAATGCCCACGATCATCATCAGACACAGGGTCACAGCGCCTGCATTCAGCCAGACATAGGCTTCACCGGTGCGAAAATAGGTTTTCAGATTCATCAGAGCAGACCTCAGAGTGAGCCGTATTTCTTGCGCAGTCGCGAACGGACGACTTCTGCGGCAGTATTGAGGATAAAGGTCATCACAAACAGCACCAGCGCCGAGAGGAACAGCACACGGAAATGGGTTGAGCCAACCTCCGCCTCGCCCATTTCCACCGCGACGTTGGCCGACAGGGTACGCATGCCGTTGAACAGACTCAGGTCAATGATTGGCGTATTACCCGTAGCCATCAGCACGATCATGGTTTCACCCACAGCGCGTCCCAGACCGATCATCAGCGCGGAAAATATCCCTGGAGACGCGGTTGGCAACACCACCCGGGTCAGGGTCTGCCAGGGAGTCGCTCCCAGAGCCAGTGAACCGTTGACCAAATGGCTGGGCACCGCAAACAGGGCATCTTCTGAAATCGAGAAAATCGGTGCGATGACGGCAAAGCCCATGATCAGACCAATGATCAGCGCATTTTGTGATTGATAATCAATGCCTTCACTGCGCAGCCAGCTCACCATCGAACCCCCATGGCTCGAAAAAACCGCCTGCTCGAAGGGTTGCGACAAGGCAAAGGCGATACCAATGGCCAGCACCAACGGCAGGATCAGCACCAGTGGCGCAATGCCGGCAGGAATGCGGTTGCGCTTTTCCAGAGGAATTTGCACCCAGAGGAAGCCACATATCAGAATCACGATCGGGACAATGATGACCAGACTAAAAATCGCCGGCAGGTATTGACTGACGAGCGGTGCCAGCCACAGACCGGCGAGAAAGCCCAGAATAACCGTGGGTAATGCCTGCATCATCTCTATCGCGGGCTTGATTTTGGTGCGCAAGGCCGGCGACATGAACGCCGCTGTGTACATGGCGCCCGCGATACCCAGGGGAGCCGCCAGTAACATTGCCCAGAACGCGGCCTTCAGGGTGCCAAAGGTCAGCGGCACCAGAGACAGTTTGGATTCAAAATCGGCACTGGCCGAGGTGGATTGCCAGACATAATCGGGTTTGTCATAGG
>CAUJHL010000010.1 GCA_963204705.1 Pseudomonadota bacterium | reverse complement strand
ATGGGTGTGATGGTCGATCAAACCGAACAGACAAACCGAATGCTCAGTCAAACGATCAGCCAGTCACTTCGCTTAAAGGCAAGGTAATCGATCAAGTAAACGATCATGTAAAACACAGGAGACTTTCACGTCATGGAATCGCTTAAACGCTATTCGCTGGTTGCCATGTTACTGATTGATCTGGCGGCCATCGCGTTCGGCTGGGATGCCAACGGGCAGTGGTCAGGATTTGCCCTGACGATGGCCGTACTACTGCAACTGGTGTATTTGCAATTGATTGGCGTCATTCACATTGCGGTATTGGAAGAATTCACCGCCGATGTTGGCTTTATGCAAAAACAATGGTTTAAAGGCATGCTGTTGATGGGTTCATTATTTTTGCTCGGTGGGATTCACGAAGAACCCCTCTCTGCCAAACTGACTCCCGCCATGAAGCAAGCACTGTCTGAGGCACGGCGGCATCCCTGAAGGAGACAGACTGCTTAGGCCTTGTCACAGTTGTGGGCAGCGGATGTCTGCCCAGCCCCAGCCGGATAATCGGCTTGCTAGTGGCCCTCAAGTAGCTATCCAGTAGCTATCCAGTAGCTCGCAATTGGCTAGCGTGAGGTTCTTGCCCGCTTTAGCAACGTTGCCATAAAATTCTTGAAATCATCCAGATAAGTATAAATCACCGGAACCACTACCAGTGTCAGCAGGGTAGAAGTTGCGACACCGCCAATGATGGCATGCGCCATGGGCGCACGCTGTTCAGCACCGTCTCCCAGTCCCAGCGCCAACGGCACCATACCCATGATCATCGCCGTTGTGGTCATGAGAATAGGCCGCAGGCGAAACCGTCCCGCATCAATGATTGCCGAGGTTCGGTCATTACCGTTTTCGATCGCCTGCTTGATAAAATCAATCAGCAGAATCGCGTTTTTGGTCACGAGACCCATCAGCATGATGATGCCGATAATCGAAAAGATATTCAGCGTGCTGCCAAACAGAAACAGCGCCAGAAATACCCCAATTAGCGACAGCGGCAAGGACGACATGATGGCCACGGGAAACAGAAAGCTGTTGAACTGCGAGCCCAGCAGCATATAGATAAACAAAATCGCCAGAATCAGTGCAGTCGCAGCATATCCGGCAGACTCCGCCATGTCCTTGTTCGCGCCTTCAGTCTGGAAGCTATAGCCCACGGGTAGTTTGGTGCGTGCTTGCAGTTTGGCAATGTCTTCCCCAATGTCACCCGACGGGCGGCCTTCGGTATTAGCCTGAATCATCACTTCCCGAAAGAGATTGCGCCGGTTAATTTGTGATGCTCCAGAACCCAGCTCAAAACGGGCCACTTGGGACAAGGGGATCTGAACCGGCTGGCCAGTTGCCGGGTCGGTGCGGCTACTGGAAAGGTAAAGATTTTGCAAGTCACTGAGACGCTGGCGCTGGTCATCGGGGAGGCGAACATTGACATCGTAGTTTTCACCCCGGGCATCCTGCCAGGTGGTCACGTCCTCACCTGCCAGCAAGGGGCGCAGTGTCTGGGCAATCTGGCCAATCGACAAACCCGCATCACTGGCGGCTTCGCGATCCAGTTGAATCGACAGGGTAGGCTTGGGTTCCTTGAGCGAGGACTCCAGATCGACGATGCCCGGAATTTTGGCCATTTCCGTTAAAAAGCCATCAGAAATCCGCTGCAGTTCCTTGAGGTCGGTGCCCTTGATGGAAATCAGAATGGGTTTGACCCCGCCGGAAACAGATTCTTTTGCCGATGCCACGGAAGTCACCTGAATACCAGCAACCGAATGCAGACGCGCGCGAATGTCATGATTCAGCTGATTCATGCTGCGGGTGCGTTCCCGTTTGGACTTGAGCTGAATGCGAATCTGAGCCCGGTTTCGTCCGGTATTACCGATCGAATTCACCGTGGCATAGGTACTGACGACTTCGGGATATGCCCGCACAATCGCATCGACCTGACGCACTTTTTGCTGCGTGTATTCCAGTGAGGCATCCACGGGGGTCTCAAATTTTACGGCCATTTCGCCCAGATCCGGCGTCGGCACGAACTCTTTTCCAATCATCCCGGACAGCGCAAACGCCCCAACCAGCGAGGCAATCGCCACCGCAAAGGTAATCAGCCGGTGGCTCAGGCACCAGGCCAACAGGTTGGTATAGGTTTGCGTCAGTGTATCGAGTCCCTGTGAAAAACGGTTTAACAGCCGCTGAAACAGATTGGGTTTTCGGGGCTGTGGCTTTTCTGGCCAGTGTGCCGACAGCATGGGGTCGAGGGTAAAGGAGACAAACATCGACAATAGCACCGCTGCCGATACGGTCACGCCAAACTGATAAAAGAAGCGTCCAATAATACCGCCCATAAAGGCTACCGGCAGAAATACCGCAACAATAGTCAGTGTCGTCGCCAGCACCGCCAGACCAATTTCCTCGGTGCCTTCCAGTGCAGCCTGTCGGTGATCCTTGCCCATATCGGCATGGCGGACAATGTTTTCCCGCACCACGATCGCATCATCAATCAGCAAACCAATACACAAAGACAGGGCCATCAGCGTCATGACATTGATGGTGAATCCCATCGCCCACATGACCGTCAGTGTCCCAAAGAGCGAAATAGGCAGAGTCAGTCCGGTAATCACGGTTGAGCGCCACGAGCCTAAAAAGAGCAGCACGATCAGGATAGCCAGAATCCCGCCTTCAATCAGCGTGCGGATCACATCAGTCAAAGAGGCGCGGATGGAGCGGGCGCTATCCGCAACGACCGTCATTTTGACGCCGGGCGGCAGGGTTTTTTGCAGTTCGTCCAGTGCTGCACGGGTCTTGTCCACCACTGCAATCACATTCGCACCGGAAATTTTAATCACATCCAGGCCAATGGCGGGTTTGCCGTTGACCAAAGCTGCTGAATCCGCTTCGGCTTGCGTGTCCTGTACCTCGGCCACCTGATTCAGATAGACCGGCACGCCGTTGCGCCGCCCGACAATGAGCTGGCCAAATTCATCGGGTCGCTTTAGTCGGCCCTTGATTTGTACCACCAGTTCTTTTTGCGTCGATTTCAGCGTCCCGCTGGGCAATTCCATGTTTTCGGTACGCAGGGTCTGAATCAGCTGATCCAGACTGATGCCGTAGGCCTGTAATTGTTCGGGATGAATCGCAATGCGAATTTCACGGGTCACGGTGCCCAACAGGTTGACCTTGCCCACGCCACTGACGGTCTGCAGACGTTTGATTACCTGTTGTTCCAGATAGGTAGATAGCTCGCGCATGGACAGCGTGTCAGAGCTAAAGGCCACCGAAACGACAGGGACAGAGCCGGGATCGTAGCGCTCAATCAGCGGGTCTTTGATTTCTTCCCGTAGTTGCGGTTTCACCAGCGCAATCTTGTCGCGCACATCCTGCGCCGCCGTTGTCGCAGACACATCCAGATTAAATTCGATGATGACGGTCGACAGGCTTTCCGCTGAAATCGAGGTGACCTGCTTGACTCCGGCAATGGTATTAACGGCATCTTCGAGTTTGCGACTGACATCGGATTCGACGATTTCTGGCGTAGCACCCGGATAGGAGGTGTAAATAACCACAAAGGGAAATTCGACACTGGGGAATTCTTCCACACCCATTTTTTGCCAGGAGGCCAGCCCCAGTACCAGTAGCGCCAGCATCATCATGGTGGCAAAAACCGGATGCGAGATACTGATACGGGTAAGCCACATGAGCGGAGATTCCTGAGTCTGTTGGCAGCGCCCATTTCCATGGATTCAGGCAGCTGATTAGTATGGAAGAATGATTCAGAGCGTTTACCGGATCCTGCCTAGCAAGGGGTGGCCAGCAAAGATCAGGGTGTTAACGCATTGGTCGGACGGGTAATACCACATAAACCACAGCGATAGACCCTGTGCTGATGTGTGAGGGTCGTTTAGGAAAGCCTGACCGCCTGTCCCGCTGCCGATTCCGCCAATGACAGCAACACCACGGTTTCCCCCGCCGAAATGCCATCCACCATCACTGTATTGCTCAGCGCATCACGCGCAAGCACCGTCACTGGTTGGTGCACCAGTCGCTGATTCCGAATGACCCAGACTTTTTGTGCTGTCGCTGGGACGCCAGAATCAGTGGGACTTGCCGGATTCTCAGACTGGCCAGCCGCTTTCGTCAGGGCCGCAGCAGGAATGACAATGCCAGTACGCGCCGAGCCACTGAGTAATTTGCCCTGTACAAACACACCCGGCCGGAGCTGGCCACTTCCTGGGACTTGTGCATAAAACGTCAGGCTACGATTGGAGGCGTCCACCACCGGATTAATGCGGGTGACACGGGCAGTGTAGCTTTGTGTCGTAGAGGGAGTGTTGGATTCAGACTGTATCTGAAACGTCGCCTGTTGCCCGAGTGTGACCGGGGTTGGCGAGGCCGCAGAAAGCCGCCCTTCCAGCTCCAGCGTCGACAGATCGACGATTTCAACGATGGCCTGACCGGGTGCAGCCGCTTGTCCGGGTTCGACCAGCCTTCTGGCGACTGTGCCATCCTGAGGGGCCACAATGCGGGTATCCCTAACGGCTTTTTGCGCAATCGCCAATAGGGCTTGCTGGGCTTTTAAATTCTCAGCCTGAGCCGCTGCTTCGGCGCTGCTCCGTTCATACTCGATTTTGGCCACAAAGCCCTTTTCTAGCAGTTTGCGATGACGCTCATTCAGGCTTTGTGCCAAAATCCACTGTGCGCGTGCTGACGCAACTGCCGCCTGTGCCTGCAACACCCGCTGGGAGGCATCCTCCTGACCCAAAACAGCGATGAGCTCACCCCGCTTGACCTGTGCACCTGGCTGCACGGTGACCGACAGGACATTGCCACTGGTTTGCGCCTGGACCAGTGTGTGGCGCAGGGCCGAAAGCGTGCCCGTGAATGGCGATGCCGATTGAAATTCCGCACGCCGGGCAACAGCTATATCCGATGCCATAAACTCAAAGGCTGCTGGAGCGGAGGAGGTGGTTATCGGTGTGGCTACTGAGGCAGCGGAACTCTGGCTGTTATTTGAGGAGTTGGCCTGAGATGTATCAGTGGTTTCAGGTGTGCGATGGCAAGCAGCCAGGCTCAGCATAAGAATGTAGGCTACTGCCGATTGCATCAGGCTGCGTGAGCCGACGGTACTCTTGGAAAAAAGCCGCAGGAGAGGCCTTGTTGATGCAAGTGTGTTCTGGGTCTGCGGGCTAGAAACCATGTGCACCTTCATCCCGTAGCGAGGGAATTAAAATTTATTCAATGCAATTTTTAAAACTAGGGATGGACACCCTTGCGGGCGATCAAAGCACACACTGTCCTGTGTGGTCGAACTGCCTAACGCAGTAAACAGCCAGCAAAATACTAGCCCTAAGCAGCAGGTAATTCTCTTTATTGTTTGACAGAGTGGCATCAATAGTCAATTAAAAAATGACACTAAGGTTTTGCGCAGAGTTGCCGCATTGGCAAGCTCAATGACTTGCACGATCTGGGTTAGGCGAAATAGCCTCAGAAATACTCTGTCTAAACAAGTGTGCACGAGTTCCCTTATAAGAGAAAATTTTTACCTCCTGTCTAAAAATGATTATCTAAATGTTAAATAATGTTAAAATTTATCCAGGAATTACAGTTTTGCAGACAGGGTTGGCGGCGTATTCGTGTCTGGGCCACAAAACGATAAAATATTTTGAGTATGTAGGGTCTGGTTATGGGAACACCAAATCATTTGGCACCGGCATTGGTGAAATCGGCAAATCCATGGGATCGTTGGTTAGGGGCAGGTGAGCCTGAAAAAGATCGCTCGCTGCTCGACAGTGAGCTCCAGGAACTGATTCAACTGAGTCAACGGTATGATGCACGCTGGGAGAGCAAACTCATTGCGATTGCCAATCAGATTGCCGCCAATGATATCGACAGCGCTTATCACGCCTGGCAGGTATTGATTCGCCCATTGAAGGGTGGGTTTCTGGGGTTTTTGATTGATGCGGCTGATCGCGATAAAGCTTTGATCGTGAATCGTCACATTGAGCACTGCAGGCATTCGGTGGGGGAGCACTTGTACACGTGGTATCAAAGTATACAGCGCTCAAGAAACATGGACTGTTCCCAGGGTTTTTGTGCTCAAAACTGACAATTAACTGGCGCGAACAAATGCCAATAGTGGGACTAATTTAGGTCAAATTTTGGGCCAAGCAATACAAACCAGGGCATTGACCCAAAGTGTGACCACTGGTACACAGGCAAAGGTTATCGATTTACAGTCCTTTGATTCGGCGTCTGCAACAACTCACGATGTCCTTCCAGAAACACCAGCCGGTCAATGATTGCCTTATACTGCGTTTGAACTTCCATTTCCCGTTGATTCAAGGCTTTGATATTAGCCTGTGCATTGGTAATCTGAGTGCGTTTGCTCTCCATGTCGGACTGAAGGCGGAAAGGAACCTTTTTGTTGTCGCGCTCAAAGCTGGCTGCCGCCGCAATGTTTCCCTGTAAATCCTTTTGCATGCCTGTCAGTTGATCCTGCATGAATTGCCTGCGGCCAGTAATTTCCTGAAGGATGCGATCACGCTGTGCGGTTGCCTGAGTGGAGTTGATATACACTTCTACCAGATTGCGATCAGCCTGGCGCTTGGCTTCCTGCGCCTCACGCTGCGCGCGCTGTTTGGCATAGCTCTCATTGGTAAAAGGAGGGTAATGGCGGATCACCATCATATTGGAGTCCAGCGCATCGTACCCAAAGCGCATATGCTCCTGAGTCACCGTGCCACTCAGCATCGGAACCCCCTGACCATTATAATAGCGATACCATCGTGCCTTGCGCTGAGAGGCTGATGTCATGGGTGCGGCAACTGCCGGTGAAGCGGCACCAAACATGAAAACAGCGGGGGCTATAGGTAGGGGAGCAGCAAGAAAGACACTGGTCAAGAATGCACAAAAACTGTTAACCCTATGAGCACAAGGTGCCGACAGGATGGTTTCAGTTTGATCAGACATTCCGGTTTCCTTTTGGCTGTCAATTTTCCCTGCTTCACTGCCAGAACGAACTTAAAGAAGCGATTGCAGGGTGAATTTATGCGTTCGATTTTCATCGCGATCCAGGGGGGCACTTTAGTCCTCAAAACTAGCCCGATGGCCGAACCTTAAGCGCTTCATGGCCTATCACCAAAGGCTCTGGCGCCTATCAGGCTGCCACACTATATACTATAAGACAGCTTAGTGCGGAAAGTATGTAGGCGATGTCACGATCCGTAGTCTAACAAGAATCAGTGGCCAGTGAGGCAGCCGGCAAGTGATGTAGACCGTAAGTGATTCAAACGGAAGTAATGAAAGCTTCCATTGGCAGTCGCAGTTAAACTATGCTACAAATTACCGGAAATTACAGGCAGGAAGTCAACAATGCGGTGCCAGTCTCGCCCGACTTCCTTAGCTCTGAGCCATTTTGTATTTATCACCAGGAAGCGTTAGGCAATGGAAGAAAATTTTGACGGTCTCAAGGTAATGATCATCGACGACTCCAAAACAATTCGCCGCACAGCAGAAACTTTGCTCCAGAAGGCCGGTTGTGAGGTGTTTTCCGCGGTGGATGGTTTTGATGCACTGGCTAAAATTGCGGACTCTCATCCCGATATTATTTTTGTGGATATCATGATGCCACGTCTGGATGGCTATCAGACATGCGCACTGATCAAGAACAACCTGACCTTCAAAAAAACTCCGGTCATCATGTTGTCCTCCAAGGACGGGCTGTTTGACAAGGCTAAAGGCCGGATTGTGGGTTCGGATGAATACCTGACCAAGCCCTTCAGTAAAGAAGAGCTGTTTAGCGCCATACGTCAGTACGTTCCTGCCAAGGCCTGAATGTGATCTACTCAGTCATCCCAAGGGATTGGGTAACTGTGTGTAACTTTGGCAGAATGTCCGCGACAACTCGTCCTGGCAATTCCCGCCGAATCATGAAGTAAAGGAACCAGTAATGGCTCGAATTTTGGTTGTTGATGATTCTCCTACCGAGACTTTCCGTTTTCGCGAAATCCTGAGCCGCCACGGTCATGAAATGCTTGAGGCGTCCAATGGGGCTGACGGCGTCTCGATGGCTCGAGCTGAATTGCCGGATCTGGTACTTATGGATGTTGTCATGCCTGGCATGAATGGTTTTCAGGCCACGCGCCAGATCACCAAGGGTGCTGAGACCAGTCATATCCCTGTGGTGATCGTCAGTACCAAGGATCAGGAAACAGACCGGGTTTGGGGGCGCCGTCAGGGGGCAAGCCATTATCTGACCAAACCGATCGATGAAACAGCATTGATGGACGTCATCAATCAGTTGCTGGCAGCAGGCTAATCCATGGCAGCTCGCGGATTTATCGAACTACTTCGCCTGTCCGAAATGGCACGGCAGCGGAAACAGACAGGTGAATCCAGTCAGGCTGATCGCTGGTCTGGCGTTGCTTTTCTGATCGAATCGCGCAGGTTTGTAGCCCCTCTGGGCGAAATCTCCGAAGTGCTTACCCTGCCAGAAATTACGACGGTCCCAGGGACACATAAATGGCTTCGTGGTTTGTCGAATGTACGTGGCCGGCTGTTGCCTATTACTGAGCTTGCAATGTTTTGTGGTATCGACAATGCCCGTTCTGACTCCCGTCGCAAGGTGATGGTGATTGATCAGGAAGTCGTTTTTGGGGGGCTTATTGTGGATGAAGTTCTGGGCATCCAGCATTTCAGCCGACAACAGTATATCGCCAAACAAGGGGATGCCCCTCTGGGTATCAGGCCATTTTTGCAGGGGTACTTTCAGCGGGATGGTACGGACTGGCATGTTTTTTTACCCAGTATGCTGGCGAGAGATCCTCAGTATCTGAATGCGTCACAGAGTTAGGCATTATTGAGTTTAGCGTCACCAGACAGGGAAAGCATATTGGGGCTTTTTTGGGTTTGTAGACACCAGTTTATTGAACACGGGATAGGGAGCAGGGGTAATGAAGCCCATTGTCAGAAATAATAATCCGGCCAAGGACATGTGGTATCGAGTCAGTCATCCAGTCATCAACTACTGGAATCGAACGACTTCCATCTTCGGCGATGCCCAGAAAGTCAGGCCATTCATTTGGCTCTTTATTATTTCTGCTGTCGTCACATTATTTGCCTTTATCTGGCTGTTTGTCAGTGTGCCGCGCGGCAATACGATGGTACGGGATGTGGGTGAGCTGCGCATTCTCTCACAGCAAGTGTCAAAGAGTGCTACAGAAGCCTCCGTGGGTGCTTCGCCTGCCTCGTTCTCGCAGCTGACGGAAGGCCAGAAAGAGTTCACCAAGCGTCTTGCGAACGTAGAACGCCTCTATGGCAAGGATCAGCCGGATTACCAAGCCGTAAAAAAATCCTGGCAAATTATTAATGGCCGGGTCAACGACATTATCGCCAACCGTGAAACCGTGAATAAGCTGCATGACATCGGGATCAATATCTCCGAAGTCATCCCTGAAATTCAGGCCGAATACAACTCGGTTGTGGATGGCATGGTACGTTCCGGCTCTCCTGCTAGCCAGGTAGCCATGGCTAAAAACCAGGTGTTGTTATCAGAACGTATTTTGCGTTCGATCAATACCGTACTGGCTGGTGAAGATGCTGCAGTGACTTCTGCGGATGACTTTAGTTCGGATGCCGAGGACTTTGGCCGGATTCTGGTTGGTCAGCTCAATGGTGACAACACCATGGGCATTTTGCAGCTGAATGATGCAGAGCTGCGCGACTCACTGATGTCGATTAAGGACTCGTTTGACCAGGTGATCAAGCCAGCGGCCAGTACCGTACTGGTCAGTTCTCCCCAGATTTATCAGGTTCGTGACTCATCCAATAAACTGACCACTGAATCCGAAAAACTGCTGAAACAGCTCAATACCCTGAACCAGGGTGTCTCCACCAAAAATACGGGCACATGGCCGGGTATTTTCATTGTGCTTGGCTTGCTCGGTCTGGCTTACTCATTGATTCGTTTGTTTATGATGCGTTCGCGCCTTGATCAGGACCGCGCCATGCTGGAAACACAGCGTCAGCGTCGTGAGGCCGAACTGGAAGCGGATCGTGCGCGCCAGATTCAGGAAGAGAACGAACGTAACCAGACCGCTATTTTGCGATTGCTCGACGAACTGGGTGACTTGGCGGATGGTGACCTGACCGTGAATGCAACGGTTTCGGAAGACTTTACGGGTGCAATTGCAGACTCGGTTAACTTCGCTATTGACCAATTGCGCTTGCTGGTATCTGCGATTAACTCGACTGCATTACGGGTGGCTGAGGCGTCCCAGGAAACACAGACTACCGCCATGCAGCTTGCTGAAGCCTCTGAGCATCAGGCCCAGGAAATTGCCGGAGCCTCTGCTGCGGTAAACGAAATGGCGGTGTCGATTGACCAGGTGTCCGCGAACGCCGTCGAATCTGCAGGGGTTGCGGATCGCTCGGTTGCGATTGCGTTTAAGGGTGGTGAAGTGGTGCAGCGTTCCATCGAAGGTATGGACACCATTCGTGAACAGATTCAGGAAACGGCAAAACGTATCAAACGTCTGGGTGAATCGTCACAGGAAATTGGTGACATCGTCTCGCTGATTAATGACATTGCCGACCAGACCAACATTCTCGCTCTGAACGCGGCCATTCAGGCGTCGATGGCCGGTGAAGCAGGCCGCGGCTTTGCGGTGGTTGCGGATGAGGTTCAGCGGCTCGCGGAGCGTTCCGCCGCTGCGACCAAGCAGATTGAAGGTCTGGTTAAAACCATTCAGACTGATACCAACGAAGCTGTTATCTCCATGGAGCAAACCACTTCGGAGGTTGTCCGTGGTGCTCACCTCGCAAAAGATGCGGGTGTTGCGCTCGGCGAAATTCAGTCGGTTTCCAAATCGTTGGCGGACCTGATTCAGAACATTTCGAATGCTGCCCGTCAACAGGCTGCTTCTGCCGGTCATATTTCAAATACCATGAATATTATTCAGGAAATTACCTCTCAAACGACTGCCGGTACCATTGCGACAGCGCGTTCGATTGGTAATCTTGCAGAAATGGCGTCAGACATGCGGGATTCCGTTTCTGGCTTCACACTGCCTGAAGAAGACATGGCTTCTTAATGTGACTATGGTGCACGTAGATGGGTGGTATGCCTGAATCCATTCTGGGCGCTGAACATGCCGCTCTGTGGCTGTCCCTGATCGAATCACGATTAGGGATGGTGCTTCCGCCCTTACAACACCGATTGTTTGAAAATCGGGTTATGGAGCGTATGCAGAGCAAGGGTATGGACATGCAGTCCTATTACCTGCTTGCTCATCAGAGCCGGAGTGAATGGCAACAACTGGCCGAAGCACTGGTCGTCAATGAGACTGCTTTTTTCCGTCACCAGCCTTCTTATGAACTGGTGCGGCGATTTTTGTCCCAGACGAATCAGGAAACCAAACTGTGGAGTTTGGGCTGTTCTACGGGTGAGGAGCCATGGTCACTGGCCATGTATGCCAGAGCCTATGGTTTAAAGAATAGCCATATCATTGCCAGTGACGTCAGTGAAAAAGTGCTTCGAGTGGCACGCAGGGGTGTCTATTCCGCAAGACGGGCTGAGTCTATCCCTGAAGACTGGCGCAATCGCTTTGGATCACAGTTGCCCAGTGGCGAATGGCGTGTGGGTGACAGCCTGCGATCAGCCGTCTATTTCCACAAATTTAATTTGATGGATGTTGCTAAAGCTCCCTTTCGGGATCTTCACCTGATTTATTGTCAGAATGTATTGATCTATTTTAGAAAATTTGACCGTAGGGATATTCTGGATGCGCTCGTGATGCGATTGCAGCCAGGCGGAATGCTGATATTGGGGCCGGGTGAAATGCCGGACTGGAATCATGCGCAAATGAAAAGGGTATCAGAGGCCGGCACACTGGCCTATGAAAGGATTTAATAATCGGGTATGGACCCAACGAGCAAGGCTATGAATCAGCAACAAGCATATATTGCCCTGGACTGGGTCAAGCAGGCGCTTGACGATACCCTGAAAACGATTCGCGACAATTTGTCTGCAAGGCCGGAACCTGAGTTGCACACTGCCTATCAGGGCTTGCATCAGGTCAGTGGCACTCTGCACATGATGCAACTGAATGAACCACTGGTTCTGGCTGAAGCGCTGGAACAATTTTGCCATGGCCTGCAGCACGGACAGCTGGCAAAAAACCAGATTGCTGAATTGCAGGTCGGGGTGGATTTATTACAACAGTCACTCGATCAGTTACAACGCGTTAAAAAGAGTAATGTGCTGGCCATTTACCGAATGGTGAATCATCTACGCCAGCTGCAATCCCATGAATTGCTGAAAAGCAAGGACTGGATTCAGTTAGAGCTTTCCCAGATCGTTACTCCTGATCAGTACATGCAGCCGATTGACTTGGCAAGCCGTCAACTATTGGCACGTGCCTATCGGCATTTCTTGAGCTTATTGTTGCAAGACAAACACATTGATGAATCTGCTGGACAGCTCTTTCAGCTTGCCGGACTGATTCGTCAGGGTGCTGCCACCCTGCAACAGGCTGCCCAGTGGCAAGTGGCCGAGGTCATTCATGAAGCCATGGCCCTGCATGCCCTGATCACGGATACCCCCACTCGCCAGATCCTGTCCCGTCTTGAAACCTCCTTGCGTCACATTGACCTGAATGACGAAGAGCTGCTGTTTGACAGCCTTTCCCTGATTGAAAGTCATGATATCCCAACCGCCGCGGCTGCACGTCTAATGCGCTGGTTCCGGGGAGAAATTCGTGTCGATGGCATGTCCTCGCGGTTACTGGACTCTGTTTTACTATTGCTGCAGCAAGCCCAGGCTGAACTGGGTCAGGAAAACTCTGAGTCTCTGACCCATATACGCGATGTGTCGCACTTGCTGGAAATTTCTGGCTGGCAAAAACTGGATGAAAAAGCTCGTCTGGTTCAGGCACTTCTTGAATCTGCGGGAGCAGGAGTTGAGCTTAAAGCGGATCAGCGCACGTTGCTGGATTCTCAACTGCAGGCACTGATTGCGGATGTTACAGATCACGTAGAATTACTGTCTGCTTCAAATAATGATAACGATCAGATCGTCAACAATGCCCAGATTGCTGCAGTGCGTGAATCGCGTGCAGCACTGGAATCCGTTAAGGATGCGTTGGTTAGCTACAATCAGCGTCGTTGGGAAGCAGCCGCGTTGCAGGAAGTACCTGAACAGTTGACCATGTTGCGGGGTGCCTTGCAGATCATGAATCTGGATGATGCCGCTACAGTAGTGGATCATTTCCTGAATTCCATGCAACAAACGGTCATTCGTGCTGATTACCGACCCAATTGGCGGCAGGTGGATATTCTTGCTGAATGTGTGGCCTCGATTGAATATTATCTGGATCAGCTGGCTTCACAATATCGGGATGACAAGATCCTGATTCGTGCTATTGAAGCCCTGACGCAATATGAGTTACCAGTCAATGAGCCGGCACCTGTCTCGGCGGGTGGTGACAAAATTTATCATGATGAGCAGGGTGTTCCGGAAGCCGAGAGCGAGAGTGCGATAATTCCTGCACCACTGGAATCTGAGAAGTCTGAACATCCAGAGCGCTCCATTCAGGAACAGGCTATTACAGAACAGGCAGCTGAGATGCCAGCTCCTTCAGCTGCGACTCCATTGCTTGATGTCGGGGCAACGCCTGTCGTACCTGTTGCTGCTGAGACTTCATCCCGAGTGCTCCCTGAAGACGATTTTGATCAGGACGATGAAATCCGGGAAATCTTCATTGAGGAAGCGGGTGAAGTTCTGGAAAATATTGACGAACATTTTCCTGTCTGGTCTGCCGATTTTAGTGATAGTGCAGCACTCAAAGAATTCCGCCGGGGTTTCCATACACTAAAGGGTTCCGGTCGCATGGTTGGCGCCCGTGTGGTGGGTGAACTGGCCTGGTCCATTGAAAATATGCTGAACCGGGTGCTGGATAATACCATCACCCCAACCCCTGATATGGTCAGCCTGATTCAGGAGGTCCTGAAAGCCGTACCTGGTATGGTTCAGGACTATGCCGATGGCAAGCCAGCCCAGTTTAACCCATCGGCGTTGATGGATACGGCAGAGGCGATGACCAAGGGTGTATGGAAAGGGCATGCCCCTGCAAATGCCTCCCTTGAGGATTCTGCGCCTCAAACGGCTTCCCCACCGCCAGTGAGTGCTCCCGAGACTGAGCACGCCAGAGTTACTGAACCTAAGCCGGAAACGACACTTGCCCTGGAAGCTTCAGAACAGTCTGCTTCAGAACAGCCTGCCATAGAGAACAGCGTCGCAGTAAGCATCGCAGCAGAAGCTTCTGCTGACAGCGCGGCTGCTGGATATACGCTAAAACCAGAAGTCGTCGCAGGCATTGCTGCCGAAATTGTCCCACAAGATGATTTTGATCAGGACGACGAAATTCGTGAAATCTTCATTGAAGAAGTGCAGGAAGTCATGGAGTCAATCCATGAATACTTCCCGCAGTGGGCAGCGAATACTGACAATATTGATGCACTGAAAGAGTTCCGGCGCGGGTTCCATACCCTGAAAGGCTCGGGCCGTATGGTGGGCGCCAAAGCTGAAGGTGAGCTGGCCTGGTCCATTGAAAACATGCTGAATCGGGTACTCGACAAGAGCATTCCGGCAACTCCGGCCATGATTGAGCTGATCAGTCATGTGATTGAAGTCATTCCGGTTCTGGTTCAGGACTTTGCTGAAAAGCGCGCGCCTTCTATCGCTCTGGCTCCGTTGATGTTCCTCGCTCATCAGATGACCGTCAGCAAGCCGTACACCCTGGCGGATATCCAGGGGACACCCACAGCTGCTGAGGCTACTCCTGCAGCAATAAGTTCTTCACAGGATGTTGAAAATTCTGCCTCAGCACTGGCGGCCAAGCCACAGGCAAATCTGAGCATTCCCAAAGCCGTTGATGAAGAAGCCATTTCCCCCGATGAGTTTGATGCATTAGCCAATGCGCTGAACGCAGAATTTGATGCCACAACCGGCACTGGCCCTGAGAATGCGGTTCCTGCTATGGCCTCGCTAGACCCGCAGTTGCTCGAAATATTTGTCAGCGAAGCAGAGGGCTATCTGGATGATATTACACACTATTTAAACAATAATCCTCAGGGTGGCCCGATTAGCGAAACCCTGATTCGTGCCCTGCATACCTTGCGTGGCAGTGCCGGGATGTCGGGAGTGGATGCGATCTACCGCATGGGTATGTCGATGGAAAATGAATGCCGTCGACTGATGCGGGAAAACCAGCCTCTCAGTGCAAAACATGCGGATTTATTACGCAGACTACATGCGCGTGTTCGCGATCACCTCGATACCGTGAGTGATGAAGCGACGACGATATTGCATCCGGTGGATCTCACCCTGATTTCCGATATCGATCTGATTGCCTCCAGCCATGGTGATTTGACTGATAGTGAAGAGTCGGGCGGTAGCACCCATGGCCTGGTGGCAGAGCTAATGAAGCTGCCCATGGACGAGCTGCTGGATGCAGAGTGGGAGCTGGAAAGTCGAGCTTCTCAAGTGGATGCCTCGGGCTATTTCTCGACACTTTCCGAACAGCTGAAAGCACTGAATAAAGCCGTACTGAATACAGTGGCCAAGCCTATGGCCTCGCTGACTGGCCGTATGGCGCGGGTGTATGGTCTGGCCAGCAAGCAGTCGGACACTGTTGTGACAGAAGCCTGGCTGGAATTGATGCTTCAGGCACATACCGCTTTGACAGGTATGTTCGATGCGCTGGCGTCTGGCCATTTTGCGGCTGAAGAAACCGTATTGATCGAGCGCCTGAATGAATGGCTGATTACCGCGCTTGATCTGGGTGATGCGGAAGGTCAGCAAAATCTGGCTGGTGCGGACAGTGCTGCTACGACGAAGCCGCAAACCCTTAGCGAACACTCAGCTGCACCGACGGCCGCTCAGGCAGTTCAGGAAACCAAGGATTCCGCGTTCGATCCTGATCTACTGGAGATCTTTCTGGAAGAAGCCGAGGAAATTCTTGGCAATATCGACCAGAGTTTCTTGGAGTGGCAAAGCCAGCCGGATAACGTCAAGGCACTTGGAGTTTTGCAGCGTCATTTGCACACCCTGAAAGGGGGCGCGCGGATGGCCCAGGTTCAGAGTATTGGTGACCTTGGCCATGAAATGGAAACGATCTATGAACGACTGGTTGCAGGACGAGACAAGTCCAGTCCGGAACTGATTCGCTTCATGCGACATTGTCAGGATGTGATTGCTCGTCAGGTTGATGGCCTGATTCAGCAACAGCAGTCCTTTTTTGCACCGCGTGAACTGGAAACGCTTTTGGCCTATCAGAAGGATTCCAACAAAGGAGTTCTGGCTGATTTTTTTTCTACAGCGGCCACTGGCTCGACTAAATCGACAGTTGCTGCTCCAACTCCAACTATGCCTGCTGCAGCCGTTTCTGTTGCCGAGACCCAACCCTCAGCAAGCATTGCGGCACCAGCCAGCCAGCCGGATGAATCTAAGGCTGCTGTTCCCAGTTCGGGAATGCGCCAGATGCACGTTCTGGCTGAAGCATGGGATGAAGGAAATGCCCCTGACCCAGAGATGCTGGAAATCTTCCTCGATGAAGCAGGTGAGATCATTGATGAGACCAGTACCCAGCTGGCGACCTGGCTAAAGGACACCGGCAATAGCAAAGTGCTACTGGAGCTTCAGCGCGGCCTGCATACGCTAAAGGGTGGCGCACGGATGGCGGGTGTGGAAACGTTGGGTGATCTAGCCCATGAAATGGAATTTGTCTACGAGGATCTTGGACTGGGTCGTAAACCTGTCACTGATGTGATTGGTCAAGTGTTGTCCCAGTGTCATGATTGGCTGGCCGATGCCGTTGGTGTGCTGGATCAGGGTGAAAAACCCGTACGCCCCTCCGAGCTGATTGAGGCACTGGAAAAGTTCAGGAAAGACCCGCACTCGCTGACCAGCGTCCCTCAGATTCAACGTGCTGAGCTGGATCTTCCAGCGGTTGATGTTGCTGCTTCTTCCACTACAGAATCCCAGCGCGTAATGGGTGCTGAGCCACCACCGATGACAGGCCTATTCCAGCGAACCGACCGAAGCGATCAATCCAGCAATGAGATGATTCGGGTTTCTGCCGGTCTGATGGAAAAGATGATTAACCTGTCGGGTGAGAATGCGATTAACCGCTCGCGCATTGAAATGGGTGTGAGCAGTTTTACCCAGACCATTGAAGATATGGGTTCTACCGTGCAGCGGCTTGCAGAGCAGTTGCGCCGGATGGAAGGCGAGCTGGAATCACAAATTCTGGCGCGTCACGAAGGTGAGCGTGAAAAATACGCTGACTTTGACCCGCTGGAAATGGACCAGTATTCCTCTCTGAATCAGCTATCCAAGTCCCTGTTCGAATCTGCCTCTGACTTGCTGGACTTTAAGGCTACCTTGCTCGATAAGGCCCGGGATGCTGAAAGCCTGTTGTTGCAACAATCGCGGATTCAGTCAGAGCTGCAGGAAGGCCTGATGAAATCCCGTCTGGTACCGTTCTCGCGTCTGGTGCCGCGTTTGCAGCGCATCGTGCGGCAGACTGCTACGGAACTGGGCAAGCCCGCTGAGCTGATGATCCAGAATGCCGAAGGCGAGCTGGACCGGACAGTTCTGGAGCGCATTGTTGCACCGCTGGAACACATGCTGCGGAACGCCGTTGACCATGGCCTGGAAATGCCTGAAGGTCGATCACAGGCCAAGAAAAATCCCACAGGGACTATTATTCTAAACGTCTCCCGCGAAGGTGGTGAGATTGTGATTACCCTCAAAGACGACGGTCGTGGCATCAATGTGGACGCGGTACGCAAGAAAGCCATCGAACGCGGGCTGATGGCTGCTGATGCAGACCTGAGCGATCAGGAAATCATGCAATTCATCTTTAACGCCGGCTTGTCTACTGCCAGTCAGGTGACCCAGATTTCAGGCCGTGGCGTGGGTATGGACGTGGTCATCTCCGAAATCAAGCAGATGGGTGGCTTGATCACGGTAGATTCAGTGACGGGCAAAGGCAGTACCTTTACCATTCGCCTGCCATTGACCGTTGCGGTGACCGATGCCCTGATGGTGCGGGTTGGCGATCGTACCTTCGCGATTCCCTTGTCGCAGATTGAACACATACGCCGGGCCAGCCCGATTGAGCTGGAGAAATTTTACAAATCCGATCGTGAAGAATACGTTGTCGATGGGCAGTCCTATCGCGTGCGGTATTTGGGCGAGTTCATTACGGGTACCAAGATGCCCGAGCTGTATGGACAAGTTCTCCCACTGCCGCTGATTCTGGTCAAAAATGCCAGCCACAACATTGCAATACAGGTGGATCACCTGGTGGGTTCACGGGCAGAAATCGTCGTAAAACCCGTGGGTCAGCAACTGGTCAGTGTAAACGGCATCTCTGGTGCCACCATTCTGGGTGATGGCTCGGTGGTGGTCATCCTGGACCTGTTGGCTCTCTCGCGCACTGCAGCTTCCCGTGCACGTACCCGCGATGTGGCGCCGACTGTTGATGCCAGTGCGCACGTTCGCAAAACCGTTATGGTGGTGGATGACTCGGTTACCGTTCGCAAGGTTACGACGCGTCTGCTTGAACGTCAGGGCTTTGATGTGGTGACTGCCAAAGATGGTGTCGATGCGATTGCCAAGCTGGAGGATGTCAATCCAGACATCATGCTGCTCGATATCGAAATGCCACGCATGGATGGTTTCGAAGTGGCCAACCTGGTACGACACAACTCCAAGCTGGCCGAATTGCCGATCATCATGATCACCTCGCGTACTGGTGAGAAGCATCGCGAGCGTGCATTCCAGATTGGCGTGAACTGCTACATGGGTAAACCCTTCCAGGAAGGGGAGTTGCTGGAAAATATTCATGAACTCCTGGGTATGCCTGTTAACTAAAAGGATAACAGGTAGTTGCCAGACATGATTTTCCGGCAGTCAACAGGATGAACCATGCATCACTGACCTTGTCAGCGGAGCAAAGTCTTTTTGTCATCGCCGAGCGGCCTCTACAACGGATCGCTCTGGCGGAGGTCATCCGGGACTGTGGCTTTGTATTGCTGGAATGTATTCCGCCGGATCGATTGAGCGATCAGCATCTTGCACTGAATCCTTCACTGTGGCTCATTGATGTTTCAGATGAAGCAGCCGTAATGGAGCGCATCGGTTTTGATGCCCCGGTCATGCTGGGGCTGGAGCCTGCACCACTTCAATCCAATCGGGTCGAGTTTGGTAAATGGATGCGCAAGCTCAGCCGCAAACTCTTAAAGTTGCTTGGGCCACCGATTCTGATCGAGCATCCCGGGCACACTGATACTGAAGTGGACGCGAGCCCACCGTTAAATTGGGAGTTTTTAGGGGTGATTGGCGCTTCCATGGGGGGGCCAGCAGCGGTCAAGGCCTTTCTGGATGCCATGCCCTGCCATTTGCCGATTGCCTTTGTACTGGCTCAGCATATTGATGCCTACATGCAGGAAACCCTGCCACGGATTCTGAGCCGGCATAATCAGTGGAATTGCGCGATCATTCGCGAGGAAGGAGCTGAGCTTGCCATGGGTACGGTATTGATCGTCCCGGTGAATCAGCAAGTGAGCTTTCAGCGAAATGGGAAAATTTCAGTTGTGGCAGAGCGCTGGCCGGGTCATTATCAACCCTCGATCAGTACCGTGATGTCGCGCGCCACCCAGATATTTGGTACGCGAGTGATCCATCTGATTTTCAGTGGCATGGGTGATGATGGGAGCGATGTTGCTGCGGATGTCGTTCAGGGTGGCTCGCAAATCTGGGCACAGACGGCGGACAGCTGCACCTGTTCGAGCCAGCCCGACTCGATACGTGCCACTGGGCAGGTCAGTTTTAATGGTACTGCGGAAGCGATGGCGCATCGGCTGGAAAATTATTTGCATACTTTTGGAAGCAGGAGCTCCTGATGGCAATCCAGAAAACCACTGAGATGGACAACACCATCAATTTGTTGACAACCACTACCGGATTTGTCGACATTGCCGTCATTAATGCGCAAACAGAGTTGTTATGGATCGTACCGAATGCCTTAATTCTGGATTCACTGGACTTGAGCGCGACGGCCGATACCGCACGCTGGAATGATAAAGTCTTGCCGGTGTTTTCTACGGCAGGCAAAAAGAGTACAGGCAGGGTTGGCCTGGTGATAGAGGGTAGTAGTGATGCGCGTCGCTATATTCTTCGTGTGATTGGCGAGCCGACCGTCGAGCGCATCCGGATTTCCAGTATGCGCGATGTGCCCAATACTGCGCCGGACGAGTTCTGTTTTCAGCAAGTGGAGCTTGAGGGTAAAAAAATGCAAATTCCGGATATGAATAAACTGGAAACAAAAGTATTTAAACGCTAACACTGCTTATTTGGTTGGTTTGTATGTCGTTTTAGCCTATAACGCAATGCAAGGCCGAAACGTCAACAGACCCAAGGTCGTACATTGAATAGTTCAGATAAATCCTGTAGAAACGAAGCTGCAATGTGATGTCGCTGGTTCAATTGGCCGGCTAACGTATAATCGACATTAAGGATTGTCACTTATGAGCACTGAAACTCTGCGCTGGCCAGGCATCATTCGTTTTTTTCACTGGACAACCGTACTGCTGCTGGTGGCTACCTGGGCCATGATTGCCTTGCATGAGAATACCCCGGACGATGACTTTTTTTACATTGGGATGCACAAGGCGCTGGGCGTGAGTGTGGCAATCTGGGTGTTAATGAGGTTAGTTATACGGCTTGGTCAACAATCGAAAGCACCTACACCCGTGACTGGCCCACGCTGGCAAACCCTGTCGGCCAGCGTGACCCATGCCATTTTGTATGGACTGATGCTGGCAATGCCGCTGGCGGGTGTCCTGATGAGTCAGTATGGTGGACGAGCAGTCAGTGTGTTTGGCCTGTTTGAATTGCCCTTAATGGTGGTGCCAGACAAAACTACGGGCAAATTTTTTCATGAATTGCACACCGATATTTTTTGGCCTTTGTTACTCCTATTTACTGCCATGCACATCGGTGCGGCTGTGTATCATCAGTTTATTCTCAAGGATAATCTGCTAAAGCGCATGCGTTAAAACCATCCGTCGGTGTCGGAAACCGTGGCCTAGGCTACGGTTTTTTTCTCTGGCCTGTGATGATGCGGGGTGATGGAGGTTGTTCTGTCTTAACGATGTTCTTCATCGTGTTTGTGTGAGTGTCCATGACCATCTGGGGTGGGCTGGGGCAGGGATTTGGTGATGCGTTCCATTTCTTGCTGGAGCCGCTGCTTCATGTCTGGCTGACTGAGCCGATAGTAAGTCGCGGTCACTTGTGGCGTTTTGGCTAAAATCGATTGGCCAATCGGGGTATCGTAAAAACGAATCATCGCAGCCACTTCTTCCGCCGTGAGCGTTTGCTGAATGGCATCCTGATAATGCTGACGGAGGGATTCCACCACTTCAGGTTTTTTCAGATTTTGAATACTGGTGTCCAGCTGCTGCGTGGCCGCCTTGACAAAGCCCGGCTGATCCGAGGCCGCCATCTCCTCCGAACGCGCTTCCAGTGGGCGCTGCAGCATGGGCTTGAGTGCATCCAGGCTGCTCAAAATCATGGGATCGACCTGTGTGACGCTCATCAAATGACGGGCTTCCTGATCCGTCGGCGGTGCTGCCAGAGCTGGAGCACAGATAGCAAGCGAAACCACAGCAAGTGAAAAAATACCGAACGTCATTTGCCCAACAGTGACCAACGTTGGATTTTTAGCAGAGGGGGTTTTATCAGACGAGGTTTTAGCAGGCAGGAGGGATGTACCGGTGAGCTGGAATAGGACTTGGCGGGGTAATAGTGTAAAAAAACGGGTTGGCATGATCTAAATACCTATCTTAATCCCTGAGTGTGGCCGCTACCGTGAATGCAACGGTGGTTGTCATCGCAAGCGTGGATAATTCTGTCCTGATGCTAACACGCTTGTACCTTAGGCAGCTTGCATCTTAGGTAGCTTGCACCTTAGACAGAGAGTATACTTAGGCAGAATGTATCCGTAGGCTGCTGTCAAAATGCCATTTTTCCCAGTGAGCCTCCAGTAGATTAGCGCTTTAATCAAAAGAGCTGACCCTGCACACGCTTTGCCAGTTGCTCATAAAAAGGTTTTTGTAGGGTGCTTAATGCCAGCCAGCGGTGAATCTCCGCTGCTTCTGCTCCTCTGGCGGCTTCGCTATAATTATTAAGCTGCCACAAGCGATCCAGTGTCGCCCAGGGATTCGGTCGTTCCTGCAGGGTGGCGCTGTCACCCTGACGCACTGTGCCTTCCTGCAGAACCCGGTAATACCAGCCGACGCAGGCTTCACGCTGTAAAAAGCGCGACATCCCGCGATGATTCAGCTGTACGTCGATTTTCCAGCAGGGTCGACGTGGGCGGGTGAGTTGCAGCAGCACATTGCCCACTTTAACCACATCCCCGATGCACATCATTCTCTCGTCCATGTCTCCGATACCCAAATTTTCACCCAGCATGCCATCGTAAATGGCTAAGTCCGGAAAATGCTGCCGAATCAAGGCATACACGCACACAGGCATTTGATGAACGGCTTGCAGGGCGCCCCCATGAAAAAACCGATCGGCCTGCTCATCGCCCTGTAGGCCAAAACTATTGATGGTGGCTTCTGCAACGGCGGATTTATTGATGGCACTGGTTTGCTCGCGGGCAAAAGGCATGGCTTCACCGCGCTGAATGCGTTGCACCGTCCCCAGGCTTCTGATCATCCGATGGCTCCAAAAAAACAGGGCGCACCTGGCGCCCTGAGACTTATTTGCTGGCATCCACCACAGGGATCTTGCCAATCTTTTCCTGCCAGATTTTGGGGGCAATGGCGTGTACCGAGGTGCCATTCACATCGACAGCGACAGAGACAGGCATGTCTTCCACCACGAACTTGTAGATGGCTTCCATACCCAGGTCGGCAAACGCCACCACTTCGGCTTCACGAATGGCTTTTGACACCAAATAGGCGGCACCACCCACGGCCATCAGATAGGTGGCGTGATGCCGTTTAATGGATTCCACCGCCGTTGGGCCGCGCTCTGCCTTGCCGATCATGCCGAACAGGCCAGTGGCTTCGAGTACCTTATCGGTAAATTTATCCATACGGGTCGCGGTGGTTGGGCCAGCCGGGCCGACCACTTCATCGCGCACAGGATCGACGGGCCCAACGTAATAAATCATTTTGCCCTTCAGATCGACTGGCAACGGCTCGCCTTTGTCGATCATATCCACCATGCGTTTGTGGGCCGCATCACGGCCGGTGTACATGGTGCCGGTCAGTAGCAGGGTATCTCCTGGCTGCCAGCTGTTCATTTCTTCCTGAGTCAAGGTATCGAGATTGACCCGTTTGGCCTTGCTGGTAGACCAGGTGACTTCTGGCCAGTCCGAGAGCCTGGGTGCCTGCAGGTGCGCCGGGCCAGAGCCATCTAGCACAAAATGCGCGTGCCGGGTCGCTGCACAGTTGGGAATCATCCCGACTGGCTTGCCAGCCGCATGGCAAGGGTAGTCCTTGATTTTGATATCGACCACGGTGGTCAGACCACCCAGACCTTGTGCTCCAATCCCCAGCGCATTGACCTTTTCAAAAATCTCAATGCGTAGGTCCTCAATTTTGCTCGATGGGCCGCGTTTCAGCAGCTCGTGCATGTCGATTTCTTCCATCAGGGCTTCTTTGGCCAGAATCATCGCTTTTTCTGCCGTACCACCGATCCCGATACCCAGCATCCCCGGCGGGCACCAGCCAGCGCCCATGGTGGGGACGGTTTTCAACACCCAGTCTACGATTGAATCCGATGGGTTTAGCATGGCCAGTTTGGATTTGTTTTCCGAGCCACCCCCTTTGGCGGCTACATCGATTTCAACGGTATTGCCCGGCACGATGCTGTAGTGAATGACTGCAGGCGTATTGTCGCCGGTATTTTTACGGCCAAAGGCGGGGTCGCGAAGGATGGAGGCGCGCAGTACGTTGGTATTTTCCAGATAGCCCTGACGCACGCCTTCATTGATTGCATCTTCGAGCGACATGCTGAGGTCAAAGCGCACGTCCTGACCAATTTTCATGAAAACATTGACAATTCCGGTGTCCTGACAAATCGGCCGATGACCCTCAGCACACATGCGTGAATTGATCAGGATTTGCGCCATGGCGTCTTTGGCCGCCGGATTGGCTTCATTTTCATAGGCACGATTCACCGCCTGAATAAAATCCAGCGGGTGATAGTAGCTGATGAATTGCAAGGCATCCTTGATCGAGACGATCAGGTCATCCTGTTTGATGATGGTTTGTGGAGGGAGGCTCATGGTGATCGACTCGTAGACCGGAACGGAAGAATTATAGGCCGAACCGGGCCTGTGCACACAGGGCTTAAGCACAATAATTAGGCAGAATAATTCTACTGGCCGCTTACTGCGTTTGCAGGGTAGTCTGACCTTCAAAAACCTGTGACAATGGAATGGACAGCTTTTCGCTCATCAGGGAATCCGTTGCCATCAATGGCGGAGAAATAAACTGCAGCCATGGGCCAAATGCTTCTTTATTTTGCCAGTCACCCGGCCGTGGCAGCGGGTAACTGAGCAATTTATAAAAACTCCAAAAGTTGATGTCATTCAGGTTGCGGCTCAGCACATAATCGCCGTTATCCGTGCGTTTGATTAACTGATGCTTTAATAATAAGTCCGCATAATCGGCCCAGTTTTCTACTTCATTACGACCCAGTATGCCCATAATTTCAGTATCGCTGACCGATTCTCCGGTTTTTTGTTTTTTATAAAACAGGGATAAAATATCCAGCAAGGCCATGACAGGATGACGGGCGGGAAGGTCGGCTTCTTTATAAACAGTCATGCAATAACTGAATTCCACACTCAGTAAAATCACATTCCATGAGGTATATATCCAGAGCAAAAATATGGGAAATGCGGCAAATGCACCATAGATCAATTCATAACTGGTGAAATTGCCCATGATCCAGCCAAACAGAGTGCGGGTTAATTCAAACAGTACACCACACAGGGCTCCAGCCGTAAGCGCAGAATGAAACGGCACCTTGCAGTTCGGTATCGTCCAGTTCAGTAACGTAAAACCGGCAATGGTCAGAAGGAATGTGATAATCCAGACCCAGACGGAAATATCCAGGCTGTAGCCGCCAATCGTTTCATTTAGCAAAGACATGGAAGCGAGGGTGGAAGACACCGCAAAAGCGCTGCCCAATAATATGGGCCCCAATGAAATAATCATCCAGTATCGCATAAATCCCATCATTCCCCAGCGGGATCGTTTAACACGCCAGATATGATTAAAGGCATCTTCAATACTGCTAAGCATTAAAATGGCCGTAATAAAAATAAAGATAATCCCAATCACAGTCAGATTGCTGGATTTTTCGGTAAAATCATTTAAATAACGATCAACGGCGATGCCCGAACGCGGAAGCAAATTGCTGTAAATAAAGTTTTGCACCTGCATACGGACAGGCGCAAAGGCTTTAAATGAACTGAGTGTGACGATAAATACCGTCAGCATGGGCACGACGGCAAATAGCGTCGTGTAGGTAAGGGATCCCGCACTCTGGCGGCATTTATCCTGTTCAAAGCGGGAAATTAAAAACCAGGCAAACTGAAACCAGTGCGCGTGGTAAAACGGTAGTTTTTCGATCCATTTCAGCATATCGCCCCCGTTTCCGTTCAACCAGTTCATTCTCTGCCGCCAGCAGCTTAGCATGGGCAGGATTTGCGGCAAGACGATTATCCGTTTAGGTTTGTTGAAGTTTTAGTCAATTGCGACGGTAAGAACGTTAAATGATCGCCTCTCCCGATAGCCAGCAATGCGCAGTGCGGGTATGGTGTGTGTCTTTCATTAATCGCACTGAGGTCACACATGTCGTATGTGTTGGTACTCTATTACAGTCGGCACGGTTCTACCCGTGAGCTGGCCTATCAGATTGCCGAAGGGGTAGAGGCGGGAGGGCTGACCGCGCGCATTCGTACCGTACCGGAGTTGACTACGGAGACCGTTGTCGCTGCGCCTTCCATACCGCCGGCTGGGGATCTGTATTGCACGCTGGAGGATTTGTCCCAGTGTCAGGGCTTGCTGCTCGGCAGCCCAACCCGCTTTGGTTCGATGGCTGCTCCGCTGAAATATTTTCTGGAGAGTACCACCGCGCTCTGGTTATCCGGTGCCTTACAGGGCAAACCGGCTGGGGTCTTTACGTCTACGTCGAGCCAGCACGGTGGGCAAGAGTCCACGCTGCTCGCCATGATGTTGCCGCTGTTTCATCATGGGATGGTGCTGGCGGGCATTCCGTATTCGGAAGCTGGGCTATCGTCCACACAGTCCGGTGGCACGCCTTATGGGGCGTCACAGGTCACCGGCGCTGGCCATGACAAAGCCCTCACTGCAACCGAAAGTCAATTGGCACAAGCGCTGGGGCGCAGGATTGCACAGCTTGCCCAGGCACTTGAAACATGTTCCATTTCTTCTTAATTTATCTGCCAGTCTGCGTAAAGGTTTTTTCATGAATACGTCCCCCACCATGACGCTGTACACCGCAGCCCGCGCCCCCAATCCCCGCCGCGTGCTGGTGTTTCTCGCAGCCAAGGCACTGGATCCGGCGGCCATCGGCCTGAACATCGAGCAGATCGACCTGAATACCCGGCAAAATCGTCAGGAGAGTTATCTGGCGATTCATCCGCTTGGTCAGCTACCTGCACTGGTGACGGCGGAGGGCAGGGTGATCTCGGATTCCATCGCCATTTGTCATTATCTAGAGTCACTGTATCCAGAGCCTTCGCTGTTTGGTCGGAACACAGACGAACAGGTGGAAATTGAACAATACTCGCGGCAGGCTGAATTGGAAGTCCTCTTTCCACTGATGTACGCCTTTCAGCAAGGTCATGAATTCTGGGCTGATAAGATCGAACAGGTGCCTGCGTTTGCCCCCGTAGCGCGTCAGCGTGCATTATCCCGATTTGATTATTTCGATCGGCGGCTGAGTGAGCAGCCCTTTCTGGCTGGTCAACGCCTGACGGTAGCGGACATTACCCTGTACTGTGCACTGGATTTTGGACGGCTCGCTGGACTGCGGGTGGATGAACAGCATCCCGCCTTGTTGGCCTATTATCAGCGTTTGCACGCGCAGTTTCGCTCGATTGTTTAAGCCGCACAATAAAGCCTATAAAAAAGCCATAAAAAACCCATGTGAAACCATGGGTTTGGGGTTCGCTTGAAGTGGCGGCAACCGGAGTTGACCCATTGTGAATGGCGTTGATATCGCGCTCAGGCTTCCGAGGTTTTATCCTTAATGGTGGTCGTCGGGCCGTTGGTTTTGACCGACTCAATGCCTTTGTCGCGGCTTTGGGTCGTTTCATACATCTGGCTGGTGCCAATGATCTGGTGGTTGGCGGCTTTCAGGTTAAACATGAATTTGCCATGGCTGCTTTCCTTGCGTTCGTAGCGGGCATCGTCAGCAGAGTTCTTTTGCACCGACGCAATACCGTTCTCTGCCGCCGCACGGGTAGTATATAGCTCACTGCTGAGAATGGTTTCGGCATTGCCTGCTTTTAGCGCAAAGCGAAATTGGCCGTTGCTGCTTTTACTCAATTCATACCAGCCATTTGCCATGGCATTTCTCCCTGATTGTGTTGGTGTGAGCGCTGCAAAATTCAGCTTAATCATGCCTAATGGCTGCTTGCTTGGCCAAAGACCCTGGTTATCCAAAAAGTCCTTGACCATCCCAAAGGCTGTTAATTGCCAAAAATCCTGAGGCTTGCAGCATTCATACTCTGATTATTCCCTCAGGTCAAATGCGGCTGGGTCGTGTCGGCTAGTCGGCAGGGAGCTTAAGAGCCTTCATGGAGGGCTGGGTATAATCCTGATCGGGATTAATGGAGTGGGGCGCTTTTAAATGGGCGATGGCGTCGATTCTGGCGGTGACCAGTGCCTCGCCAATGCTAATGCCATTCAAATGTTCTGGCAGGTCATGGGCACGTATGTCCCGCACCACAGAGGCCGCACGGCGCAAAAAATCCGCTTGTGGATAGGGGCGATCTTCAAGGCCCAGCCGGCCACGGGCATCACATAGGCAGCACTGGATGTATTCCTCGACCCGATCGGGACGGCGTAGCACATCCAGCCGCTGCAGTAATCGCCACACGGTTCCCGGCCTAAGATCCTGTACCCGATGGCACATCAGGTGTTCACGGCAGACCAGTTCGGAGAGTTCGCGAAAACTGGTCGGAGTCCGCAACCGCTGACACACATCGCGTACTGCACTCACACCACGTTCTTCGTGCTGAACATGACGTGGCCACTGATCGGGCGGTGTCAGTCCCTTTCCGAGATCGTGCATCAGTGTCGCCCAGCGGACACGGGCGTTATACCCCGCTTCACAGGCCCGTTGCAGGGACATGAGCGTGTGGATGCCACTGTCTACTTCGGGATGGTGTTGTGGGCGCTGGGGAACGCCAAACAGCCGATCCAGTTCAGGAATCAGTACCTTCAGGGCACCGCACTGGCGCAGGACCTCAATATAGACTTCCGCACGGTCTTCCATCAGGGCCCGTTCGGTTTCTTTCCAGATGCGCTCGGGCGTCAGGTCGTGCAACTGTCCACTTGCGACCAGTTCCGTCATCAGTGCCATGGTTTCGTCGGCAATTTCAAAACCGAGGGTAGCGTAGCGAGCGGCAAAACGCGCAACCCGCAAGACGCGCAGGGGGTCTTCCGAAAAGGCGGGCGACACATGGCGAAGGCGTTTAGCCTGCAAATCCTGCAAGCCGCCATAAGGATCGATGATTTCACCCGTATCCGGACTTTGTGCCATGGCGTTGATGGTGAGATCACGCCGGATCAGGTCGTCTTCCAGGGTCAGGTCAGGGGAAGTGAAAAAGGTAAAACCGCCATAACCCTTGCCGGATTTACGTTCCGTTCGGGCAAGTGCATATTCTTCCTGGGTGTCAGGATGCAAAAATACGGGAAAGTCACTGCCAACGGGACGATAGCCTGCTTTCAGCATCTGATCGGGAGTTGCACCGACGACTACATAATCACGCTCGGTCACGGCACGATTAAGTAGGGCATCGCGCACAGCGCCCCCGACCAGATATGTATCCATAGTTAAACCCCTGTATGGGGAAAGAATGCGTGAAATGAGTCTCATTGACAAGCAATGGGCACATTAAAAGGTTTCAAACAATGACAGGACGACACAATAGTAAAGTCGCACCACTTGGTACCGCTAACGTGACTGGTTTGGTTTGAGAAAAAACGCTGATAGGGAGCGGCTGCATACTCGCCTTGGAGAAAATGAGGCGTAAAAAAACCCAAATGCCGGTCAAATCGGCATTTGGGGGGATGACACCAGAACGAGGGATTTGTGCTGTATTAATGACCCGACTTGATGGCGTGCTGTGCCTCAGCAACGGTCAGAGCCGTCATATTGACCAATCGGCGCGGCGTCGCGGTAGGCGTCAACACATGCACGGGCTGATTGGCACCCAGCAGGATCGGGCCTACCGTCACATTGCCGCCTGCCGTGGTTTTCAGCAGATTAAACGCAATGTTGGCGGCATCCAGCGTCGGCATGATCAGCAGATTGGCACTGCCACGGAAGCGATTGCCGGGGAACTCATGATTGCGCACGTGTTCATCCAGCGCGGCATCGCCATGCATTTCACCCTCGACTTCCAGTTCGGGCGCACGCTCCGACAGCAGACGGAATGTTTCCCGCATTTTGACAGCACTGGCGGCGTTGGAGCTGCCAAAGCTGGAGTGCGAAAGCAGCGCAACTTTGGGCGTGATGCCAAAGCGGCGGACTTCCTCCGCGGCCAGCAAGGTCATTTCGGCCAGTTCTTCGGCAGACGGATCCTGGTTGACATAGGTGTCCGCAATGAACAAATTACGATCACCCAGCATCACCACATTCATGGCGTACAGATTGGACACCCCTGGTTTTTTGCCAATAATGTCGCGGATATAGTCCAGATGCAGATCGTAGTAGCCAAACGTTCCACAGATCATGCCATCGGCACGGCCATGCCGAACCAGCATCGAACCAATCAGTGTGGTGCGGCGACGGGCTTCGCGCTGGGCAAGTTCAAGACCAATTCCTGCACGCTGCTTCAGCTGATAATAATGCTTCCAGTGGGTTTCGTAGTCTGGATCGTTTTCCTGATCCACCAGCTCGACATCGACACCAGAGCGGATACGCAAGCCCAGCTTTTGAATCTGTTTCTCGATCACCGCGGTACGACCGACGAGCAGGGGCTTGGCCAGCTCTTCATCCACGACAATCTGAACCGCACGCAAGACCCGCTCATCTTCACCTTCACAGAACACGATGCGTTTGGGAGCGGCTTTTGCCTGAGCAAACACCGGCTTCATCATAAAGGCTGAATTATAAACAAATTCAGACAATTGCTGATGATAGGCATCAAAGTCCTGAATCGGACGGGTAGCAATACCAGAATCCATCGCGGCACGAGCCACTTCAGGGGCAATCTCAAGAATCAAACGGGCATCGAGAGGGCCGGGAATCAGATACTCACGGCCAAAATGCTGGGAGTTTTCACCATAGGTATCCGCATTGGATTCGACATGGGCCATACGGGCAATCGCACGGACACAGGCAATTTTCATGGCTTCATTGACCGTGGTCGCCCCGGAATCCAACGCACCGCGGAAAATGTAGGGGAAACACAAGGCGTTATTGACCTGATTCGGATAGTCCGAGCGACCGGTAGCCAGAATCGCGTCTGGCCGTACTGCCTTGGCCTGCTCAGGCAGAATTTCCGGATTTGGGTTGGCCAGTGCAAAAATGATCGGATCCCTGGCCATCACCTTGACCATGTCCTGAGTCAGGATGCCAGCCGTGGACAAGCCCAGGAACATATCCACGCCTTCCATGACTTCACTCAGCTGCGTCTGAGGAATGTCCTGAGCATAGCGGGCCTTGCTGGCGTCCATGCTGCCAATACGGGCATGGGTGAGCAAACCCTTGGAGTCAGCTGCGATGATATTTTTCTTGTTGACGCCCAGTGCACACAGCAAATCGAGACAGGAAATGGCCGCGGCGCCAGCACCCGATACCACAATTTTAATGTCTTCGATTTTTTTGTTGACGAGCTGGAGTGCGTTAAGCAGTGCGGCACCCACAATGATACTGGTGCCATGCTGGTCGTCATGAAAGACCGGAATCTTCATGCGTTCGCGCAGCTTTTGCTCGATGTAAAAACACTCTGGGGCCTTGATGTCTTCCAGGTTGATACCGCCGAACGTTGGCTCAAGTGATGCGATGATATCGACCAGCTTGTCGGGATCATTTTCGGCAATCTCGATATCGAATACATCGACGCCGGCGAATTTTTTAAACAGGACGCCTTTGCCTTCCATCACAGGCTTGGAGGCTAATGGGCCAATATTCCCCAGGCCAAGCACGGCGGTTCCGTTGGTAATCACCGCGACCAGATTGCCACGGGCGGTATAACGCGCCACCTTATGCGGCTCGCGCTCAATCTCCAGACACGGCGCAGCAACGCCCGGGGAGTAGGCCAGCGCCAGATCGCGCTGATTGACAAGTTGTTTGCTGGGCGTAACCGAGATTTTGCCGGGTTTGGGAAACTCGTGATAGTCCAGCGCTGCTTTTTTCAGGGCCTGATCGTCCATCGTACTCTCAATAATAATAAAAAACGTAATGAAGGCGTTCGGATGACGCGCCGATCGGCTAGCGGGTGAGCTAAAAACCAACAGGCAGTCGGGCTGGTAGGATGACCAGTCACACACAGACAGGGGATAGTCAGTCTGCCAAAGGGCCAGGGACAAAGAAAGTCAACCTGTGCGTGAACAGTGAGTGAGCGGCAGGATCTGACTGCGGCCTAAACACTGCCAGTGGCAGCTGTAAAATAAGTAAAAGACTATAGCATTCTCCGACTGGTCTGTCAGGAGAATTTCCAGCCGAACACAGCCAATTCAGCCGCGTTAGCAGGCCCACAATTCACCATGGGAAAATTTCACGGCGTTGTTGGGCGTTGTTGGGTGTCGTTGGGCTACTGGTGTGCATGCGCTTGAGAAAATCGGTTGCCTGATCCGCTGGTAAGGGTTTACTGATCAGGAAGCCCTGCAGCAAATCACAGCCTTCATCCTGCAGGAACTTGGCGTGCTCGCGAGTTTCAACACCCTCAGCCACGACCTTCATGCCCAGGGAATGACCCATGGCGAGGATTGCCCGCACAATGGCTTCGTGGCTGGGGTTATTGCCCACTTCCATTACAAAGGAACGATCCACTTTCAGCACATCAATGGGATATTGACCGAGGTAGGAGAGTGATGAATAACCCGTCCCAAAGTCATCCAGTGCGATGGTGACGTGGCGGCTTTTGATTTCGCTCAGCAGGGCATTAATCTTTTCGGGATCGTCCATAAGCGACGATTCGGTGATTTCCAGCTCCAGCCATTGGGGATCCAGCTGATGCTGGGCCAAAATCCGATCCACGGTATTCAGAAAATTACCGCGCTGCAATTGTTGAGCCACGACATTAACCGAAACACTGATGTCACGGAATCCTTCTTCCTGCCATTTTTTGATTTGGGCACAGGATTTATCGAGCACGATTTCACCCAGTACCGAAATCAATCCGGTTTCTTCTGCTAGTGGAATAAACTGGACAGGTGAAATCAGGCCATTTTTGGGGTGAATCCAGCGCACCAGTGCTTCAAACCCTTCCACTCGCTGGGTTTTGACGCTGATTTTGGGCTGGTAATACACCGTCAGTTCATCATTGGACAGGGCTTTGCGCAGGGCATTTTCCAGATTAATGCGTTCAACAGACTGCATACTGGTATCGCTGTTGAAATACCGCACGGTATGGCCACCCACCCGTTTGGCATCCTGCAGGGCTTTTTCGGCATGATTGGACAGGGTATCTACCTGCCTGCCGTGATCAGGGAACATGGCGATACCAATGGACAGCGTGGCAATAATTTCCTGATCGGAGATTTCAAACGGTTCAGCAAACGCCTGCATCAGGCGTTCACAATAATGATCCAGCTCTTTGAGCGTTTTAACATTTTCGATAATCAGGGCAAAATCATCACCGCCGAGTCGGGCAATCAGACTGGACTGATTATCGGTCAAGGTCAGTCTGCGCGCGACTTTTTGCAGCAGGGCATCGCCGCCATCCGCTCCCAGTGAATCATTCAAAAAGCGGAAGCGGTCAATATTAATCCGTAATAAGGCAAAACTTTCCAGAGAGGAAGAAACCGTCAGAATCAGTTGATGCAGGCGGCTTTTAAAGAGGTTCCGGTTGGGTAAATCGGTGAGCGCATCATAATTCGCCAGATACGACAAACGCTGCTCATCGCGCTTGCGCTGAGTCAAATCCGAAATAATACCGATATAATGGGTGATTCGATTTTTGTCGTCAGAAATACCATTCACGTGTATCCAGATGGGGAGTTCGTCACCATCTTTATGCTGATCAATGATTTCACCTTCATATTCACCATGCGT
Organism: Pseudomonadota bacterium; assembly: GCA_963204705.1. Taxonomy (GTDB): domain Bacteria; phylum Pseudomonadota; class Gammaproteobacteria; order Pseudomonadales; family Moraxellaceae; genus CAUJHL01. The sequence goes on along the minus strand of CAUJHL010000010.1, from coordinate 9,072 downwards.
GACCAGCGATTTCAACATTTTTAAATATTGCTGTTTTACCCTTGGTGGGACATTCGGATGATTAAAGACGTGAGCACCAATCAGATCACTGCGTTCGTAGCCGGTAATTTGCTCAAAACGCGGGTTCATATCCATGTAATGTAATTTATTATCGAGGATGAATATCCCTTCAGCGGCCTGTTGAAAAACGGTAGCCGATAATTTGAGCTTTTCAGCGGCCAGCTTTTCCGCATTGATATTGCGACGCGTCCCAACCATCCTGAGCGCCCGACGGGTTTTGGGGTCGCGTTCGATGACTTTACCCAGATCCTGTACCCAAACCCAGAAACCGTATTTGTGACGAACCCGATATTCCGCCTCGTAGCGCTCGGTTCGACCCATCAGGTGATCGGTAATGGCTCGGCGTACCGCAGGGAAATCTTCGGGGTGAATGATACGGCTCATCGTGCCGATAAATTCATTCACCTCTTCATTGCTATAACCCAGAATTTGATCAAAATTGGTAGAGCTGATCTGGCGATTTTGAATATCCCAGTCCCAGCTGCCAATTCCTGCAGTGCTATGAGCCAGCTCCAGACTGTGCTTGGAACGCTCAAGGCTGGCATTAATTTGCTGAATATCCTGTGTCCGCTCACGGACTTTTTCTTCGAGTTTAAAATTGGACTGCTGTAGTTGTAATTCTACCGATTTACGATCCCGGATTTCCTGCTCGAGCAGTTTATTGACTTGCTCGGCCATCGTAAACTGGGATTCGGCATGGGTCACCAGATTATCGTTTCGAATCATCAATAACGTAGCGCGATCCCGAATCCGGTATAACCGAAACCCGCAAAATAACATAAATCCAAGGTAAATATCGGTGAGCAAACTGAAGTTAATACCGCCAGCAAAAAAGGCATTCCACTGCATGACCTGAATGACCAGCGCAGGGGCCATGCTGGTGAGTAGAAAAATCAAAAAGTAGCGGATACGGTTAGTCAGACTAATCAGCGCGAGAATATGGGAGAAAACGATAACCGTGCCAAAAATATAGGGCTCAATCGGAATGCTTTTGTTCAGCTCATGCAGATCCATAGTGAGGCCAAACGGTATTTGACCTGTTGCGAGAATCAGACCCATGATAAAGGCATTAATCGCCAGATAGGTATCCGTCACTTCAAGGGATACGTGACGGCTACGCTGACTCAGATGGGAATTAATCACTGCTGAAATCAGTACCGCCGATACGGACAGAATACCCCAGGTATTGAGATCGACTGCACTAATGCTGGGGAATTGACGCAAAATCAGGTAGGCAAGAATAATCAGGCCACCCAGAGCCAGCAGTAATAAAGTTTGCTGCTCACGGGTTTCCATGATTTGCGTATGGTGAATTCTACGCTGTAAATCCCAGTTTGGCTCGCCGAGCACTATCAGTTCCCCACAGTAACAAAGAGGGTGGAAGCGCTTGGTTGAATGCTTGGTTGAATCCTTTTTTGAATGCTTCGATAAATGTAAGCCGAATACTGAGCTTCATCACAATAACACGGATGGCGATTCAGGCCAGAAATACCGGGGCACTGATTGAAACAGGCCCAAAGTTGCGATGCTAAACACATGTCAAATCCTTTTAATCCATCTCATTATTGATCGCAATCCAGCGACTGTCCTCATTGACCTTTGCCACCCGCATGAACCCTGGCCTTAGGCAGTAAGCGCTGCCAGAGCATTGAGGGCCATGGGTGACTGGATCGTTTAAATCCATAACACCGTATCAAAACCGGTATCAAAATCGCTATCAAAATACCTTTCCTTTAACATAGCCTGTACACACTTCAACTGCAAGTGACGCCAGTGCAAAGCGGGCAAAAATCAGTCCAAAAAATGCACAACGCCAGTGTATTTGCAGCATTTACGATCACTCAGGCTAAGTTTGCTACCGTTTATCGCGAAGACAGGGGGTGAACACTGGCTTGCAGCCAATGCTTGTCCTTGTCCTTGTCCTTGTCCTTGTCCTTGTCCTTGTCCTAGCCAGTTTGCTGGTGATACCACAGTAGAGAGAGCGCAACGACAGGGGCTGTCTCGGTTCTTAGAATCCGTTCGCCCAGTTGCCAGCCTAAAAAACCTGCCTGCTGTGCGGTAACAATTTCGGCCTCGCTCAATCCGCCTTCGGGACCAATGAGCAGCTGAATCGTGCCGGGAAGTGGGGTCGGGAGTATTCGGGTGCTCAAGGTGGGCGCCAATACCAGTCTCAGGCTGTCTGCAGCAGGTTGATCGACCCATTCCCGCAGCGTAACCGGTGGCAGAACCTGCGGAATACGGTTCATGCCACATTGCTCACAGGCGGCAATCGCAACTTGTTGCCAGTGCTGCAACTTTTTTTGGTCACGTTCGTACTTCAGCCGTAATTCACACCGTTCACTGGTCAGCAGCTGAATGGCATGCACGCCCAGTTCGGTGGCCTTCTGGATCGCATAATCCATGCGATCGCCTTTGCTCATGACCAGCCCGAGCGTGACCTGACTGGCGGGTGTCCGGTCCTTCGCGTTGAAATCGGACAGCAGGACACTTGCCTGATGTTTGCCAATGTCCACCAGTGTCGCGGTGTATTCGCCGCCCTGACCATTAAACACAATCGCGGTGTCGCCAATCGTGGCGCGCAGTACCCGAACCCAGTGATGAAACACTGGCTCAGGTAAAGCAATCGTCCGCCCCATGCTCAGTGGAAGGTCTGTATAAAATCGACTCATGACCATTCCTAACTCAAGCTCATGACGGTTTTCATGACTATTCTCAGCATTCTACTCAGGAACATACTCACGCGCATGCTCTTGCCCATACTCCAGCTTAGGCTCATGCTAAGGCTCCAGCCGACTGATTGAGCGGCGGCTCCGAGATCGCCCACTCCAGCGCGGTGACGGCTATTTGTAAAATGCGCTGGATTTCCTCGGGCGTGACACAATACGGCGGCATCAGATAAACCTGATTGCCAATCGGCCGCAGCAATACACCCAGCTCTGTGGCTTTGCGGGCCAGCAAACGACCACGGCCTTCTTCAGCGGGATAGGCGATGCCGTGCTCGTTTACCAGAGTAAACGCACCGATCATGCCCGTCTGGCGCACCTGCCGGATATGAGGATGCTGGCAAAGTTCATCGAGACCGTGTGACAGGTGGTGAATCAAGTGCTGATTGGTCGTTAACACCTGCTGTTGTTCAAACCAGTCGAGCGAAGCCAGTGCAGCACGGGCGGCCAACGGATTACCAGTAAAACTGTGGGAATGCAAAAAGCCCCGTTGTACGGAGGGATGGTAAAACGCGGCATAGACATCGTCGGTGGTCAGGACGCAGGACATCGGCAAATAGCCCGCCGTCAATCCCTTTGACAAACACAGAAAATCAGGACAAATGCCGGCCTGCTCATGGGCAAAGAGCGTGCCTGTCCGGCCAAAACCCACGGCAATTTCATCCAGAATCAGATGGATACGATAACGATCACACAGTTCGTGCGCGGCCTTGAGGTAACTGGCGGGGTACATGTGCATTCCCGCAGCGCCCTGCACCAGCGGCTCAAGGATCAGGGCACAGATTTCGCCGTCATGCGTTTGCATTAAGTGTTCAAGCGCATTCAGTTGCTGGTGAATAAACTCTGATTCTGACAGTAGTTCGGGTTTGGTTTGCAGTGCGGGTGAGGGCGCGCGCAGATGCTGGATCAGCAAGGGTGCGTATTGGGCACTGAACAGCGGGATATCCGTGACTGACAGGCTGCCCAGTGTTTCGCCGTGATAGCCGTTTTCCAGGGAAATAAAGGTCTTGCGCTGGGTTTCACCGCATTGTTGCCAATATTGAAGACTCATTTTCAGCGCGACTTCCACGGCGGCAGAGCCACTATCAGCAAAAAAGGCCTTGGTCAGGGCAGCAGGCGTCAGCGCCACCAGTCGCTCAGCCAGTTGTTCGATGGGTTCATGAGTAAGGCCTGCCAGCATCACCTGCTCGCAGCGTCCCAACTGATCCATCACAGCCTGATTGATAAAGGGATGGCAATGCCCGTGCAGATTCACCCACCAGGAACTGATGGCATCCAGTATCGGCGTACCTTCAGTCGTGTAGAGGTAGGCGCCTTGTGCCCGCGCGATGGTCAACGGCGGGAATTGCTCCAGATGGTGCATCTGGGTGCAGGGATACCAGAGGGCAGAAGCAGTCACGGGAACGAAGCTCGCAGGCTGAAAATGTCCGACTAGTGTACGCAGTTCATACGCCAGAGAAACCTTTTTGTCTTGGCTAAAGGCTAATCTAACAGTCGCATTCGTGAATTATCGGGTGTGCACGGGGTCTGGCGTCATGATGACCGCTGGGTTTCGACGGTTTTCAGGAGTTTTTTAGCATGAATCTTTTCACACGTACGGTTGTTTTTCTCACCTTTGGCCTGAGCGCCTCAGCGTTTGCGGCAACCTGTGGTGGCCCGGTTAAATTTGATCAGGGAGACACCTCAAAAACCCTATCAGTTCGGGTGACAGGCTATCAGGTGTGTACGTATTGGCTCTGGGCAAAAAAAGGCCAGCGACTGCAAGTGGTGCTGCAGGGTGCACAGTCGGCGTCGGCTTGGCTGTATGGCAAGGACAGTCATGCGTTTGAAGATACCGAAGGCGTGACGCTGAATCATACCGGCAAACAGATTGTTCGCATTGGGTTGCCGCGCGCGCAGGCGAGAAAGGGCAAAACCGAACACGTTGAGGTTAAATTTCAGGTCACCGATTAAGACGCCTGATTCTCATAACGATAAACAGGCGATTTTTCCAAATGGCAAGACGCTTTTATGCCTGCGGATAGCGCGCGTATAAGCCAGCCAATTGCTGTGTCCACGGCAAATACACCTGTTGGTAACAACGCTCGTACCAGGCGGATCGGTCAGCACGTGGCTGAAAGGTCTGGGTGGCGCGGCACATTGCCGCCACTGCCGTGGGAAAGTCGGGGAAAACACCCATCCCCACCGCGGCACAGATCGCGGCACCAAGGCCGGAGGTTTCATGGGTCTGCGGCCGGTGAATCGTCATGCCAAATACATCGGCAGCCGTCTGCATCACTTCTACAGATTGCGCACCACCACCAGCGGCGTACAGGCGGGTAATCGGTGTGCCAGTTCGCTGGGTCACCTGTTCCATGCCACTGCGCAAGGCATACAGTAAGCCTTCGACCAGCGCCCGATACCAGTCGGCTTTGTCATGCTGTGTGGTCATGCCCAGCAAAGCGCCTTGGGATCGACTTTCCCCACTCATCTGCACACTCAACGCCGGTTGCCACATCAAGCCCTTGGCACCTGCCGGTGACTCCTGTAGCCAGCGATCCAGTACGCCCAGCCAATCCATCGGTCGATACGGGTCAGTGCGCTTTAGCTCGGCCTGTATTTCGGGCGCGGCAATATGGTCTCGGAAAAAAGACACCAGCGCGAAGCCTTGTGGAATCTGGGTTTCCAGACAATAGCGTCCCGGCTCGATGGCGGGATAGGGTGGCATCGGGGGATTCAGCGATACATAGCGCGAAGTGACAACATTAAAGGTAGCGGTGGTACCAAAACTAAGCGCACCCTGATGATCCAACAGGCAGCCTGCCCCCAGCACTTCACAGGCCTTGTCGGCACCCGCAGCAATCAGCGGTAGGCCTTCCGGCAATCCCGTTTGCGCCGCTGCTTCGGCACTTATTGCCCCCAGCCGTTTCCCTGCAGGAATCAGCTCGGGCAGCCGTTCTCGATTCACACCCAATGCCTGCCAGCGCCAGTCCCAGCGGCGGTGCCATTGGTGTTTTTTATAGTCAAATGGCACATAGCCGACCTGACTGGCAATGGCATCGCGATACACCCCTGTCAACCGATAGCTCAGATAGCCCGAGAGCAGTAGCATCCGATGGGTATTTTTCCAGATCGTCGGTTCATGCACAGACAGCCAGTTCGCCTGTGCCCGTTTGCGCAATTTTTGAATGGTTGCCTGATGGCCACTGAGCTGATGCAGTTTTCGCCAGTGCAATGGCAGCGGTGGCAGGGACTCCGCCTGACGTTCATCCAGCCATACAATGGCAGGCCGTAAGGGCTCGCCGTGTTTGTCCACGGCAACAACCGTGCCCCGCTGGGTGGTGAGTGCAGCAGCGGTCAGGCGTTTAGGATCAATACCTTCCCGCCATAAGTGCTGGCAACAGTCCGCCAGTGCCTTCCAGTACACGCTGGCATTCTGCTCGGCATAGCCCTGCAAGGGAGAATGCCATGGGGGATCAAAGGTCTGCTGGGCGCGCGCCAGCATCGTGCCCCGAGCATCAAACACAAATACCCGTAGGCTTTGCGTGCCGCAGTCGATACTCAGAAAACGGGCAGAATCCATGCCATGCGCTCCGGGGTCAGGATCGTAGAGTGCTTCTGTTAATCCAGCAATAATTTGCCCGGATTCAGACGGCCATCGGGATCAAAATGCTGCGCCAGCGCCCGCAGTACAGCCATGCCTTGTTCGCCTTTTTCAGCCGGTAGATAGGCCGCATGGTCACGGCCCACGCCGTGCTGATGGCTGATGGTGCCACCATGTTTTAAAATTTCCTTGCTGGCCGAAGCCTTCAACCGATGCCAGCGTGCGAGCGTCTCAGCATAATCCTTGCCCACCCGGAACACATAGGTGGTGTAAATACTGGAACCTTGCGCGTAGAGGTGTGACAGATGGCTAAAGGCCAGAACCGGCTCGGCCTCGGCTGTCAGTGCAGTACGCAGCGCCAGTTCCACATCGCGGGTATACGACGTGACGCGCGGCCAGTCAACGGCGGTTTCCAGCGTATCCACCGCGTAGCCCAGCTTCCAGAGCGCTTCACGCAGATAGGGTGCCCGAAAGCGATTGGCCTGCCAGCGATTGCCCAGCGTGCGACCTGTCGCTACCGCATCGTACTGTTTCAGCACGCGATTAATTTCGGTAATGGCGTAGCGCACCTTGCCCTGACTGCCGGTAAAGCCCACGGTCAGCATGCACTTGCCATCCGCGGCACCGCGCCAGCGCAGCATTTTCTCCAGACCGGCAATCGCCAGTTTATGGCCGGCCAAAATCAGCTGGGTACGGGTTTCTTCGGCATTACTGACCCGAAGCATGGAAACCGGTAGTTTTTGCTGGGCAATTTCACGTACGGCAGCTTCGGCACTGGCAAAATCAGGCAAAAAATACACGCGAAATTCTTCGCGCTCTGGCAAACGGCTGACCCGCACGATCGCCTCGGTAATCACCCCAAAGCGACCTTCGGAGCCCATGATCAGCTCGCGAATATCCGGCCCCGCACTGGAAGCTGGCATGGTCGGAATGTCCAGTGTGCCATTCAGCGTTTCGATTTTACCACCGGCAAAAAGTTGCTCAATACGGCCATATTGCAGGGATTGCTGACCACTGGAACGACTGGCAATCCAGCCGCCCAGTGTCGATAATTCAAAGGACTGTGGAAAATGCCCCAGCGTGTAGCCATGGGGTTTTAGCAAAGCTTCCAGCTCTGGCCCACAGACGCCTGCGCCAATGGTGGCCAGCTGGGCGCTGTGATCCATCCGAATCAGGTGATTGAGTCGTGCCAGCGACAGCGTGAGGATAGGTCGGGCATCTTCGAGCGGATTGATATGACCCACGACGGAAGTACCGCCGCCATACGGAATCACCGTCCAGTTTTCTTTCCGCGCCAGCGCTAACAGTTCCGCGACTTCGGCGCTGCTGGTGGGAAAGGCAACCCCATCAGGAAACACACCAAATTCTCCCGAGCGCATCGCTAGCCAGTCTGGCAAACTCTGGCCACGGGCATGGCGAATACGGGTTTCGGCATCGGTGTGGATCATGGGATTGCTGGGAAGGCGGGATGCAGGCACACGGGCCTTGACCTCTTCCAGTGTGGCATCGGGCAGGGGAGTGGCGACTCCCAGCAGTTGCTGGAGAAATTCCTGTGCGGTCGGCGCAATCGCCATTGAGGTGGCGCTATCGCCCCAGCTGTTCCATTGACGCATAGCGTTGCTTGCTCCCGTTGATGCCTTGCCGTAGTTCAGCCACTGTAACGGTTTTTGGCTGTCAACATACTGGCGTTTTCGTGAATCGTGTCATGACTCTGCTGCTGAGTGATGGTACGGGTCAGCTTAAGTCTGCTTCTTTGTCTCATGCCAATTTTAGCTATAGCTATGTGGGCGATGATATTCGTACAGTGGTTTCGAGTGCTAAGCAGACGGGAGCTTATACTGGTAGTTATACCTATAACTATGTTGCTGGTACCTCTAAATTGTCATCAATCACCGGCTCCAGCTATAGCCAGTTTGGGTATGACCCATTGAATCGAGTGACTTCGGATGGAGTCCGTGTGCTCAGCTACGATGCTTTTGGTCGGATGCAATCGGCAGGAAGCTCTAGTTATTACTATGCACCGGATGATTTACGCGTGCGTGCGACACGGGCAAGCGTGGGGACCACGGACTATGTCTATGGTCTAGAGGGTGAGCTACTCTACGAATTGGATCGTAGTACTGGCCTGGCGCAGCATTATGTCCATGTAGGCGATCAGTTGTTAGCATCTATAGATAGCTATCCGAATACCGATACCGATCGAGATGGTGTCCTTGATCTTGAGGAGTTGGAGTATGGTCTCAATCCGAATGTTTATGATGCCTATAAGGACAGTGATGATGATGGTATTCCTGATTATTTGGAGAGATTTTTGGGTCTGAATCCTACGCAGTCAGATACTGACGGAGATGGATTTAGTGATGGCTATGAATATAAGACATTGGGATTGGAGGCGGCCTTGAAGGCGAGCATCACGCCCAGTGAGCCGGAGCCTCCTCGAGATAATATTTCTTGGATGGTCCCGATTCTTGATTTGATACTGAGCTAAGGGAGTATCGTAGATGACATTATCGATCCGTCTATGGACCCTTTGGCTGGTACTGTTGAGTAGTCTGTGTCTGAGTACTGTGAGCTATGGTAAGGACCGTATTCGCTATTATATCAATGGAGCAGATGGTTCTCCGTTGCGCGTGGTAGATGAAAAAGGTAATACGGTAGCGGCCTATCGTTATTCACCTTTTGGGGAGTCATTGGCACAGAAGAAGC
>CAUJHL010000009.1 GCA_963204705.1 Pseudomonadota bacterium | reverse complement strand
CCGCCGGTCGGTCTTGCTGAGGCGGGTCAGGCGCTGATTGAGCACATTAAGCCCTTCATAATGCACCAGAACGACCAGTACGACGATCAAAAGCGTAGCGCCGGCAACGATCATATTGGCCAGCCAGTGATTGTAGGGGTCAAGCATGTGCGAGTCTGCTGGCTTTGGTGATGAGTCTGACGCAATCACCGCGGGAAAGAGGGGTTTAGCACCAGTAAACATACTGCAAAAGAATGTTTTTGTGTATGGGTTTAGGTCGGGAGGTTAGGAAGTACCTCCAGTGCGTATAAGTATGCAGGAGAGCAGTATGATTCAGACTTGGGTGTCTATTACAACCGCGCTCGTTATTATGATCAAAGTATTGGTCGATTCACGCAGATGGATACGTGGGAGGGTAAAGGCTGTACGCCGATTACGTTGAATAAGTATCTGTATGCCAATGCGAATCCGGTGATGTATACCGATCCGAGTGGGTATATGAGTTTGGGAGAGTCAAGTGCTGCGTTACAAATAATGGGTGTATTGGCGGCCAGTGCTATAGCAGTTTCTTATTCTCCAGGGCAAGAGTTATCTAATCATGGTAGTTCGACAGATGTTGGGTATACACCAATTCAAATTGGCTGGTTAACTGTTGCATGGATGTCAGGAAAAGGAACTCAAGTATATAAAAACATTAAAGAAAAACTGGAGAAAAAAGACCAAAAGCCTGTGAAGTTGGCTAGGGTTGTTGAGGATGCAGAGCTTGCACAAATGTATTTATGTGGCTGTTATAGTCTAGGGCCTAATGCATTTCCTAAGCAATTCTTTCATACAGATGATGAAGCAGTTAAGTTTGGGAGTGACTTCATTTTTAGATTTGAGCCTAGATTTCATCTGACCAATGCTTTCATCTCAGAGGAGATGTACAATACTCTAGATCATAATGCTTATGAGCCGGGAATTGGGCCAATTGTAACAGTTCCAAATTATATGTTGCCTGCATTTAATCTAGATATGGATAAAATGGGTGGCTGGAAGTTTATACAGACGTTTAATCGGTAAGAAAGAAAATGAATAGATATGGATTAAGTGAAGAGCTTATACGAGACTTAATGTCTAAGCGTGAGGAAATGCATAATCAATCAAGTGTACATCATCCATATGGGTGGCTTGATCGTCCTGAACCAGATTTTCAAGTTGAGTATGTTCTTAATATTTCTCCTCGGTTGCAAGGTGTGAAACCCTTTCAAGGAATGCGCTGTGATTTTCGTTACGAGGGTGAAAATGTAAATTATATGATTTATCCAGAGATTTTAGATGATAATGGTAATATTATTTTAGATAAAGAAACTCCTATAAAGAATAAGGGTGTTGCGAACATGTGGATCTTTGGGGACAAAAAGTATCATGAAGAGAGGATCAAAGAGGGAATTAATGGGTTTTGGATGATTGGATCGGAAATTCTTGCGAATGTGAAGATCATAAAGTTATTTTTTTGAGAAAAATATGCGCGAGTAGTACAGGAAAGTACCGCAGGGAATACGACTCAATACCGCTATGGTTTAGGGAATCAATTGCTGAGCCAGTCGCGTAATGGATCGGATAGTTACTATCTGCAAGATGCTTTAGGCAGTACCAAAGCGCTCACGGATGCTACAGGTACACTGACCGACAGCTATGCCTATGATGCCTATGGAGACATCATTGCCAGCAGCGGCAGTACCTCCAGTGCATATCAGTATGCAGGAGAGCAGTACGACTCAGAATTGGGTGTCTATTACAACCGCGCTCGTTATTATGATCAAAGTATTGGTCGATTCAAGCAGATGGATACGTGGCAGGGTAAAGACTGTACGCCGATTACGTTGAATAAGTAAGCCCCCAGAAAAAATGTACTATAAAAAATCCCAAAGCCAACCATTTGTAGTTCATCTTTTCAAACCCTTGCGTTTCTGGCGCCTCTTGCTGAATGTCAGTCTTTCCATAAAAAAGAGGCACCTAAGTGCCCCTTTTCCCCAGCAAAAAACCAGCCTCTCAGCTTACAGATGACCCGTAATCACCGGCATCATATCGTTAAATGTACGACCGCTGGAGCTTTCGCCCAGTGCCGCCATTTTCCACTCACCGTTGTGACGGTATAGCTTGGCGACGACCAGCGCGGTATGCGCTCCCTGACAGGACAGGTTATAGCGGGCGATTTCCTGATTGTTGCTATGATTCACCACGCGACAAAACGCATTGGCGACCTTGTCAAAGCTCTGGCCCAAAAAACTGTTCACGGTAAATACCAGCGTCTTGATCGTCGCAGGCACTTTATTCAGATCGACCGTGATGGTTTCATCATCGCCATCCCCGGCGCCCGTCCGGTTGTCACCGGAATGCTGAATACTGCCATCATTGCTGCGCAGCTGGCGAAACCACACCACATCCTTCAGGCTGCCTTGCTCATCAAACATCAGGCAGGAGGCATCCAGATCAATACTGTCACCTCCGCCGCCAAACAGGCCTCCCAGCATGCCCTTGGATTTGGCCACATCCCAGCCCAGACCCATCCGCACAATGGACAGTGCGCCACCCGCTTCTTTATTCAGGGAAATCTTTTGTCCCTTTTCCAGATTCAGTGCCATTAGTAATTACTCCACAGGTTAATTAATCGTTGTTGCTTTTGGTTTGATCATGGAATAAAGCAGAAAGTCAGCCCCTCTCCGTTAAAACAGACGCTGGCTATTGCTGTTGTTATTGCTCATCCCCGGCAGCTTGGAAGTCAGCCAGGTCAGCAGGCTGTTACGGTTGCGTGAGCACACGACCACCTTGCCCTGCCCCTTGAATCGCATGATCATGCCTTCGCCGCTGGTCAGGCTATTGACGAGATTGCCGATCATGCCGCCACGGGTGGTCGAGACCGACATTTCGTGTTGCAGCGTGGAATCCCAGCACACGATATGGCCATTGTCGATCAGGGTGTCCTTGCCCGGCACCACGTCGATTTCAAACAAGGTGCCATAGCCGTTGACCACGAGTTGGCCCTGACCGCTGGTATGCATCACTAGAAAGCCACCGGTATCCCCAAAGAGGGCAGCACCCAGCCCCTGCATTTTGACCTTGATATCGACCCCACTGGTCGCGGCCACAAAAGCCCCATCACTCAGGGTGTACTGCCGTGGACCGACATCGAGTATCTGCATATCCCCATCCAGCGTCGGGGCCAGAAGACAGTCACCATCACCACGTACGGCTTCGATATGCTGCTGAAACAGGGATTCGTCATTGGCAAAGCGACGCGCCAGGGCCGCGACCAGCCCACCCTGCAGTTTGCCTTTCAACTCAAGCACGTCTTCCATCATGACCATGGCATTGCTTTCGCAATAAATGGTTTCGCCCCGGCGCATGGTGACATGTAAAAAAGGATCCGGGGTACCCACCAGACTAAATGTAGGCATAATTCAACTGTTCCGATTTTGGAGAAAAATGAAACCCTAAACGCGTCATTGGCCCATCACAGGCTGCATGGAAAAACACCCGCCGTAGCGGGTGCCTCTCACTCAGGTCTGCACTCAGACATTCACGCCATAAGAGCCTGCCAGCGGGCCGAGGCCCCCCTGGAAGCCCTGGCCAACGGCGCGGAATTTCCACTCATTGTTGTTTTTGTACAACTCACCGAAAATCATCGCGGCTTCGGTGCTGCTGTCTTCAGACAGGTCATAACGGGCGACTTCGCTGCCACCGGCATTGTTCACTACACGAATGTAGGCATTGCTGACCTGACCGAAGTTCTGGCCACGTTGCTGGCCATCATGGATCGTCACACCAAAAATCACCTTGTTGACATCCGCAGGCACTTTGGACAGGTCGATCAGGACAGTTTCATCATCGCCATCGCCATCGCCCGTGCGGTTATCGCCCTGATGCACTACTGAGCCGCAAGTGGATTTGGATTGGTTGTAAAAGATGAAATCTGCATCGCTGCGAACTTTGTCGTTCGCGCCCAGCATGAACACAACGGCATCCAGGTCAAAGGCCTGACCGTCAGTTGCACGAGGGTTCCAGCCGAGGCCGATAGTGACGTTCTGAATGCCAGGGGCTTCTTTGGACAGGTTGACGTTGCCACCTTTTTGCAGGCTGATTGCCATGTTTTTTCTCCAGGTTAATGCTTTAAATTTAAGTTACGAGCGGCCTTAAGATCATGCCGTCTCGCGTTTTCGCTGTGCAATCGAGGCTAGCACCGACCACACGATAAATGCCACCCCAATCAGTCCGGTAATGACCTCTGGAATGTGAAATTTCATACTCAGTAACATAATCGCCGCCAGTGCACCGATCGCATAATGCGCTCCATGCTCCAGATACTGATAGGCATCCAGCGTACCCTTTTCCACCAGATACACCGTCATGGAACGCACAAAAATAGCGCCGATAGCCAGGCCCAGCATGATGATGATGACGTCATTAGTAATGGCAAATGCGCCGATCACGCCGTCAAAACTGAACGACGCATCCAGCACTTCCAGGTACAGGAAACCCCCGATACCCGCCTTGACCACTTTACTGCTGCCCGGTGAGGCAACTGGCGTGTCTTCACCGTCCTTCAGCGTTTCGTCGTCGCTGCCTTCCAGCATATAGCCAAGTACATTGACCCCGACGTAGACGATAATGCCCCAGAGGCCTGCGCTCAGGACTACGAACTGTTTTGCCGGCTCGACCAGACCCAGCATTAGCATTAAGGCCACCAGTGCGACAAAAATCGACATGGCGTCAATACTACCCAGCTTGGCCAGACGAGTTTCCAGGCTGTGGAACCAGTGCTCGTCCTTGCTGTCATCAAAGAAAAAGTTCAGGAATACCAGCAACAGGAACATCCCCCCGAAGGCGGAAATTTCTTCATGGTGCGAAATCAGTTTGGCGGAATACTCTTTGGGATTATCCAGTGCCAGCCGCGCAACTTCCATCAGCCCCATGTCGGCCGTAACGCCCACAATCACCAGTGGGAACAGCAAGCGCATACCAAACACTGCGACCAGAATACCCACGGTCAAAAACAGCTTTTTCCAGAATTCGTCCCAGTCCCGCAGTACGGACGCATTGACCACCGCATTGTCAAAGGACAGGGAGACTTCCATCACCGCCAGAACGGCCGTGATAAACAGAGCTGACAACATGGCATTGACACCGCCATGCGACAGGCCCCAATAGCCAGCAATGGCCAGACAGATCACCGAAAAGGCGATCGAAAAACCAAAATGTTTCATCATGTTAAATCCACTAAAACCCCGAACGCAGAGTTTGGAGCCCAATAATGACAGAAAGTTAATGTTTCGTTTGTCATAAATCGTATCGCAGGTACACGCGACAGACCCGGGGTAGAGTCTGCCATTGTCTGAGCTGAAAAGGTCGCAAGCCCTCAGAGGTTAAGCCCGAACTGGCCGCACATGGCCGCTAATCCACCCGCATAACCCTGACCCACGGCGCGGAATTTCCATTCACCGTTATGGCGATAAATTTCCCCAAAAATCATGGCCGTTTCGGTGGAGTAATCCTCCGCGAGGTCAAAACGGACAATTTCTGCATTAGTGTCTTCATTCACAACGCGTATAAACGCATTGGCGATCTGGCCAAAATTCTGTCGGCGACTCTCCGCATCATGGATAGTCACGGTAATGGCGATTTTATCCACATCCGCGGCAATCTTGTCCAAATTGACCTTGATGACTTCATCATCACCGTCGCCTGCGCCACTGCGATTGTCGCCGGTATGCTCTACCGACCCATCCGCAGCACGCAATTGATTGTAAAAAATAAAATCGTGCTCGCCTCGCACTTTACCCTGACTGGTCAATAAAAATGCACTGGCGTCGAGGTCAAATTCATTACCATCGGTCGCCCGCTGGTCCCAGCCGAGTCCCACCAAAATGCGCTTGAGACTGGGGTCTGTTTTGCTGAGTGAGAGATTGCCGCCCTTGGAAAGACTGAGTGCCATCACGCTGATCCTTTTTTAAAAATCCGTGTACAGGTTATAGGCCATCGCTGCGCGAATGAAAAGATGTAAAAAACGCTATCTGCCAGCGCTGTCTGCCCGTGTAGACAACGAGTCAGCCAGCGAGTCAGTCAGCGAACGAGAAAACGGCTGAAGCACATCGCTTGCGATCCTGACCGGTAGCACGACTTTCCCTGTGCAGAGAATTGCGGCCTGCGGGCAGTTATGCCACCCTAGTCGCCAGTGCAAGCCCCATGACCCGCGTGAAGACGCAGGAGTCGCTGTGGGGTGGCGACGAGTGGGCTAAGCTCGGATGACGTGCGGATGACGTGTCGGCTGGACAAATGACCAACGACTATCCTAACATCCGGTTTTTAAACCCAATAATTCGCCTTTTTCATTTCTTTTTCTCCCTTTTCAGACCCTGACCATCATGCAGACCCCGATAGCGCACTCTACCTCAACCCCCAGCCTCTGGTGGTTAAAAGGGCATGCCAGCCAGCGGGAGCTGATCAAAGCGACCCGTTCGGCGCTGCCTCAGTTATATCAACTGGCCTCCCATGCCCAGCATCGCCCGGAAATAACGTCCCTGGCCGATCATGCCCTGCAGGAACCCATGGGCAAACGGGCACGGCTGGACTGGGTGATGGAACAGGTCAGAGTGCATAACATCAGCCTGCTGCATGCCGGACAATCCGGTCGCGATTACGAGCCTCTGCGTCAGGCGCTGGCACAGTCAGGCTGCCAGCTGATCAGTGGCGCACTCTCACTGGCAGATTTTGAGGCCATGGATGACAAGGCCCTGTTTATCCAGCGCTGTGAACACGCCAGACTGGCAGTAACACCAGCCACCGTGGTGCGAAGTCGGGACGAGCTGCAGCAAGCCATGGCCGCAGCCGGCAACGAACGGCTGTGCGTGAAACCAGTCAAGGGCGTGTATGCCGCGGGTTTCTGGGTGCTCAACCCCGAAGTCAGTCCCTTTTATGCCTTTGCGCAGCCCGATAACCGACAGGTCCATCCTGAACAATTTGTTCAGGCTTATGCGCTGGATCCCAAGCCCTATCTGGTGATGCCCTTTTTATCAGGGCAGGAATATTCCGTCGATCTGGTCGTGCTTGACGGCAAGACGCTGGCTGCCGCGATCCGGACCAAGATTGACAGCATGCAGCATATCAGCCCCTGGTTACCGGAGCAGACACACCACGTCACCCCGCGTGAACAGGCGGTCGTCGATCTGGCCGTGCGTGCTGTGGACGAATTTAAGTGCGACGGACTGGTCAATGTCCAGTTACGCGAAGACGCTGACGGCACGCCGCATCTGCTTGAAATCAATGCCCGTCCTTCGGGCGGGATTGGCTATGGTTTGGCGTGTGGCCTGAATTTGCCAGCGATCATGGTGGCCAACCGGCTAGGAATTTCCTTACCGATCAATTACTTACAGCCACTATGGGTGCGGGTCGTTGACCTGCCCATCCCCATTCCGGCACCGGACCGCAACAGCCCGCCGGGCACGCCACGCGCCCAGCAGCCAGAAGGAGTCACCGGATGACCCCCCCTAACCCCCCTTCAGCCTCTGCCACCGAGCTGGTAACGGGTGCCAATACGACCCTGCCCGACCAAGCCCGTCTTTGCCTGAAAGCCACCCTTTCCAGTCCGCGCGGGGCAAACCGGGACTGGCTGGCAGAGGAGCTGGGGCTGGTCTGGCTGGTGCTGGACGAAGCGCGCAAACCGGTGATGGCGCCTGCGTATTTGCACGAAGTGCCCGACTGGATCCAGATTGAGGGCAATCCGCAACAGGCGGAGTGGCAACTGGATTTGGCCCAACTGCAGCAACGCTTTGCTAGCGTCCGCCACTTGCTGCTGGTGGCCTATCGCTACGACCAGACCGGCACTCTTGAGCAGTCTGGCGCTCAGCTTAGCCTAAACTGCCTGACTGGGCCGTCGGGTGCTGACCACGTCTGTTATGTGCCTGCCATTGACCAAAGTGCCGATCGCGCGATGATCTGTCTGGAAATTTACCTGCGCCAGAATCAATGGAAAATGCGTGCGCTGGCCGAAGGGTCGCCTATGGGTCTGGCTGCGCTGGGCCTGCGGATGCAACTGGCACTGGATGAGCGTTCGCCCCGCACTTTATCGCAGGGCAGCGCATCAGGAAATACGGGCCATGGTCAAGGCCAGCCGGGCAATGGTGAGCGCCGACCGGGCTATGACCGTCACGGCAACCCGCTGCCAGACGCCTGGACCGGAACCGCTTTTGCCATTTCACCCTGTCATCTGGTGACGTGTGCCCATGTGGCCGATCAGGCCCGCCGCATTACGGCGCAGTCTCTGCAGGGACGCTTTGCCGTACAGGTCATTACGCTGGATGAAGGCTGCGATCTGGCGCTGTTAAAGCTGGACACTCCCTACAACGACGCCCCCCTGAAACAATGGCTGACTCTGGCCCAGAGCGTGCCCTTGTCCCTGGGCGAGTCTCTCACCACGCTAGGCTACCCCCTCTCCGGGATCATGGGAAACCAGTTGCAGGTGACGCAGGGATGTATTGCCGCGTTGCGGGGTATTAATCAGGATTTGCGCTTTTTGCAATTCACCGCCCCCATACAGCCCGGATCCAGTGGATCCCCGCTGCTGAATACCCAGGGCCAGGTCATCGCCATGGCGATTTCCAGCATCAGTTCAGCACAAAACATGAATTTTGCGGTACGCCACCAGCTGATTGCGGCCCTGCTGGAATCGGCGGATATCGACCCGAGTCATTTCCCCAGCCCTACGGCCCCGCCGGTTTCTGCCCAAAGCGGCAATACCATGGTGCGACAGGCACAAGGATCGGTGTGGTTGTTGGAGTGTGAGCGCTGACTGCTGCAAACCGGGCGCTGCACTGCGGCTTCTGTCTTTACTAGTTTATTTATGCGTGAGTTATGACTGTTTCTTTGCCTGATTCCCAGCCGGACGCGCTACCGGACATTCTGCCTGAGCGCCTGGATGACCCCCAGTCTGATTTTTCACCAGACCATACTCCTGATCCTGTGCTGGCTTCCAGCCTTTCTGTGACAAGCACTTGTGTACTGTCTCGCGGGATTCTTGAGTTAACCCTGCTTCCCGCCGCGACATCTAACCCGACATCCTCCACAGCCAGCGTTCAGGGCGGTGAGCGCAACGACCGCGAAAGCAAGCCCTACCGAGACAATGACACCCCCAGCTCGCCGTCGGATGGCTGGACAGCCGATGCGCTGTTTGGGTTTGCCGAACGCATCAACCCTCGTCGGGCTTTTCTGTTTGTCTCGAAAGTGCTGGGGCGTCACATCCCGGTCTCTCCCGAGCGCATGAATGCGGCCTGGAATGCACTGGCTGCCCGCATTCCCACCCATTTGCCCGGGCCGGTGCTGGTGATTGGCATGGCAGAAACAGCCGTTGCGCTCGGCGCCGGTGTGCATCGAGCCTTGCGGCAAGGCCCCTATCCCGAGGCACTGTACCTGGCCAGTACCCGCCATCCTCTGCCCGACGCTGAGGCACCACTGTGGTGCCGATTTGAGGAAACCCACAGCCATGCGCCAGCGCATTTGCTCTATGGATCGCCTGACCCTGAGGTACAGCAGCGGCTACTGGCTACGCGGAGCCTGATTTTGGTAGATGATGAAGCCTCAACGGGTCAGACTTTTCAGCATCTGGTCGCCGCCCTGCAATCCGCTGGACTCGATCAGTTAGAACATATCATCACAGCGACCCTGACCGATTGGTCGCAACCTGTGTTTCCCGCATTTCCTCACTGGCAGCGGGTGAGTCTGTTACAGGGGCATTGGCGCTGGCAGGATAATCCGCGTGCCGACCTGCCCGAGATGCCTAAGGTCGATACTGTCGCCCGCGGTGCATGGCCAATTTGCCGTCCCGCCGACTGGGGACGGGTGCCGACAGGCCTTACGGATCAGGGAAAACTGCCGCTGCTGAAGGCACAGCCCGGTGAACGCATTCTGGTGCTGGGCAGTAGTGAATACGTGTGGCCGCCATTCCTGCTGGCAGAGGCATTGGCCAGACAGGGAGCTCGGGTCTCTGTTGCTGCCACCACCAGATCCCCCATCGCGCGCGGACACGCCATTCAGCACCAGCTGGCATTTCAGGACAATTACGGACTTGGCATGCCCAATTTTGTGTACAACATTGTGCCTGCGGACTACGACCGCATGTTCCTGATGGTAGAAACAGACACAGCCAGTGTAGACCCCGCCTTGCTGGCTGCCTTGCCAGGGCTAGTCGTGCTGGGGGGCAAGGAGACGTGACTAGCTTGCCCCTCGCCACGCAGTTGTCAGACTCTCCACTGCCTCCCCTTTTTCTGGTCGATCTGGACGACACCCTGTTTCAGACTGGCCGTCGATTGGCCAGCAGGGGACTCGACCCAAAAGCGACCGCTACCCATGATCAGCACGGCCAGCCCCTGGGGATGATGTCTGCCCGTCAGTGGCACTGGTGGCGCTGGCTCCAGCAGCATGCCCGGCTGGTTCCGGTGACAGCACGCAGCAGTGAAGGCCTGGCACGCGTACAGCTAGAGCTGCCCTTTCCAGCCATCTGTGCACACGGCGCTGTCATTTTACAGCAGCCTGACCAGCCGGATCCGGTCTGGTGGCAACGGACCCTGTCGCTCATAACGCCCTTACAAGCCAGTCTGACGACATGGTATGAGTCCCTGCCAGAACTGGGCCTCACGTTTTTAGCCGCCCATTTCCCCGGACAGACACTGCCCATGGATGCCTTGCGCGTTCAATTGCAACGGGAAAATGGCCTGATTGTGTACGGCGTGGTTCGCCAGTCTCGCCACTTACCCTTATTTCTCACCGAGTTTATGCAGTGGCTGCCGCCAGAACTGCTGGCTGGCTGTTATCTGCATCGCAATGGCGTCACGCTGGCGCTGATTCCTGAAGGGATTGGTAAAGCAGAGGCAGTGGCTTATCTGCTCCCGCAAATCTCCCAGCCGGATCAACCGGTGATTGGTCTCGGAGACTCGTTGTCGGATTGTGCCTTTTTACAGCAGTGTGACTGGTGGGGCATGCCGGCAGCCAGTCAGTTGGATCACTGGGTTGGGCAACAGCTGGCCAGCCACCTTGAGCAGGCCGGAGGGTATTGGCATGACTAAACTAACCGTCACTGCCGAAACGACTGAAAAGCTCGACAGCTCTGACCAGTCTAATAGCCTGCATGACGCCCTGCCTGGCGCCCTCACAGGCAGCTACTCCATAGGTGAAGTCCAATTCTTGTTGCGGCTCCTGACTCTGGAAAGCACCCCGATTGCGGAAAAGGAACGTCTTATTCAAACCGGCCAACAACATTACTCCCGCATGATCACGCGGGAATCCCCGCCTTCGGATCGGCTGGCTTCTGCGTTTCAGCAAGCACTGGCCCAAGGGGGTGAGCGTATGGTACGGGAAGTTCAACAGCTGGCCTTGCAACTGGTGAGCCATTATCAGTCTCAATCATTGCCTGCCGGGCGGTCCCCCAATCCTCTGGTGCTGGTCAGTCTGGTACGGGCTGGCGTTCCGTTGGGGATTTTGCTGGCACGCGCCATTCGTTCACTGGGAATGCCCTGTGTGCATTATGGGATTAGTATTCTCAGGGATCGCGGAATTGATGCGCTGGCTTTGGAGGCAATTGTCAGTCGCCATGGGGCCCAGACCCTCTATTTCGTCGATGGCTGGACCGGTAAAGGGGCGATCAGTCAGGAACTGGAACACAGCCTGGCAGGGGATAATCGCTTTCCCCGTGAGTGTGGACGCCTGCGACTGGTGACGCTCGCCGATCCCGCCGGCGAAGCCTGGCTGTGTGCCAGCGCGGAGGATTGGCTGATTCCTACCGGCCTGATGGGAGCAACCGTCTCTGGCCTACTGTCCCGTAGTGTCTGTCTGGAGGACACTCCCACGGACTGGCATGGCTGTACCAGCTACCCCGAGCTGGCTCCCCACGATCAAAGCCAGCGAGTCATTGAGCATCTGGATCAGTTACGACAGGCGCTGGTTTCTTCCGGTGATCCTGCCTGCCTGCCCGCTCAATGGTCCGAGACCGATAGACTTCACCAACAACGCTGGTCCCGTGAAACGATTAATGCACTCGCTGAACATTACCAAATCAGCAATCGTAATCGCATTAAACCCGGGCTGGCGGAGGCTACCCGCGCCCTGTTACGACGAGCACCCGACCGGATTTTGTTAAAAACCGCTGATGCGCCAGAAACGGCCGCCCTGAGAGCGCTGGCCAGTGAGCTGGGCACGGGTGTCGACGTATTGGGTGAACGTCTGGGGCCCTATCAGGCGGTCACCCTGATTGCGAGTCGGTCAGGCACAGAATAATTCGGCGACAAAGATTAAATTTGGGTAATATTCATCCGTATCCGCCCGTTTTGCACAGGGCATAACCCATCGTGGCCCGCAGTGACCGGAAGCAGACATAGATTCTGTCAGCGCTTGTATTTTTTGTGCTGACTATCCTTTGTTGAATGTTGACTGACCCAATGATTGCTTAATGCACTGACTAAATCACTGGCTAAATCACTAAGAACCATGAATAACGCCCAGACACGCCCAAACCCTTGCCATTCGTTAAGAGACCAGCACTGATCATGAGCGCCAGCCTTCCTCTCACTGCACTGTCACTGGGCGCCACCCTCTATATGCCCGCGACTCGCACGGATCTCTGGGATGCCGTCAGTGGCAGTAAATACCCTGCACTGAGGTCGCTAGTCATTTGTCTGGAAGATGCCGTCGCCGAATCGGATCTGCCGCAGGGTCTGGCACACCTGCAGCAATTGTTGCATCGACTGGCGACCTGTCCGCGCCAGCCGGGTGCTCCGCTGATTTTTGTTCGCCCCCGTCACCCGCGAATGGCAGCGCAATTGTGCGAATGGCCCCTGATTCACCAGATTGATGGCATGGTGCTGCCCAAATTTGATGCCAGCACAGAGCAAAGCTGGCGCCGCAGTGTTTTACCCGAGCTGCTGATCATGCCTACCCTGGAAAGTGCCAGTGTGTTTGATCCAGGTGCCATGCGTGACTTGCGGGATCGTTTGCTTGAGCAGCCCGCCCAAATTCTTGCCCTGCGCATTGGGGGCAATGACTTGCTGGCCTGTCTGGGTCTGCGCCGGCCTCGCCAGTTCACCCTTTATCAGACGCCGATTGGCCCGCTGATTGCCCAGCTGGCAGGGATTTTTCTACCTTCAGGCCTCGCCCTGACAGCGCCCGTCTGTGAATATTTTCAGGATAGCGCCCTGCTGGAGCAGGAACTGGTTCAGGATTTGCTGCATGGCCTGAGTGCCAAAACCATCATCCACCCGTGTCAGATTGACACGGTACACCGTGCCCTACAGGTTGACCCGCTGGATCATGCAGCTGCCCAGGCCATTTTACGTCCTACGGCAGATGCCGTTTTTCAGCAGCAGGGAGCCATGCTGGAACCGGCCACTCACCGGGCATGGGCGCAGCGGGTGGTTGCCCGTGCCGCCATGTATGGACTGGCGGGGACAGAGGATCAGTTGATTGCCTGGCCGGGGCCAAGCCGGTCGTGGCAAGAAGCCTGAGTGCCCGATCAGTGGGGGACTCAGCGCCAACAACCACAATTAACAATGCCTTTCAACCACAGCCAATTGACGAAACAAACTCCGTGTGAGTAGCTATAGCGCCCGTCGCCATGTTCCACCTCACACCAGAAATTCATGACGCAGGAATGCAAGGAATCTGTTTATGAGCATCACTACCCTGATCCCCGGCGCCAATGTTGCCATGCCCGCAGGCACCGTTACCCTGACGCTCCAACAACACGGCAGCAGCCCAAGTGCCGATCTGTCTGCCTATTTACTGGCCGAAAGCACCCAGAAAGTGCGCGGCGACCACGACATGGTGTTTTATAACCAGACCAGTGTCGCGAGTGGCAAGGTCAGTATGTGTCAGCAGGGCAGCGAAACGGTGTTTCAGCTCAATCTGGAGCCTGTTGAAGCCGCCGTGGGTAAAATTGCGTTCTGTGCCACGCTGGATAATCCCCATCGCTTTAGGGAATTACAACAGTTAAGCATCACGCTGTCAGGTCCCACGGGCGTATTTGCCCAGGCAGACATTGATACCCGAAATTTACAGGAAGCCGCTCTCATCGTCGGCGAATGCTATCGCCGTAATGGTAGCTGGAAATTCCGACTAGTGGTTCAGGGCTTTGAGGGTGGGTTGCAGCCGCTTGCAGAACATTTTGGAGTGGAGATTGCAGCCCCTGCCCCTGCACCAGCTCCCACACCTGCACCTGCTCCTGCTCCTGCTCCTGCTCCTGCTGCCAAAATTTCCCTCAGTAAAGTGAGCCTTAGCAAGTCCAACAGCACCATCCGGCTGGAAAAGCAGGGTAGTTCCTTTGACCAGATTCGCATCAATCTCAACTGGAACCGGGGTGCTGGGGCGAATAGTGGCAGCAAAGGGCTTTTTGGCGGTTTGCTGGGCAGTAAATCCAGTGGCATTGACCTGGATCTGGGCTGTATGTTCCAGATGCAAAACGGGGAAGGCAGTGTTATTCAGGCACTCGGTAACCGCTTTGGCAGTTTTGATCAATTTCCCTGGATGCAGCTCAAGGGCGATGATCGTACCGGCCAAAACAGCGACGGCGAATGGTTGCACATCAATGGTCGCCATTGGGACAAGATCAAGCGGATCGTGATTTTTGCCTTTATTTATGAAGGGGTACCCAACTGGGCAGCTACCGATGGCGTGGTCAAAATCCTGATTCCCAATCAACCGGAAATCGAAGTGCAGCTCAATGAAACCAGCTCACTGGGCATGTGCGCTATTGCTGAAATCAGCAACCAGCAAGGCAGTTTGCAGGTGCAGCGGCTGATTCGTTATTTTGAGGGTCATCCTGAACTGGATGCGGCCTACGGGTTTGGATTCCGCTGGAAAGCCGGGTCTAAATAAGCCTGACTACCCTTGACTTACGCTGGGTTGCCCAGCAAAGGGCGCCTTGGGAAACCCGCGTGCCACACCACCCACTCACGCACTGAGCATTCTGGTCATGGCAATGATGCAAGCTCAGTGCTAGAGTGACCGTCATTTTGCTTTTCAAGACACGATTGCCATGACTTTCAACCTGAGCCAGATCCCAACCATTAAGCTCCCACTGATTGACCTGACCACCAATCCCTTTGATCTGCTGCTGGCGGGTCTGGGCCTGCGTCTCCAATTGCTGGCCCGTACCAATGCCAAGTTCATGGGCATGATTCATGGCCGCAATTTTACCCTGCAGCTGGGTTCCAACGATGGTGTGGCGCGTCATTTTCATATTCACGATGACACCGTGACCATGGGCGCAGGGCCTGCCGAAAAAGCCGATTTCATCCTGCGTTTCAAGGACAGCGAAACGGCGGTCAAGACGCTGCTGAAAGGCGATCCTGCGGCCTTTATGGAAGGCATGCAAAGTGGCGCCATCGTGATGGAAGGGGATTTTTCGCTGCTGCTGTGGTTTAACGGGGTGGCCAAACTGATCGTTCCCCAGGTGCCCAAGCCTCTCAAGGCACGGTTTCGTCAGGTGAAAGATTTTGTCAATGAGAAACGCGACGCCTTTGCGGCCCGTTAATCCCACGGCAATAGTGTTAGGGCCATAGCATTGCTGACGCCCTGACGATGGCTTGGTGCGGGCTGTTTGCCCCCTTTGACCCTCCTCCCTCTGGAAGCCGCTGGATCTGGCTTCCACCCTGCAAGGAACGTTGCCCATGACCGTGCGTAATGACTGGAGCCGTGACGAAATCGCGGCATTGTTTGAATTGCCGTTCATGGATCTGGTCTTTCAGGCGCAGACCGTTCATCGTGAGCACTTTGAGCCCAATACCATTCAGGTCAGTACCCTGCTGTCGATCAAAACCGGCAATTGTCCAGAGGATTGCAGCTACTGTTCGCAGTCCGGCCATCACAACACGGCCCTGCAGGCCGAAAAAAAACTGGCCGTCGCCAAGGTGCTGGAAGCCGCTGCCGAAGCCCAGCGCACAGGCTCTTCGCGCTTTTGCATGGGTGCGGCCTGGCGCAACCCGCACGAACGGGACATGCCCTATGTGCTGGAGCTGGTGCAGGGTGTCAAGGCCATGGGCATGGAAACCTGTATGACACTGGGCATGCTGACCGCCAGTCAGGCGCAGCGCCTACAGGAAGCCGGACTCGACTACTACAACCACAATCTCGACACCTCGCGAGAACATTATCCTGAAATCATCTCGACCCGCACCTACGATGACCGGCTGGATACCCTGGCGCATGTGCGCGCGGCAGGCATGAAGGTCTGTAGTGGCGGCATCGTTGGGCTAGGCGAGCAGCGGGAAGACCGGGTTGGTTTGCTGTTTGAACTGGCGACCCTGCCGGTGCATCCCGAGTCGGTGCCGATCAATCTGCTGGTTCCAGTTGCTGGCACGCCTTTGGGCGAGACGGCACGCCTGCCGGTGCTGGAATGGATTCGCACTATTGCGGTTGCCCGTATTCTGATGCCCAAAAGTTATGTGCGGCTGTCGGCTGGACGTGAGTCACTGTCGGAGTCCGATCAGGCACTGGCCTTTATGGCGGGGGCTAATTCGCTGTTTTATGGTGAAAAATTACTCACCACGCCGAATGCAGACACTGGCCGGGATGAAGCGCTGTTTGCCACGCTGGGTTTGAAAAAAGAAGCTCCAAGACCCAGCGTCCGCGCCACCGCCGTGGATGCGATGGCACCCACACAATCCGCACAACCCTCCCTGCCCAGCCTCAATGCGGCTGAGGCAACACGCGTCCCCGCCGCCTGCCCGCGGCGACTGGCAGGTTCCACGCCGGCGTGAGCCTGATTTCCTTCGACCTTCAAGGCCAATTGGAATCGCTAGGGCATCAGCAACTCTTGCGGCAGACCCGTATTATCAGCGCTGGCGTCACGCCAAGCTGCCAGCGCGATGGCCGCACCCTGGTGAATTTCTCCAGTAACGACTATCTGGGACTGGCCAGCCATCCAGCGCTGCGTGATGCGATTCATCAGCATTTACAGGAACATGCGGTCGGTGCCGGAGCCGCCCATCTGGTCACCGGCCATAGCAGCCTGCACGACGTACTTGAACAGCGACTCGCTCAGGAAACCGGCTATGCGTCGGCCCTGCTGTTTTCAACGGGTTATATGGCCAATCTGGGCGTACTGTCTGCCTTGATGAGTCGTGAGGACACGGTCTATCAGGATCGACTTAATCACGCCTCCCTGCTGGATGGAGCGCGCCTGAGTGGGGCGCGGTTGCGTCGCTATCCGCACCGCGACATGGTGCAATTAGGAGAATGGCTTTCAGCAGATCCAGCGCAGCGCACGCTGATCGCGACCGATCAGGTCTTTAGCATGGATGGCACCGAGGCTCCCTTGTCGGAACTGCGCGAACTGGCCGAGCGCCATCAGGCCGCGCTAATGATCGACGATGCCCATGGCTTTGGCTTGCGACCGCACCCCCTGCCGCCCGTGGACATTTACATGGGCACACTGGGGAAAGCGATCGGAACCTTTGGCGCATTTGTTGCGGGCAGTGCTGAGCTGATTGAGCTGCTGCGCAGTCGTGCACGCAGTTATTGTTTTACCACCGCAACACCACCCCTGCTGGCGGCTGCCACACTGGCGGCTTTGGACGTCCTGCACTCCGAACCACACCATCGGCTAAAGCTGCAGGAAAATATCCACTTCTTTCAACAGGGCTTAAGCGAGCTGGGTTGGCCAGCAGCGCACCTGCCTGCCAGCCAGACTGCGATACAGCCGCTGATTGTGGGCAGTGCCGATCGTGCGCTGCGAGCTGCCGAAGCACTCGAACAGCAGGGCCTGCTGGTCATGGCCATCCGCCCACCGACCGTGCCCCTGGGTACCAGCCGCTTACGCATTACACTGAGTGCGGCTCATACACCTGAACACATATCGCTGTTATTACAGGCATTAAAAACCCTCCGCGAGGGAGGGCTGGTCTGACATGCTGACGATCAGATCTGAAAGAAGCGTTTAGTGGTTTTCAGTTGCCGGATGGGCAGCGGGTGCGGTAATCGCACCGGTTGCTGCAGTCGGGGCGCCATCTTCACGCAGCCAGATCAGCGAACGACCAATAATCGGTGTCCCAATATAGGCACGAATCTGCAGGCGGCGGCCATCTTCACTGAGTTTGGCTTTGCATTTGTAGATATGGCCATTGAGTGGATCGAGAATCTCCGCACCCGTGAGCACACGTGCATTGGCTTTATCGGTTTGTTGCAGGTGATTGAGGATTTTCAGCCCTAAAATGGGCTTGTTGGTATAGGGTGCTGGGCAGTTCTGGCAAAACTCACGGGGCGTATAGTTAGGCCGTGGAATGATCTTGACGATGGTGCCCTGATAATTGCCTTCTGAATCCTTGCTGACCTGAACGATTGCCTTGGCAAACCCTGTTTTGTCGTCAATGGTGCGCCAGTAGCCATCCACAGTGTCATAGGTTTTGGATGCCAGTGCGGCACCGCTGGCAATCAGGCTGAGGCTCGCCAGCACAGCGGGGGCGAGAAAACGAATCATGGACATTATGAACACTCCTTGTGTGCGTCGTAGAAGGCCTTACCGGCCTGTGCTTAAATTTTCCTAAAGAAAAATCTTAGCGTATTTTTTTCCTGTATGTCGCCCCGTTAACAAAAGCGACATGAAATTTTGGTAATCCATCCCTGTCTTTTCGTGCAGGGGCTGAAACGTCAACAGACCCTAGTGCTGGATTGCTTCTGCCGGAATTGTCAGGCGTGATTGCTGATACTGCGAAGCCTGCACCGCCGTCTGCATGTTATGCAGCATCATATAGGGTTGTTGCTGCACGAACATATTCACGATGCCCAAGGGCAGTGAGCCTGCAGGGTCAGCAAAACCGGTCGCCGTTACCTGTACTTTGCCATTGCCCATCGGACGGAATACCCAGCCACCTTCGTAATGTTTAATCCGGATAAAATCCGTGCGCTCTGGCGCGGCATTGTCAGCAATCGCGCGATTATTGATGACGACACTGCCATCAGCCAATTGGCGAATTTGCCCGGCAACAACGACATCCCGATCCTTGAGCGGGAACGGAAAATCCAGCTCCATGCGTAGCACAAAATTGCCGTTTTCATCCTGTTTCTGCAGCAAATCAACCTTGCGGGTAAACGGCACCCAGCTTGAAATGTGCTCCAGATCCAGCACCAGATTGACTGCACCGGCCAGCGTACTGTCGAGCACGGTGGTGGCTTTGAAATTGAATGAGGGATTACCTGCCACCTGATAGGTCCAGACTTTGACGCCACTGCGATCAATTTTGAGCTGGGTAGGTTCGGACAAGCGCACGACTTTGCTGTCTGGGCTCACCTGAGTTGTCGCTGCCAGCAGGCTGGAGGCAGGCAGGCACAGGGCCATACCGAGAGTACCTAATGCCAACGAGCGTGCGATGCTCATACCGTGCTGTAACATCCCATGACTCCCTGCAGTGTTGTTCGGCTATGACTCGTATTAAGCGTGTCAGTTTTATCGGCAATGCGTGCCTCTGGATTTAGCCAAAGGCTAATCCATACTTATGTAGTGGGTATGGAGGTTTCCCTCAAATTCATCACATCCTGCATGTCGTATAAACGTGGCTGGCGACCAGAAAGCCATGCGGCCGCCCGCACAGCACCACTGGCAAAATTCATTCGGCTCGTGGCCAGATGACGGATTTCCACCCGCTCACCTTCACCGATAAACATCACGGTGTGTTCCCCGACGATATCGCCACCGCGTAACGTCTGGAATCCAATCGATTGGCGGTCACGCGGGCCAGTCTGTCCTTCGCGCGCATATACCGCCACGTCGTCCAGCTTGCGATCCAGCGCACCGGCGACGGCCTCTCCCATCATCAGTGCCGTGCCGGAGGGTGCATCGACCTTGTGGCGATGGTGGGCTTCCAGCACTTCAATGTCCACACTGTCACCAAAAGTCCGGGCAGCGAGCTCCAGCAATTTGAGCGACACGTTGACACCCACAGAATAGTTGGCAGCGTAAACCAGAGGGACCTGCTGCGCCGTGTCCTGCAAGAGTCGTTTTTGCTCAGGGCTGAAACCTGTCGTACCAATCACCATGGCACAGCCAGCCTGCGCACAGATGGCCATGTGTCTAGCGGTAGCGTCGGGTGCGGTAAAATCAATCACCACATCACACTGGCCGACTACTTCGGCAAGGTCGGCAACGACCGGCACGCCCAGTGTTCCCAGACCCACCAGCTCGCCAGCATCGGTGCCGACCAGGCTACTGCCACTGCGTTCAACGGCAGCTGCCAGGGTATGCCCTGCCGCATGCACAGCCTGAATCAGGGTACGGCCCATACGGCCTCCCGCTCCCAGTACGCCGATACGGGCGGAAGTGCATGATGCGATGGAGGACTGAGACATGAGCGTTCCTTATAGCGCGCGAAAGGGTGAACAACGAAGCGTAATTCATCGCGCAGGATTTGAATAATTAACGAACCTAAAAAACGTCTCCAGTGACAAACGCAGCTTCAGGAACTGCATGCGTCACTGGACATCTGACTTCTGACGACAACGTGGCGGCACAGCTTAGCCGCCAAAGAACTCGCTGACTTTGTCAAAAAACGACTTTTTGTTGGCGGATTGGGACTGATGCTGGTCTTCGATGGCCTGAAACTCCCGAAGCAACTCTTTTTGGCGGCTGGTCAGATTTACTGGCGTATCCACCACCACCCGGCACAGCATATCGCCAATCATGCTGGTACGCACCGGTTTAACGCCTTTGCCCCGCAAGCGGAACACACGACCAGTCTGGGTGCCTTCAGGGATTTTCAGACTAACACGTCCGTCCAGAGTAGGGATTTCGACTTCTTTGCCCAAGGCTGCATCGGTAATGCTGATGGGCACATCCATGTAGAGATCGGCACCATCGCGTTGAAATACCGCGTGTTCCCGCACGGCAATTTCAACATACAGATCACCAGCCTGACCGGCACTGCCGATGGATTCGCCTTCACCCGACAGCCGGACACGATCGCCAGTATCCACACCGGGTGGAATCGTGACTTCCAGCGTGCGCGAACGGTCAGCAATACCACTGCCACGGCAGGTGCCACAAGGGTTTTTGACCATTTTTCCCCGGCCCTGGCACTGCGGACAGGTTTGATTCACCGAGAAAAATCCCTGCTGCATCCGGATGTGACCTGAGCCCTGACAGCCTGTACAGGTCACGACATCTTCCGGTTTCTGCGTGCCTTTGCCATCACAGGTGGTGCAGGTCGCCGGAGCGGTAAATGTGATCGTTTTTTTGACACCCTTGACGGCTTCTTCCAGCGTGAGCTCCATCACATAGCGCAAATCAGAACCCCGGCGCTGGCGCTGGCCTCCGCCCTGGCCCCGTCCGCCAAACAGGTCACCGAATACATCGCCAAAATTGCTGAAAATATCCTGAAAATTGGCACCGCCAAATCCACCGCCACCCATGCCTTCAAACGCGGCATGGCCCATGCGGTCATAAGCGGACCGTTTCTCGGCATCCGCTAGTACTTCATAGGCCTCAGAGGCTTCCTTGAATTTTTCTTCGGCGGATTTATCGTCGGGATTGCGGTCCGGGTGATACTTCATCGCCAGTTTGCGATAGGACTTTTTAATTTCGTCTTCACTGGCGCCTTTGCTGACGCCCAGTACTTCGTAATAATCGCGCTTTGCCATGACAGCAGTCATCTCCACAGGGTGCTTTTCCAACGGTCGGTGCCCTACAGGCTGCAGGTTTACACAGAATTGACACACCATCGACAGTTGGACTGAAATCTGCCCACAGACATGGAGACAACAGGGCAGTTTATCAATTGGTTCAGAACAACAAATTCTGTTTTTTTGTCAGTGAAAGACTAGAAAACCGTCAGTACCTGACCCAGCCTAGCGACGATCGTTAAAAAGCCGCTGTAAGAAGCCACTGTTTCAGGAGACCCTGCATGACTTTGCCCCAGAAACCGACCATCCCTGCCCCACACCCTTCTGCCACGCAAGCAGGCACGCCCGCTCAGCCGGTGGCACTGATTACCGGAGCATCGTCCGGAATTGGTGAGGCAACGGCAAAGGAGCTGGCCGCCAGGGGCTTTGCGCTGATTCTGGTGGCCCGCCGTGCAGACCGTCTACAAGCGTTGTCCGAACAACTTGCCGTCGACTATGGCACCCAGAGCCTGTGTCTGTCCTGTGATCTTTCCCGGCGGGAAGATCTCAATGGGCTGATGGCCCGGACCCAGCCCTGGCTGGGTGAATCTGGCCGCTATCTGGCCGTGCTGGTCAATAATGCCGGTACAGGCGTCTGGAAAGTGTTTGCAGATCAGCAGGCTGGGCAAATCCAGCGCGATATCGATCTGAATGTCACGGCACTGACCACCCTGAGTCATGCCTTTGTGCATGAGGCACGCAAACATGGACAACCGGCCTACCTTCTGAATGTGGCTTCGCTGGCAGGCATGCTACCCACAGCCCGTTTTGCCGTGTACGCAGGCACCAAGGCGTATGTACGGCAGTTCAGTGAAATTCTGGCTTATGAGCTGCGGCAAACGCCCATTCGGGTGACTTGCGTGCATCCGGGCGGGGTGCTGACGGAATTTATGGAACACTCCGGACAAACGCTAAAAGGCACTACCGGCATGATGAGCGCAGAAGCGGTGGCCCGCCTGGCCGTTACCGCGATGTTGTCCGGCAAGGCGAGTTACATACCCGGCGTGCTGAATAAATTTTCGTCGCTGGTTCGGTTTTTACCGGCACCGGTGCGCTTGCGACTGGTTGAACGCAGCATGCTGATCACGGTTCAGGACACGCCGTAACTGGCACAATCAGCAGTCGCAACAAAACATTGCACTGCCATCCATCGCAGTCCATCCAAAACCGCACTTGAGGCGGTTTAATGCTGCTCAACCACCAGTGAATCCACACCACTGTCCTGTAGCAGGCGCTGGGCATCCAGTGCCTCTGCCCGCGTCTGGTACGGCCCCGACACCACGCGGAACCACACCACGCCATCAGCCGCCGTCATCTGGCGCACATCGGCAGACAGCCCGACCAGCAACACTTCTGCGCGTTTCTGGTCAGCATCATCCGGGGAGGTGTAACTGTTGATTTGCAACAGATACTGGGTTGAGGCTGCCGGACTGGCAGAGCTGGCATCACTATTGCTGACTGGACGGGCAGGCTTGGCAGGCTGTGCAGGAGCTACCTTGGGCACAGCCTCAGCGGGCACTGGCGTTACCTGCTGCTTGGGCAAGAGATCGTAAAACTGATAGTCGCCGGTTTCGGTTTGGGTGCGTGTCGGTGTTGCCGTCACCACATCGGGTGGCAAGGTGGCGTCCATGGGTCGCTGGGCTGGTTGCCAGGGCTGCCATAAATACAAAATCAGCATCAGACTCAGCGCACCGAGCACAAAGACAATCGTCCACAGCCAGCCCGGGATCAGCTGCCGGTCTGCAGGCGGTGGTGCAGGTCGCTGTGTTGCGCCGCGTTTGGCTTTACCCAGTTGCATGGCTCGTGTTCCCCATTCTCCGGTTTACCGCCGGTCAAACTCCCAACCGGACGGTAACACCGCCAACCTTACATGCTCTCAGGAGCGGACACACCCAGCAGTAACAAGCCGTTACGAATCACTTGCCGTACCGATAGTGACAATAATAAACGGGCCTGCGTGAGCGTCTCATCCTCTGTTATCACCTTGAATTCGTTGTACCAGCCATGGAACAGCGACGCCAGTTCCTTGAGGTAATTGCCGAGCTGATGGGGCTCAAACTGGGTCGCCGCACGCACCACCTGATCCGGGTAGGCGGCCAGTTTGGCCAGCAGTTCTGCCTCGACACCCACCGTCAGTCGGCCGGCAGATGCCCGGGCCAGTTCGCGATCGAAATGCCCACCCTGCTCTTCCAGCCGCTGAATCATCCGGCAGATTCGGGCATGGGCATACTGGATGTAATACACCGCATTGTCCTTGCTTTGCGACACTGCCAGATCCAGATCAAAATCAATGTGTTGCTCGCTCTTGCGCATCACATAGTAAAAGCGGGCCGCATCATTGCCCACTTCCTTGCGCAATTCACGCAGTTCCACAAACTGGCCAGAGCGCGACGACATCTGCACCATTTCTCCGCCACGCCACAGGCTGACAAATTGCACCAGTAGTACTGTCAATTTTTCCGGATCAAACCCCATGGCCTGAATGGCCGCTTTGACCCGCGCAATGTAGCCATGGTGATCCGCGCCCCAGATATCGACGATGCGGTCGTATCCACGCTGGAATTTATTCAGATGGTAGGCAATGTCGGCGGCAAAATACGTGGTCTGGCCATTGGCTCGCTGCACCACGCGGTCTTTTTCATCGCCAAAATCGGTCGAGCGAAACCACAGATTGCCGTCTTTTTCGTACAAAAAGCCGTTGTGCCGCAAGGTATGCAGGGCTTCGGTGATTTTGTCCTTTAAGGTCGCCTCACTGAACCAGCGTTCAAAATGGACACCAAATTCTGATAAATCATCGCGAATGTCGTTCAGAATGTCATTCAGTGCCGCCTGATGAAATACCGCATAGCCCTCATGCCCCAACAACTGCTGGGCATTGGCAATCAGGCCATCAATGTGTTTTTCCTTGTCGCCAGACAACAGGGGCCGATTGCCCTCCGCGTCTGCCGGGCCATAGACCGCATCCGCCGGAACATTGGCCATGACCGCATGAACGTCCTGACAAAAGCGATCCCCTTCGGCTACCTGAATGCGGCGGGCAATGTCGTACACATAGTCACCGCGATAGCCGTTGGAGGGAAACACCAGTGTTTCGCCACACAGTTCGAGGTAGCGCAAAAAGGTACTGGTGGCCAGAATATCCATCTGGCGGCCCGCATCGTTGACGTAGTATTCACGCTCTACTTCGTAGCCGACGGCCTGCAGCAGCCGCGCGACCGTCATGCCATAGGCCGCACCGCGCCCATGACCCACATGCAGGGAACTGGTGGGGTTCGCCGAGACAAATTCCACCTGGATGCGCTTGCCGGCATACTGTGCGGACTCACCAAAGCGGTCGCCCTGAGTGGCAATCTGATCCAGCACCGCAAAGCGCTGATCGTCATTGAGAAAAAAATTGATAAATCCCGGCCCAGCCAGCTCGACTTTCAGAATCTCAGACGACGCAGGGAGTGCCTCAATGAGCTTCGCCGCCAGCTCGCGCGGATTCATACCAGCACTTTTGGCGGCCAGCATGGCCACATTGCTGGCAAAATCCCCGTGCGCACGGTCTTTGGTGCGATTGAGCACACTGCGATCCTGCCAGTCAGCAGGCAAAATTCCCTGAGTCTGCAGGGTAGAAACAGCGGTGGCCAAAGCAGTCTGAATCGCAGTTGTCATGGGTATCCGGCACGGGTGATGCAAAAGCCGCCACTATAGCAGACCCGCGACAGGCACAGAATAGCCAAAGCATGGCTGGCCTTATTGACGGTGTGAGGTGCCGATTTTGTGTCGGCAACCGTGTGTTGATTTTTCTTTCAATTTGGGGGGTAAATTACTAGGTAACCGGGAATGAATTTGACTAAAATGCTTCGGTTTGCTGCTGGGGCTATTTAGCAGTAGTTCACTACAGGGTTTTGATAAGGTTTATTTTTTGCAAAGGAGAGCAGGATGTTGAAAGGGATAGTATTTGCTTCGGTTATGGCGAGTACTGCCGCGCTGGCAGCCGATCCCATCGTGGGAAAATGGAAGCAGATTGACGAGAGCACCGGCCAGATTCGGGCCATTGTTGAATTCTCCCAGGAAAGCAACGGGACCCTGTCTGCCACCATCGTTCAGCGCTTCACGCGCCCGGGCATGGCAACTGTATGCGAAAAATGCCCCGCGCCCTTTCAGAACAAGCCGATTGATGGCCTCAAAGTGATCACCCAGTTACTGCCTTCACCTGCGGGCGACAAGCAATATGTGGGTGGTCGTATTCTCGACCCCTACCTTGGCAAGGTTACCCGCCTCAAGGCACGGCTTAGCGACAATGGCCGTACCCTGATTGGCCGGGATTTCACTTCAAATTCGACATTGGGCCGTACCCATACCTGGTTGCGGATGTCCAATTAATTTCCTGCTTTTCCAGCCTTAGTAATCGCCCTGCAGTAGCTGGAACGATTCGCGTACCCGCGCGATCCACCGTTCCAGAGCGATGCGATCGTAGCGCGAATCCAGCAAGGTCATTTTCCAGCGTGCCTGCAATCGACCCAGCATCTGCAGGTCATGCGCACGATCGATATCCATCATCTGACTGGCCGCCAACAATCCGCAGGCCTGTTGTAGGCAGTGCGACATAAAATGCTGGAGGCTGGGCAAACCGTCCAGTGGCAATTCTGCTACTTCAAGCAGTTGCGAGGTTTTTGCAGTCGCTGGAGCATGCACTGGAACGGGTGGTGGCGTTTCCTGTGGTACCTGCTGGGGTTCATACTGCTTTTCATCGTGGGGCTCATACAGGGCCTGACTCAATTCGGCCAGTGTGATGTTCCACTGTGCGGGCATGTCCGCTTGCGAGCCTGTCTGTGTGTCCATCAGCGTAGGTGTGGCAGGCAGCTCCCGACCCCTCCATTCCGCCATCGGAAGCGAAGAAATGAAACCCAGAGACAAAAGCGCCTGCAGACGTTCGGGGGTGGCCAGACCACGGAACAGCGCGTTCTGTGCTCCATCCGGCTGTCCGATCAATACCAGTAGCTGGCGTAATCGGGGGGATAGAATGCCGCTACGACTGGCCAGCTCTACCTGACCTTCGGGCGTACGGCAATAATACAGCTCACTGTGGGAATGTGAGGCGGGTGCAGCACCCAAATGAGCGATGGGGATCGCCATGGTCGTCATGACCGTCACTCCTGAAACATCCGAGGGAATGACGGCTAGTGTCGTGGCGGAGTATGACAAAAGGCTGACAAAATGCCTATTTGGTAGCCTTGTCGAGTCAAAATTACCCCAAATAAGGAATGGACAGACATCAAAAAATCTGGCCTAAACAACTTCAGTCAGTTCGTAGAATAGCCGACTCCGCGAAAACCCCTCAACGAATTTTCAGCGTCATCAACCCCAAGACCACCAGAATGATGGTGACGATCCAGAAACGCACGACCACCTGCGTCTCTTTCCAGCCTTTTTCCTCAAAATGATGGTGCAATGGCGCCATACGGAAGATTCGCTTTTTGCGCATTTTGTACGAGCCCACCTGCAAAATCACCGAAATGGCTTCGGCCACAAAGAGCCCACCCATGATGCCAAAGACGATTTCCTGTCGAACCATTACCGCAATCGTGCCCAGCATAGCCCCCAGTGTCAGTGCACCCACATCGCCCATAAAGACTTGTGCCGGATGGGCGTTGAACCACAGAAATCCCATGCCTGCACCCGCAATCGCCGTACAGATAATGACCAGCTCACTGGAAAAACTGATGTAGGGAATGTGTAGATAGGCTGCATAGCGGGCATCGCCCGTCAGATAGGCAAAGGTACCCAGTCCGGCTGCAACCAAGACCACCGGCATAATCGCCAGACCATCCAGACCATCGGTGAGGTTGACCGAGTTGCTGGCGCCGTTGATCACAAAATAGGTAAAGGCAATAAAGGCCAGCCCAAATGGAACCGCCGAAAACGGAATGCTGAGATTCTTGAATACCGGAATCAGCAAATCCACCATAGCATGGGTCTGGGCAATAGTTGGCATGTGGATGGCAATCTGATACAGCGCGATGCCTGCCCCGAGCGAGCCTACTGAGGTCCAGAAGTATTTTTTGCGTGCCGCCAGACCGTCGGGGTTTTTGTATCTGATTTTTAGCCAGTCGTCCATCCAGCCCACGGCGCCAAAAATTACCATCACCATCAGCACAATCCAGACGTAAGGGTTGCGCAGGTCTGCCCACAGCAAGGTACTGATACCAATGGCGCCCAGGATCAGGATGCCACCCATGGTGGGTGTGCCGGTTTTTACCAGATGCGACTGCGGACCATCTGTGCGAATGGCTTGACCGTATTTGAGCGCGCGCAGACGTTCGATCACCATGGGACCCAGCAGCAAACTCAGGCTGAATGCCGTTAGTACACTGAGCATTGCCCGCAGCGTCAAATACTTGAATACCAGAAACAAGGGGAAATAATGTCCCAGTTGTTCAAATAACCACAGCAACATCAGGACTTCTCCAGCAAAGCATCAACAAGGGTTTCCATTCGGGCGCTACGCGACCCTTTGATCAGAACTGCCAGCGGATCGCTACCCAGGGACAGCCGCGTCTGAAGTTGAGCCAGTAAGGCTTCTTTGTTTTCAAATGCCTGCGCCGCGGCCATTCCATGGGCCTGTGCTCCGGCAACGGTATCGGGTGCAAACTCCCCCACACACAGCAAACCGGCCAAAGGGAGTGCAGCCAGCTGGGTACCAAGCCGGTAATGCTCCTGCCGCGATTCCTCACCCAGTTCGGCGATATCACCGAGCAGCAGATAGCGCTGGCCCGCCTGGGTACTGAGCACTTTAGCCGCTGCCAGCACCGAATGAGGGTTGGCATTATAGGTATCGTCAATCAGGGTCATGCCATTCTTCCGATGAAAGACCAACCTGCCCTTAATCGTGGTGGCGCTGGCCAGTCCGCGCGCAATGATGTCCATCGTCATACCCAGCGCGAGCGCCATGCTGGCCGCTGCCAGCGCATTATCCACATTGTGCCGACCTGCAAACGGCAACTGAATGGGTTGCTGGGCACTCTGATAATTCAGGACAAACCGGCTGCTGTCTGGGAGCAATTCAATATCACTGGCACACACTTCCGCGCCGTCGCCCCATTCAAGAATCGGCTGGTTCTGGGCGGCTTCCTGCAAAATTTCACTGTAATCCACCTGCCGGGGCAATACCGCAATGCCGGTAGGCGACAGTCCCTGAAAAATCTCACTTTTGGCATGGGCAATGCCTTCACGGCCGCCAAACTCACCCAGATGCGCTGTGCCAATATTCAGCACCGCGGCCACCTGTGGCTGCACCAGCTGGGTGGTATAGGCGATTTCACCCCGGTGATTGGCACCCAGCTCCATGACCGCATAGCGATGGCTGGGCATCAGCTCCAGCAACATCATGGGCACGCCAAGATCGTTATTCAGATTGCCCCGCGTCATCAGTGTCGGGCCGGCCAGCGACACAATACTGCCCAGCATTTCCTTGGTGGTGGTTTTACCACTGGAACCCGTGAGCGCCACCACGCTCAGATCCGGCATGCGCAAGCGGTGATATTGCCCTAACTGGCCAAGCGCCAGACGTGTGTCGCTCACGACCAGTTGCGGAGCCGGGGTTGGCAAGGTCTCGCTGACAAGGAGCGCCACAGCTCCTTTTGCAATGGCCTGCAGGGCAAACTGGTGGCCGTCAAAACGCTCGCCTTTTAGCGCCAGAAAAATATCTCCAGGCTGAATCGCACGGGTATCGGTCTGA
This sequence comes from Pseudomonadota bacterium, assembly GCA_963204705.1. Classification (GTDB taxonomy): domain Bacteria; phylum Pseudomonadota; class Gammaproteobacteria; order Pseudomonadales; family Moraxellaceae; genus CAUJHL01. The sequence continues at coordinate 8,909 of CAUJHL010000009.1, read as the reverse complement.
ATTCGCCAGGCGCTAATGGGCTGCGACAGATCACCCTGCCATACCCCACCCGTTGCCTGTTGCAGGGTATCGGGATTCCAGGGCGCAACGTCCGCCTGTAACTCAGGCAAGGTCATAGGCGACAAATTCGTAGCTGGCAATGTTGGTGACAGGGGCGATGGTGTCGATACCATGGGGTTGATCCTCAGTGCTCCAGACGGGGCGGGGGAAGAAAACGCGGTGGCGGCATACCCCAGACGGCTAGCGTCATCCAGACAGGCTGTCTGTGCCTGTCGTAACTCCACCACATCGTCAAACCAATGCCGGACGCCCTCGATTTCCTGATAGTCCTCGTGGCCCTTGCCCGCGACCACCACGACATCACCGACTTTAGCCTGACTCACAGCCTGACGGATCGCCATGCGCCGATCCTGCTGTACCTGGATTCTTGCCAATTGGGATTCATCCAGCGTCGCAATCATGTCATCCAAAATGCGGCCAATCGGCTCACTGCGCGGATTATCACTGGTCAGCAGGACATGATCTGCATGATTCAGCGCAATCTCGGTCATCAGGGGACGCTTGCCGCGATCACGGTCACCGCCACAGCCAAACACCACCCTTAACTGCCCCGCAGTATGTGGCCTAAGGCTGCTCAGTACCTGCTGGAGTGCGTCTGGCGTGTGCGCATAATCCACGACCAGTAGCCGGTCTGGGTCATCCACCACCTGCATCCGGCCGGGCGCCCCCTGTAGCTGAGGCACCGCGGACTGCACGCTTTCCCAGCTCAGACCGAGTGCCCTCGCCGCGGCCACCGCCGCCAGTAAATTGGACACATTGAATTTGCCCAGCAAGGGGCTGTTGAGCACTTTGGGACCATCCGGGGTCTCGATCGTCAAAACCGCTCCCGTCAGCTGATATTCTGCATCCACGACACGGAATTCAGCACCACCATTGGCTTGCTGGCTGTACCGCCATGCCGGAAGGGTGTCTGGCATATGACTGGTCAGCACGGCCGACTGGGGATCATCCGCATTCACGATGGCACTGGCCAGACTGGGAAATCGTACAGGATCGAACAGCCGCGCCTTGGCTGCTGCGTAATGCGCCATGGTCTGGTGATAATCCAGGTGATCGTGGGTCAGATTGCTAAACATCGCCACTTCAATCGGCGTACCCTGCAAACGGCCCTGATCCAGCCCGTGTGAGCTGGCTTCAATGCAGGCAAATTCAGCACCCTGCACCGCAAATTCGTGCAAATATTCCTGCAAAGTCACCGCATCCAGCGTGGTATGGCTGGAAGGAGTCAGTGCCGGCAAAATCCCATTGCCTGTGGTGCCCAGCACAGCGGTTTTATGGCCGGCCAGCGTCAATACTTCAGCAAGTAACCGGCAAATCGTGGTTTTGCCATTGGTTCCGGTTACTGCCGCGACGCGCATAGGGGTAACGGGATGATGCGCCTGCAGACAGCGGCGAGCAAACAGCCCCACCCATTCCGGCAGCTCCGGCACGACGATGACCGGTACATCCGGAGTCTCGGGAAGGGTGAGCGCAATCTGGCTCAGCACCACAGTCGCACCCTGTCCAATGGCCGAGCGGGCAAAACCACTCAGCCGCTCGCGGTGCAGCTCCGCCTGCAGGGGCTGGCCACTGGGGTGTGCGGGCAACAGCGCGCAAAACAGACTGTCCGCTGTGGCCTTGCGGCTATCGCTGACCACTCGCCGAATGGGCAGAGCACCGAGATCGGCATTCAGCGGCAGCTCCGGGCACAACTCACCTAAGCGCACTGCGGGTTTTTGCCCTTCCTGCAAGGCCACCGTTGACATACTCATGATTTCTTGGCCTTTTGCTCATCTTCCAGCGACTTGTCGAGCGGCACATTCATCAGGCGCAGGGATTCCTGCATGATGCGGGAGAAAATCGGGGCCGCCACCAGACCCCCATAATATTGGCCCACCGGATTTTCCACCACGACCGCCAATACGATACGGGGATCACTTATCGGAGCTACTCCAACAAACAGTGCGCGATATTCGGATTCGGAATAGCCCCGGCCATCGGCGCGCAGCTTGTGCGCCGTGCCGGTTTTACCCGCAATCCGATAGCCCGGAACCGCCGCCTGTGGCGCAGTACCACTGGAGGACACCACGCCTTCCATCATATGCAATACGGATTTGGCAATACCGGCATCCAGCAGCCGTACGCCCTGAGGTTCATGATCGAGTTTACGCAGGGTCACCGGGTAGTGCATGCCTTGACCCGCCAGCACCGCATAAGCCTGTGCGAGCTGGATCACCGTCGCATTCAGGCCATAGCCATAGGACATCGTCGCTACTTCGGCAGTATTCCAAAGGCGCTGCGGCAAAATCAGACCGCCACTTTCACCGGGAAAATGCAAATCGGTTTTGGCACCCAGACCTACTCGTTTGTAAAAACTTGGCAAGGTGTTATTGGGTAGGGACAGGGCAATTTTGGCCGCACCGACGTTACTGGATTTCACGATGATGCCTTCCAGACTCAGCATCCCGTTGTTGCCATGGTCCCGAATGGTGTGATTGCCCACCCGCATGCTGCCCGGGGAGGTATTAACCACCGAATTGACATGGTATTTGTCCGTTTCCAGCGCTGCGGAGATAGTCAGCGGCTTCATGGTCGAACCGGGCTCAAACATATCAATGGCCGCACGGTTTCGCATGGCGTCCTTGTTGTCGAGGCCCTTGGGATCATTGGGATTAAAGGATGGCCAGCTGGTCATGGCCAGCACTTCGCCGGTTTTGGCATCGAGGGCGACCGCGGTCGCCGAACGGGCACTATTGGCAATGCCTCCCGCCGCCAGTTCACGGTACATGATGTATTGCAGGCGGGAATCGATACTGAGTTGAATGTCCTTGCCGGGCGTTTCCGCCTTGATCTGCTCGACGTCCTTGATCCGGTTGCCGCGTTTGTCCCGCATTACCCGAACCTTGCCATCCTCTCCCGCCAGCTCCTTGTTCCAGGCCATTTCCAGCCCTTCGATACCCTTGCCAGCGCGATTGGTCAGGCCAAGCAGCTGTGCATTGGGCTGAGCTTGCGGGTAATAGCGCTGAAAATCGGTCTGGCGATACACCGACTGAAATTTCCGATCGAGCACCACTTGTGCGACTGCGGGCGGCATCTGGCGTTTCAGAATCAGATAACGGACATGTTTCTTCGCCAGTATGGCCGTTTGCTGTTTCAGGGCAGCGGCATCCATGCCCACGGTCAAGGCCAGTGCATCCAGATCAAAACTGGTTTTGGGCCGTTTGCGCCGCAATACTTTACTGGTGGGATTTTCGGCAATTTTTTGATCCAGCTCCTGCAAATCGCGCAAGGCTTCGGTGTATTCCCAGGGATCAAACCACAGCGTTACCATGGGCGTACTGATGGCCAGTGGGACATTGTTGCGATCGGTAATCATGCCCCGGATTGCCCGTACCTTGTCGGTACGCAGGATCATGGCATCGGCCTTGTCCTGTAGAAAATCGTGCTGAATGACCTGCAGATAAAACGCTCGCAGCACAATCAGCCCAAACACCAGTGCCATGGCTGCCCACAGCATGCGAAAACGCCACTGGTCATGACTCAGGCTGGCACGCGCTGTGACATTGCGTCGCTGGGGCGTGCGGGGTGCAGTGAGTGGGGCGCGGGGTTTCATCACGGTACAAACAATCCTGTGGGTCGGCGCAGGCCGTTATCAGGGTGGGGACAGTGGTGCAGAGGCATCTGCCGCCACAACGGGGGTGCTTCCGGGCGCCGTCAGGGTCACAATCTGGCGGGCAGGCGGCGAATACATCCTTAAAAACATCACTGCACGGCCACCGATCTGGGTGGTTGCCCCAAAAGTCTGCTGCTCAATCAGCAAACGGCTCCATTCCAGATCCAGCTGTTCCCGCTGTTGGCGTGCCTGCTGCAAATCACGAAATTCCAGCCGATACAAAAAGACGCTGTACACCACGGCCAGCGCACTGCCAACCACCGCACCCGCCAGCACTGCGACCAACAGCCATTGCCGAACGGTCACGCGCCATGCTGCCACGGGCGCTTTCGTCTGGGATAAAGGGGAATGATTCAGTGGCCGCTGGGCCGCTTGCTGCGCCATGGGGTTACTCAACTGCTTCCTATAGGGATTGCGGGCACCGCGTCATACGCGCTCGGCTACCCGCAACCAGGCACTCCGTGAACGCGGATTATGCTGGATTTCAAGCGCATCTGGCGCGATTCTCGCCACTTTTCGCAAGGTTTTTTGTGTGGTCTGCGTCACCGCAAAGGGATGATCGTTGGCGGGTGGTTGCGCCTGGAGCTGGATAAACTGTTTTACCCGCCGATCCTCCAGCGAATGAAAGCTGATCACCGCCAGTCGGGCACCGGGTACTAGCTGCGCCGGCGTTTGCTGCAGAAAACTGTCCAGATCCGCCAGCTCGCGGTTAATGGCAATACGAATGGCCTGAAAACTGCGGGTGGCGGGATGTTTGTTTTTTTCCCAGCGGGGATGTGCCGCCCGAATCACCTCGGCCAGTTGCAGCGTCGTAGTCAAGGGCAGCGCGTGTTTGATGGCTTTGGCGATCCTGCGGCTGTAACGCTCCTCACCATATTCAAAAAGCACATCGGCCAGCGCCACTTCACTGACGTTCTCCAGCCATTTGGCTGCGGTCAGGCCCTGACTGCAATCCATCCGCATATCCAGCGGGCCGTCGAGCATAAAGCTAAATCCCCTGCCCGCCTCGTCTAGCTGCGGCGAGGAAACCCCCAGATCGGCCATGATGCCGTGTACGCCCGCTATGCCCAGTGCGGCCAGTTGCGACGATAACTCTGCAAAGCTGGCATGCACCATCGTCAGGCGCGAATCCTGTTGGTGTAATCGCGCACCCTCTGCCTGCGCCGCGGGGTCTTTGTCAAACGCAATCAACCGATCCTGCGGCCCCAGTCTGGCCAGCAGCGCACGACTATGCCCTCCCCGGCCAAAGGTGGCATCGACAAATACCCTTGGCCCAGTGTCCGAAATCCCCAAAGGGCCATCCATCAGGGCATCCACCGTTGGCTGCAGCAAAACGGAAACATGCGCAACCGGTGCATCTGATGAATGGGGTGGAGGCGATTCCGGCGGATTGGCGGGCGATGCCGATGAAATCGCGTTTTCGTCCGGTGGTGTCATGACACTACTCACAGCCTGGGGAAAAATGCCCTGACAGCCTCGTTCCGGGGCATCCCCTTACAGGCATACGCGGTGAAGCCACGGCAGGCACAATAACCGTCTATTATCGGTGCAGTGAGGGGGAATGAAAAGCCGCCTATCGCCTTTGTTCACACTACCCCATGAAAGAGGTAACGCCGCTGCGTATCAATGGGTTTTGGCAGTGTCATCAGGGAGACCCTGCCCACCTGAAGGCCAGCCGGCACGGCGGCTTGGTACCGAGTGATCGCCTATAGGGCACCTCTAAAAACCGGCCATTCAGGCTCGCCAAGCCGTGATTGGCTCAGCTACTTGGCAGCTTGCTGGCAGATCGTCAAGTTTGAAAAAGACGCCTTTGCTGGTACCGCCACGCATGTAGGTGGCAGGAATGCGGATTTGTGAGCCAAATTGAGACATGAGGAGCTTCCCAAAAAATTTGGCATGATGATGCCATAGAACAAGCACTTCTCGGCAGAAAAAGCCGTTTTTGTTGATCTGTTTAACAGCAATTTTCTGGTTTATTGGCCTAGCACTATGGTCACTCAATCACCACATGCTACAATCAACATATGATCATCTCCTATTTCGAGAATTTCATATGGATGCAGCACGTTTACTTGTACCCGATCGTAGTAAGCCTGAATAGCAAATACAATCTCAAAATTGGCTAAACAAGAACATTGGCTACGACAAAAAAGACAAAAACAGATCAAATCACTGAACTAAAGATCCACGTACTTTTATCCATAATTCCTACGTGCTGACTCAATAGCTTTTTCCATATTGCCATCCAAAGTAGCACGCATTTCACTCAAAGGATTACTCAGCCATATTTGATCAATATTTCTTCGCTTAGCCTCATCAACTAAGAGAGTATACTGATTCGTGATATAGGAATAAAAAGTCTTCACTTTCTTTACCCTAAGTATAACTCTACTTACTACATCTCTCTCCTCTTGGATAGAAGTAGATAGCCTTCTCAGCTCTTCCCACGTATCTTTATCTGAAATAAAAGTATCCATCATAACATTCTCTATAAAAGTAAAATCACCCAACAGATTTCGCATTATATGACCTCCAAGCCTCGTAGAAGCGTAGCTACTGGAGAAGACAGATTTACCATTTGATTTAGTATGCACAAATCTCATACTACATAAATCATTTAAAACCCTAAGAGTATCAGACTCAGAAAAACCAATATTTTGAAAAATATTTTTTATATCCGGAGCATCGATATAACCAACGCTATTAATACTAGCCTGATTAACCAAAGCAGACAAAGCAAATAATCTCAACATCTCACCATTAGATCTACCCAACCTAGAATCAAATGGATTTCCTATTACAGAATACTCCTCACTGTAAACCGATTGATTACCTAGCAAAATAGACCTAAAAGCCTCTTGCTTCGGCAAAGTATATCTTTTCTCAGTCTCATGAGCACTGATGGCTTTAGCTGGATCAGTATAACCTCTGGATATAAACTCTCTTGTCATCCTGAGAGCAAGCCTTACATCATGGTTTGATAAAACATCAATTCTTTCTCCAATCTCTGTCCCTAATACAGAGCTTTTTAAAATATCAATAAATATTGATAAATCATCCACCTGAAAACTCGCACCATTTAATGCAACAAAATCCCCCCTCTTCCCAGATAAAAGCTGGCTAGTTAAAAAAAATCTTCTAGATAAAACAGATAATATTTCTGGTGGCTCCACATGCAAGGGGTCAAAATCAAACGCATCAAAAACAGCAGAACCTCTATGTTTTACATAAGTAGACTCTCTCATAGCCATTATGAGATTAATATTCGCTCGACTTGCAACTGCGATAGCATCAGAAAATATTTCAGACTGAATATCGTCACTCTCAAACTGATCTACATTATCAATAACTATAAATACAGGGCAATTTTTAGCAGCAAACTTTAATTGTTTATCAACATAAGGCTTTTTTTCGTTATAGTCACTCATAATCAAGTCGGAAACTCTTTTATTAAAATCATCTTCAGATTTCATCATCAAAAATAAAGGCCCTTTTTTTAGAGCGGAAATTTCCTTCTCATATGAAAATTTAATGGATTTTTCATAATTAGAAAAATAAGGATCAACGCAAATGTAATCAAAAATCTTAGAGTAAATAAAATCTATAGGAGACTCATTTTTGGAAAAACCTCTAAAGTCAACATCTATCCAATGAGGATAGTACCCACTATCACGAACATGAAAAAAATCTTTGGAAGCCACCCTCCTCGTATATTGCAGAAAGGTTGTTTTTCCTGTTCCGACTGTTCCTAAAATCAATATTGCCAATGGACGCCTATTAGCACTAACGGAGTTAATTGATGCAACCAGTGTGCCAGATTCTTTTTTCCTCATGGGCTTCTTAGGCTGAACTGAAAACAAAGGCTCTCTTCTTTGTAAATGCATTTTTATTCTATTATCAAATTTCACTCTGTCCGCATTTTTAACGTAGCACTTCTCCAAAACCTCAATATTAGATTCAACTATAGAATCAGAAAAAGCAGTCAAAACCTCGTTCTCTATCAGAGAAAATATTGGATTTTCCCTCTTACTAATACCTCCCTTAAAAAACTTATTCAACCTCCTCTCTTCATACTGATCAGTGCGCCGACCTATAAGCTCCAGCGTTAAATTACCCTCAATAACCCCATCCCTTGAAAGCAAACTTTTAAAATAATTTGAACTCTCTCCTAATGCATCTTCTATAGAATTAAAAACTATGGCACTTGAATCAGAAAATGGCACTCCATCCACTCTCACAGCAGGAAATAAAATCCATTGCAGTCCATTTGTTACTACCGCAAATGGAATGGATTTCTTTCTACAGTATTCTCTCGCTTGAGTTATAGCTAGACCTGTATCACCTTGCAAAAAAGCACCTGAAATTTTTACTTTTCTTTTATCAGGTAACGAACCAAAAACAACACCAACTCTCTTAGCTTCAATCAAAATAGAAATATCAGCAGTCCTAATAATATAATCAGCAAAAGTAGTCAAGCCATCCTCTGATACCCTTTCTTCATATGAAATATCATTATCATTCCAACCCAAAAAACCTTCCAGAACTTTATCTATAATTTTCTTTCTAGTTTCAGCCTCATTTGCATTTTTTAAAGACAGCAATTCACAATATTTCAAAATCTCATTAACAATATCCATATTACTACTCTCTATAGGGCACCTCTAAAAACTGGCCATTCAGGCTCGCCAAGCCGTGATTGGCTCAGCCACCGCCTTTCTGACGACTCGTCACTGATCTGCTTTCCTGCTTAAAATCGACCGCCAGCCATCATCCCGATGGCGGCACCCCGATCAAAAAGCAGCCACTCCTGCTTCCTTCAAATAGCTTAACCGCTTCAGGTTGTACGTCAGTGCCTTCAGGTGCAGGTTCAGTGTCGCCCGTGTCAGGCCAATACTGCGCAGCAATTTGCCTCACATCTGCGACATCCCTGCATACACATGCTCCACGCGTTCCCGGGGGCTCGCCAGCCGCCGGTTACGGCGCTGTTGGCAATCCGACAACGGCTTACCCGCCTGGGCCTTGCGCTGCAATTGCAGCCGCCATCCCAACGCCGTCAGGCGTGCGTCACGCTCCCGCGACGGATAGGCCTTGTCCGCATACACCACACGACTGGTGTTCTGCGGATCCAGGACCGCCTCGAAGTGCTGGCTGTCATGCTCGGCCGCATCACTGACATGGATCCGACGCATCAGTTTGT
>CAUJHL010000008.1 GCA_963204705.1 Pseudomonadota bacterium | reverse complement strand
TCAGAACAGGCGCAAACCATACACGCTTGCACGGTGAAATCCTACCCCTGACCCTTCCCTGAGCCTGTCGAAGGGACGTAGAGTAGGAAATTGCTGGCTTCGACGGTGCTCAGGCTTCGACGGTGCTCAGGCTTCGACGGTGCTCAGGCTTCGACGGTGCTCAGGCTTCGACAAGCTCAGCCAGCGTTGCTGGTTCCCCGAGCGAGTCGAAGTGGACGGCGCGGGTTGCAGCTTCAACAAGCTCAGCCAGCGTTGCCGGTTCCCCGAGCCAGTCGAATTGAAGGCACAGGTTTATGGCTTCGGCTAAGGTCAGCCTGTGTTGCTTTGCAACTGCATTTGCTCAAAAAATACCCATTACAATGTGCTATCATGACGGGTTTCCCGCGACTGTTGACTCTGAGCACGCCATGCCTGAACCGATTTTGCCTACTGGTGTTACTGCCCTGTTTGACCACGATAAACACTGGGCGAGCTGCTTTGAGCCTGCGCCGTATTTGCCGATGTCGCGGGCGGAAATGGATGCGCTTGGCTGGGATGCCTGCGACTGGATCATCGTGACCGGCGATGCCTATGTTGATCACCCCAGTTTTGGCATGGCGATCATTGGCCGGTTGCTGGAAGCACAGGGCTTTCGGGTCGGGATCATCAGCCAGCCGGACTGGCATTCGGCGGATGCGTTCAAGGCGCTGGGCCAGCCGGTGTATGGCTTTGGCGTCACTGCCGGCAACATGGACTCCATGATCAACCGCTACACCGCCGACCGTAAAATCCGCAGTGACGATGCCTATTCGCCAGACAATGCCCCAGACAAACGCCCCGATCGTGCGGCCATTGTCTACTGCCAGCGCTGCCGCGAAGCCTATCCGGACACGCCGATCGTACTGGGGGGAATCGAAGGCAGTTTGCGCCGCATCGCCCATTATGATTATTGGCAGGACAAGGTGCGTCGTAGCATCGCCATGGACAGTCGCGCTGACCTGTTGCTGTACGGCAATGCAGAGCGCGCGATAGTCGAGATTGCCCACCGGCTGGCTAGGGGAGAGTCGATCAGTCAGATCACCGATTTACGCGGTACTGCTTTAGTGCTCACCCCAAGTCGCCGCCGTCAGGCAGGTTTCTGGTCGGATAAAATTGAAATCGCCAGCAATGACGTCGATAACCCAGGCCGGGTCGATCCGATCATCAATCCCTATGTCATGCAGGAAGATGTGGACGGCTGCTCCATTGAGCAGGATAAACAGAGTTCCAATGTGGGCCAATTTCCCGGCTTTGTCGCCGAGCCGGTCAGCCAGCGGGTGATTAACGCGGTAGACGTTACCCCGAGCGATGTACAGCCGGTACAATTGCGTTCTGCCGCCATGCCCTCACAGGCCTTTAAGCACAGTCGCCCCAATCGCGAACAGTCGGTCATTCGTCTGCCGGACTTTGAGCAGGTCGCCCGTGATCCTGTGTTGTACGCGCACGCCAGCCGTATTTTGCATCTGGAAACTAACCCGGGTAACGCCCGTGCCCTGGTGCAGCGCCATGGTGATACGGATGTCTGGCTGAATCCGCCGCCGATTCCCCTGACCACCGAAGAAATGGATTTTGTCTTTGACCTGCCGTATGCCCGCCTGCCGCATCCGGTCTATGGTGGCGCCCGTATCCCTGCCTTTGACATGATCAAATTTTCGGTCAATATCATGCGCGGCTGTTTTGGCGGCTGCACCTTTTGTTCGATCACCGAGCACGAAGGCCGCATCATCCAGAACCGCTCCGAAGAATCCATCCTGCGTGAAATCGAACATATCCGCGACACCGCGCCCCAGTTTACGGGCGTCATCTCCGATCTAGGCGGACCCACGGCCAACATGTACCGGCTGGCCTGTAAAGACAGCACCATTGAAAAGAATTGCCGCAAACCCTCCTGCGTCTATCCGGGCGTCTGTGAAAATCTCGGCACCGACCACCGCCACCTGACCCAGCTTTACCGCAAGGCCCGCGACATCAAGGGCGTGAAAAAAATCCTGATCGGCTCGGGTCTGCGCTATGACCTCGCGGTACTCAACCCCGAGTATGTGCGCGAACTGGTCACTCACCACGTTGGCGGCTATCTGAAAATCGCCCCGGAACACACCGAAGAAAATGCCCTGTCCAAAATGATGAAACCGGGCATCGGTACTTACGATCGCTTCAAACAGCTGTTCGATCGCTTTAGCAAGGAAGCTGGCAAGGAACAATATCTGATCCCGTATTTCATCGCCGCGCATCCTGGCACCACGGACGTAGACATGATGAATCTGGCTATATGGCTGAAAAAGAATGGCTTTCGTGCCGATCAGGTGCAAACCTTTTACCCCAGCCCCATGGCCAGCGCTACTGCCATGTATCACACCGCCAAAAATCCGCTGCACAAAGTTCATCGTGCCTCGGAAACCGTGGACATCGTGAAAGGGGAAAAACGCCGCCGCCTGCACAAGGCTTTTTTGCGTTACCACGATGCCAACAACTGGCCACTGCTGCGACAGGCCCTCAAGGACATGGGCCGCGCCGACCTGATCGGTAATGGCAAAAACCACCTGATTCCGACCTATCAGCCCGCAGGCACTGGCGAGGGCGGATGTGGCAGCTATCAATCCGCCCGCAAGAAAAACTCCAGCGCCGGCAATGACTCGGTAAAACGCACCAATAGCAAACCAGTGTCTGAAACCAGTCGTCCGGAAAATGGCACCGCATCCAGAGGAAAAAATAGCCCTAACACCCCTTCACGGCAACCGAAAAAGGGCGACCTGCTCACTCAGCACACGGGTTTGCCACCGAGGAAGCAGCGGGTGCGTTGATACACTTATAACTTAATTAATTTATTGAAAAAAATAATAAAATAGTGCGACAGGGAGTGTCGTGGTGTTAAGAGTTTTGGCTATTAAAGCTCTCGGGAACCATCTATAGTCCAAAAACAAAGTAAAAATGGATTTATGGCATGGTACTTCGCCCCAAGATTCAAGCTAGCTCTCATGAACATTCTGTAGCCGTCCCATTTTTGGAGTGTCCAGCCAAAACATGGTTGGATAATGATGGGAATACACGGCCAGGCCGAAACGTCTTTAATCACTGCCAAATCGTTGGACGTGTGGCAGAAGCATTGATCCAGCGATACCCGGAAAGTGTCCGCAGGGCGCTGTTTCGTGACGGCGATCCGCTGGTGGCAGCCGCCCATGACATTGGCAAGATCAGTCCGACATTTTATGAAAAAATTCGAGATGGGGCCAAAGGATTCAACCAAAATTTACCTAAAGTGGAAAGCCTGCCCTATGCCTTGGAGGTTCCCCAATGGGGAGGCCATGCCGGCGTCAGTCAACTGACCGCCAGACATCTGCAAGCTCCACGCTGGATCCCGGAAATTCTGGGGCAGCACCATGGGTTCAGCCCGGATCATTTGCTGGCTGGACATCAGGCCGAAGATGAGCAGTTTGGTGCTCAGTCCTGGAATGAGCAGCGTATCGCATTGTTGCAGGCACTCAAGGACGATCTGGGTCTGGATTGGCCACACGTAGAGGGTCTGGCTCGTGCCCGTTTGCTGGCGGGTTTGACCTCGGTCGCTGACTGGATCGGCTCAGGACAGTTTTTTGAAAATCCTTACCTGGATTGGCAACCCCGAATACAGCAGGCCATCGAGGATGCGGGCTTTGTTCCCATTCAGGTCCGTGCAGGACTCAGCTTTACCGAAATTTTTGGGTTTCAGCCACGCGCAGCCCAGGCGCAACTGTATGAAGCAGCCAGCCAGCCCGGGGTCTATGTACTGGAAGCCCCGATGGGGTTGGGGAAAACCGAAGCCGCCCTCTATGCAGCCTATCAGATGATAGAACGAGGACAGGCGACCGGGATTTATTTTGCCCTGCCGACGCAGCTAACTTCCAACAAAATTTACGAACGATTTAACGCATTTCTCGAAAAGATCCTTTCACCAGATTGCTCGCACCGTAGTCTATTGCTCCACGGTAAGGCATGGCTACAAGCAACGGAAATGGGTGAGGAAGGCCGTCCGGGTGGAGCCTGGTTTAATCAGGCTAAACGTGGGTTGCTGGCACCCTTTGCAGTGGGGACGGTGGATCAGGCCCTGATGGCCGCCATGAATGTCAAGCACGGATTCGTCCGCGCCTTCGGACTGGCGGGCAAAGTCGTCATCCTGGATGAGGTGCACAGTTATGATGCATACACTGGGACGATTCTGGATGCCTTGATCGCGCTGCTGCGCGGACTGCATTGTACGGTCATTGTACTCAGTGCCACATTGCAAAAGTCCCGTCGTGGCGAGCTGATTGATGCAGCGGTTTCGTCTATGGGTTACCCACTAATCACCGCTTGTCCGCTGAATGGGCAGGCACAGGAATATGCTGTGACCCCTCCGGTCCCGGTGCAGGTAGCGATACAACCCTGCGTTGAGACGGAAAGAGCCGTGGCCGAGGCCTTGCGCCGGGCTGAACAGGGTCAGCAAGTCCTCTGGATCGAAAATACCGTGGTTGAGGCGCAGTCTCGATATCTGGATCTGGCCGCACGGGCTCAGGAAATTGGGGCAGCATGTGGTTTGCTGCATTCACGCTATATTGCCGCAGACCGTGAGCAACATGAGGCTCACTGGGTGGCTCTGTATGGGAAGGAGGGCTGGGCGCATCGTGGGGATCAAGGCCGTATTTTGGTAGGTACTCAGGTGCTGGAGCAATCTCTGGATATTGATGCTGATTTTTTGGTCACACGGTTTGCACCGACTGACATGCTGCTACAGCGCCTGGGTCGCCTCTGGCGTCATGCCAAGACCCCAAGAAGTTCCCATGCCGCCTGTGAGGCCTGGCTGCTGGCACCAACCCTGGACGCAGCGCTGACTGCACCTGAGCAGGCATTCGGCCCGACCGCCTATGTGTATGCACCCTATGTGTTGTGTCGCAGTCTGGAAGTGTGGGGGGCGCTCCATCAGGTGACCTTGCCCACTGACATCCGTGGCCTGATCGAAGCGACCTATGCCGAGCGCACCGAAACTGATATCTGGTCGCGGCTGCGACACGACATGCTGGAAGGAAAGACCTACGGCAGGCGCAAAAAATTCGGTGTTAATGCCTTGCGGCAATTTGCACGACTGGGCGTGGCCACAGCGGGTCGGACCCTGTCGGACCTTACGGCACCGACCCGATACAGTGAAACCGATTCGCTGGAAGTCTTGGTGCTTGGATCTTGCGTACCCAATAGTGTCAGCCGAGTAACCTATCTTACTTGTCTTGATGGCGATACGCTGATGCTGCCTTGGGATAAAAAGCGACTCAGCAAACGGCAATGGCGTGAATTGACGGCACAGCTGCACCGCCAGCTGGTGTCTATCCGGCCTGGTGATGCGCCCGATGCCACCAGCCGCAAGACCCTGGAAGACTGTGGATTCAAAAACTGCTTTTTTCTGGGCAGTGAATGGACTGGCGATGACAGCCTGCTCAGGGTGGCGCTGGTGGATGAGCAAGGTCGTTTGCAAGGACTGCATGGGGAAAGGGCGCACCCCAGCAAAACGTTGTGGTATCGCGAGGACATGGGGTATCAAGTGGTAAAAAACTCAAAGGAGCTGACGGAATGACCAAAAGTTTTAATGTAATTGATCAGCCGTGGATTGCGGTGGCAGGGTCAGGGCTGGTGAGTCTGAGGCAAATTTTCAGTGATCACAGCCTCACCCAACTGGGTGGCAATCCAGTGCAAAAGATCGCCGTGATGAAACTGTTGCTGGCCATCGCGCAGGCGGCGTGGACACCGCAGGATGAAGATGAGTGGCAGGCAGTTGGCGCAGAGGGAATGGCCAAAAAATGCCTGGATTACCTGGACAAATGGTATGACCGGTTTGATCTGTATGATCGCGAAAGGCCATTTTTACAAATGCCGGCTGTAGTTACTGCTCAACTGAAGCCGTATGGTGCGGTTCTAGCCGATATTTCGACGGGCAATACTACGGTGTTGTTACAATCACAGGTTGAAGCCGCTCTGACCGATGCGGACAAAGCACTGATGTTGGTACTGCTGATGGGTTTTGCGCTAGGCGGTAAAAAAACTGACAACAGTGTGGTGCTGACCGCTGGCTATGCAGGCAAGACCAATGACAAAGGCAAGCCATCGACAGGGAAAGCAGGCTCGGCAGTCGCCCATATGGGCATGCTACATAACGTGTTGCTGGGATCTACTCCATCTCAATCGATCTGGCTGAATCTCCTGACAGACTCCCAAACTCAGGCTTGTAATGCCTACCCTGCTGGCATTGGCGTGGCGCCGTGGGAGCAGATGCCTACAGGGGAAGATGATACGATTGCACGAAAACTCAGGGCATCGTTGATGGGGCGATTGGTACCCATGGGACGCTTCTGTCTGCTTGCGGAGCATGGCCTGCATTACTCCGAAGGTATTGTCTACCCCAGCTACAAGGAAGGAGGGATTGACCCGTCTATCGCCATCAATGCAAGTGGCAAGGTCCTCTGGTGTGACCCAGAACGGCGGCCATGGCGCGAGCTGACGTCCTTATTAAGTCTGCTGGATGCAGGTCAATCAAAAGGCTTTCAAAGCCTTCAAATCAACTCTGGTCTGGAACGTATCAGAAAGACAGTAGATCGATTTGGCCTATGGTCAGGCGGATTAAAAGTCAGCAGCAATGCCGGTGAGCAGTATGCTTCAGGGTCGGATGATTATGTGGAATCCATAATCTGGCTAGACACGGACGTCCTGGGAAAGAACTTTTTTAGCATCCTGAAGCAGGAAATGATGGAGCTGGATCAACTGGCCAAAGTTCTTTATGGTCGGGTGGTTGGATTTTATAAGTGTCTGCAAAAATCGGATGGCGGCGACCTTGCTGCATTGGCAACCACGCAGTTCTGGCAACTGGTCGAGCGTGATTTCCAGCAACTGGTTGATCACTGTGCCATGGATCAAGAGCACGTCAACGTGCGCCAGACGTTGCGCCGCCGATTTGCACAACACGTGCATGATCTCTACGACCAGTACTGTCCCATGGACAGTGCGCGTCAGCTCGAAGCCTGGGCCAGCAACCGGCCCAACACCCACAAATACGTGACTGCACTCAACACACAGCAGGTGTCTGCATGAACAACTCCGAATCAACCAAAACAAAACAGCCTGACCGGCCAGAACAGTACATCAACTGGCTGATCGGAAAAATCAAGGGCAAACAGGCCGATAAGGGACTGGCAGCCCGACTCCGCCGCGCCGACAACCCAGCCACTGAATATCAAAGCTGGGAAGTATTGGCAGGGTTTGGCATTGACCTGAGCAGGGATTGGGAGCGACTGCCTTATGCGGCGATTTCTGCCGCACTGGCACGCTCTGATCAACAGGTCAGTGGTCAGATTTCGCTGGGGCAGGCGCTGGCGGCCTGCTATCCAGATGGCGCCGACAGCGAGCCGGCAAAGGCGCGTTTGCGCCGGTTACTGGCCTGTCGCAGTGTCGAAGAGCTGTGCCGTGTGCTACGGCCCATGCTGAGCCTGATCGACAGCAAGGGGGGCGCGCCGCTTGATTATGCGGCCTTGCTCCGGCAAACGCTCCGCTTCGGACACGGAGATGAGGCCGCCCAGCAAATCAAGGCACAATGGGCACAGGATTTTTATCGAAGGCAGCAGACTGCAGTCCAATCCGGGGCTGGGTCAGAGCAGGTGACCGCATGAATCATTTTGCCAGTGTGCTTCATCTTGATCGGGTCGCCACCAAGGCCCTGCGCATCACCGATCCTTATTCGCTACATCGGGTGGTGTATGGCCTGTATCCAGACGTGCGCGACGATGCCCAGAAGCAGCAGGGCGACAGCAGCGGCATTCTATATGTGGATCTGGGTGGCGATGCGCGTGGCCGCAAAATCCTCATGCTCAGCAACCGCCCCCCAGCACCCCATACGGAAGGCGGGCATGGTCAGGTCCAGACCAAACCCATAGACCCGACCTTTTGGCAACACGATGAATATGCCTTTGCCATCACCATCAATCCGGTCAGGCGAGAAAATGCCAGTGGCAAAATCATCCCGGTCAAGGGCCGCGACGCCATTGCCCAGTGGTTTTGTGAACGTGCTGCCGCCTGGGGATTCCAGGTCGATGCGAATTTTTTGCAAGTCCTTGGCACGGAGGTTCAGCAGTTTACAGACAAAAGTAAAAGACCGGTCACGCTGGCACAGGCTCAGCTAAAAGGCCGCCTGCGCGTGATTAATCGTGAGCGGTTTTTGATCAGTGCCTGCAAGGGCATTGGCAAGGGACGCACTTTTGGCTGTGGCCTGCTGCGGCTTGTACCCCTCCCCACCCCCACCACCCCTGAATGATCACAAGGAAGATTTCCATGAATGCTAACACCAACACCCGGATTGAATTTCATATTCTGCAATCCTTTCCGGTCACCTGTCTGAACCGCGATGATGTCGGTGCTCCGAAAACGGCGATCGTCGGTGGACTGACCCGTGCCCGGGTCAGCTCGCAATGCTGGAAACGTCAGGTGCGGATGGCGATGTCAAACTTAGGCATCAAGCTGGGTATGCGCACCAAATTGATTGAAAAACTGATGGCGGATGCTTGCCTTGCCCTGGGTGCAAACGAAGCTTCTGCATTCGCATGCGGCAAAAAGATTGCAGACGAGCTTGCTGATGACACCCTGTTGTTCATCAGCGCCAGTGAAGCAGAAGCATTTGCAAAATATGCCCAGGAACATGACTTTGAAGCCGGGAAATTGACTGCAAAAGAGCTCGCAAAAATTGCCAAAAAGACTGTTAACCCTGCGATGGAGGCTTTGGATATTGCCCTGTTTGGCCGGATGGTGGCCAAGGCTGCTGAGATGAATATTGAAGGCGCAGCGTCTTTCTCGCATGCAATTTCGACCCATGCCGTCAGCAATGAAATCGATTTCTTTACCGCACTGGATGATCTGAAGGACGAGCTGGGCTCTGCACACATGGGCAGTCTGGAATTCAATTCGGCAACATATTACCGTTACATCAGTCTGGACTTGGGGCAACTGATCCAGACTCTCGGTGAGGGTGCTGATCTGACTGTGGCTGTGGATGCCTTCACCCGGGCACTGTTCATGGCGGTACCTGCCGCACGTCAGGCCACCCAGTCTGGTGCCTCGCCCTGGGATTTTGCCCGGGTGCTGGTGCGCAAGGGGCAGCGTCTGCAAGTACCGTTTGAAACAGCAGTAAAGCGTCAGGATGGTGGCTTTCAGCAGCCGAGCATCGAAGCATTGCGCGGCTATCTGGACACACGTAAAAAACAATTCGGCTCCATGTTTGGCGAGCAGGGTTGCTATGAGTGGGGGCTTGATCCTGATTACAGCATTGATGATCTGGTGCGCGACCTGCAATCCCATGTACAACCCGAGTGAGCACAGTCATGAACGAGCATTTTTTGCTGCTCTGGTTGGAGGCTCCCCTGCAGTCGTGGGGGCATGACTCACGCTTTGGCCGCCGGGACAGTCTGGATTTTCCCACCAAATCCGGTGTGATCGGGCTGCTGGCCTGCGCACAGGGTCGGGCAGGTGAGCAAATCGAATGGCTGTCCACAATCGCGCCTCTGAACATGCAGGTACAGGCTTACGTGCGCACCCGGAAACTCAATGAGACCGAGGAGCGTGTGCCGCTGGCGCGTCTGCCGCTGCTGCGGGATTTTCAGATGGTTGGGGCAGGCTACGATGATCGAGACCCATGGCAGACGATGCTGATCCCCAAGACGGCAGAGGGCAAAAAAGCTGTGGGTGGAGGCACTAAAATGACCTACCGCTACTATGTCCAGGATATGGCGTACGCTGTCATCCTGGCTGCTCCGGCTGAGCTGGTCGAGGCACTGTCTGCGGCAGTGCAGGCCCCGGTCTGGGATCTGTATCTGGGCCGAAAGAACTGTGCGCCGACTGAGTTTGTGGCGCAAGGGTGTTTTGCAACACGGGAAGAGGCGCTGGCACGCGCCAATGAACTGGCAGTCAGCAAGAACCGTGCGCTTGACTTTGAGGTTGTTGAAGGAGAGCGCGCTGCTTTGCTGGAGGGCGACGTCTTCACCCTCAATGATGTACCCGTGCAATTGGGCACGCGAAAACGTTATCGGGATCGCCAGGTGACCATGGTCAGGGCCTTGCCAGATGGCTGAACGTCTTTTTGTCAAGGTTACTCGCGAGTTGCTACCTCAGGTCAAGGATAAATATCCATTCTTGTATTTGGAGCGTGGCCGCCTAGAGGTGGATGACAGTAGCGTAAAATGGATAGATTCCAGTGGCCAGATTATTGCTTTGCCGGTTGCCACACTTAATACGCTGTTACTGGGGCCAGGTACATCCGTCACGCATGAAGCGATCAAGACTACCTCTGCTGCCAACTGTAGCTTGTGCTGGGTCGGGGAAGACTCGCTATTGTTTTATGCAGCGGGTTTTTTGCCCACGGCAGACACGCGTAATCTGAGACAACAAATTGGTCTTTCATCTGATCCGGTTAAATCATTGGAGGTCGCAAGGCAAATGTTTGCAAGACGGTTTCCTGATGCCGATCTGAAGGATAAAACCCTGAAGGAAATGATGGGGATGGAGGGTCATCGAGTACGGTCTCTTTATCAGGAAAAAGCTCAGCAATATCAGGTTGGTTGGAAAGGACGCCAGTTTACGCCGGGAAAATTTGAGCTCAGCGACCTGACCAATCAGATACTGACCTCAATGAATGCTGCGCTATATGGCATTCTGTGTTCAATAGTGCATAGTTTAGGCTATTCCCCCCATATTGGGTTTATCCATTCTGGCAGCCCATTACCGCTGGTTTATGATTTGGCCGATTTGTACAAGGAATCTTTATGCATTGATCTGGCATTTTCACTGACTAGAGAAATGGCTGGCCGCTACGATAAATATAAAGTTTCTGGAGCATTCCGAGACCGTGTAATTGAAATGGATATTCTGGGTAAGGCAACTGAGGATTTGATATTTCTAATGGGAGCTAAAAATGCTCGTCGTGCTCGCCAATGACTTGCCACCCGCCGTAAGAGGAAGAATGAAGCTCTGGTTTATTGAACCCAGACCTAATGTTTTTGTCTCAGGTATAAAAGATTCCGTTGCCCGTGCCGTTGTGGACTATCTGCACAGCCACTGCCCTCCGGAATCTGGAGTAATTATTTTTCGTTCGCTGAATAGGCCACCGGGCTACGACATTATTTGCATTGGGCCTCCCAGAAAGCCTATGGTGAGGTTGGGAGGGTTGCAGCTAATAGTAGAAACCCTACAATCCGATCAGACCACAACATCTGGTGGTTTTCACAAAAGCTAATACGATATATTGGTAGTTTCCCCACGCCCGTGGGGGTGTTTCTTGTCACCATCCTCAGTAGACAGCGATACATCAAGTTTCCCCACGCCCGTGGGGGTGTTT
>CAUJHL010000007.1 GCA_963204705.1 Pseudomonadota bacterium | reverse complement strand
CATTGATGCCAATACTCTAAATATCGGCACGTTTGTGGGGATTTCAAGCCTACTCACCAGAAAAAAATCCCCCGTCACATTTCCTGTGACGGAGGGCTGGCATGCTTTAGGGCGTGTGGGTCTTTTCCGCGGTGTCATGTTTCTCTTTTTCTGGAACTTCACGGATCCAGGTCTGGGTGCGTCCCAGAGCTGAGAAACCAATAAAGCCACGCATCAGGAGGCGACGATTGTCCCCACTCAGTCGCGCCTTGGCGTTGTAAATGTGGCCAGACAAGGGGTCGAGCACGCGGCCAGACTTATACTGACGGGGGCGATCGGGATCGTCACGTAGTCCCCAGATCACGTGCAGCCCAAGGATGGGTTTGTCAGTAAAGGGCTTTGGGCAGTTCTGGCAGTAGACCTTGGGCACATAGTCAGGACGAGGAATGATGCGGGTGATGGTGCCTTCATAGGTGTTATTCGACACCTTCTGAATACGGACAATCGCCTTGGCAAAACCGGTTTTGTCGTCAATGGTGCGCCAGTTGCCTTCGATGGTATCGTTAGTCGATACCGTGGCTGCCGGAGTATCCATGTCATCCTGTGCTGCATGGGCAGCCAGGGAGCCAAACATCAGTCCCGTAGAGGAGGTGAGTAGTACTGTGCTCAGCGCCACAGTGCGCAAAGAGGGTAGACGGAACATCCTGTTCATACTCCTGGAGAGTGAGTCTTTTGAGAGAGCCTTTTTCAGACAATCACTGTACTTTGAAAGTCGGCTGTGGTCAAAACCTCAGCAGGATTTTTTGCACAAAAAAACAGTATACAGCTGTATGGTATATTTTTTGTGGAATAACACCCCACCAAATGTGACGCACATAACAGAAATTTAGCAGATACGTGTGACGAAACGGTCATAAACGGAGTAATAGCCTAAAAAACCATCGGAACCCACAATGCTGTTAGAATTCCGTTTACCGCCATGCCAAATGCGGCATACCGTCCCGCCACCACACTGCGTTGCCATGCCTGTACGGTGCCAATGGCGTGTGCAGCCAATCCCAGCGCCAGCCCGGCAGCCCGTTCGTCGTCACAATTTTTCAGGATTAGCGGAGAAATCGCCGCTCCCACCAAACCCGAGACGATCACAATAATACTGGCCAGTGTGAGCGGTGCATGAATCAGGGTGGCGATGTTAAGCGCGATGGGGGTGGTGACGGCACGTGAGGCAAAGGCAAGGATCATCGGATGCGACAGATGCAGTAACCACGCCAATCCCATGGGAAATAACGCACCGCTCAGGGTCGAAAACAATAAAATGAGTGACACATTTTTCAGCGGCAGATCGTCAAATTTCATCGAGGCGAGTGGAATCGCCAGCGCCACTGTGACATAGCCCAATAAATGACTAAACACGCCCTGCACACTCGGGTAATACTGGTCATAGGGCCAATGCAGTAGCCACAGGAACGCACTCAGCACAATCACCGATAACAATACGACGGGTATGGCCGGAAAGCGCAGGCAGGCCAGTCGTGCAAGGGTATGAGCTGTCAGAGTCAACAAGAGAGCGATGGCAAACGTAGCATCAGGCATCGGGATGATTTTCCTTAAGACCCCGTTCGGTGAGTCGGGCAAACGCCCAGAGCGGCAGTATCGTACTGACGAGGAGCACGAGCATCATGCCCCAAATCTCATCGCCCACAGCCAGCAGGACTGTCGCGGCCCCCGCTGAAATCGGCAGAAACGCCAGCGCACTTTCTTTCATAAAGACGGTGTTGGACTGCAACAACCATTCGGGGAGCGTACCGTGGCGCCGTATCAGAATCAGGATACCCAGGAACACAAAGAGTCCGCAAAAGTTTCCCAGCTCTGCGTGACCCAGCTGTTCCAATAGCCAGACGCCAGTTTCCCGAATCAACACGATGATCAGGGCTGTCATGAGCAGCGCGGTCATTCGGGGAATATAGCTCATCTATCTACAACTTACTGTCATCGAGTGGCGAATGATCCGTCACTGCAGCATCTGATAATGGCTCATCGGGTAATGGTTCATCGGGTAATAAGTCACTTGGGTTTAAGTCGTCTGGGATTGAGTCATCCCGCTTAGGCCGACTAGCGGCTGTCGCCAATGCCGTTTCAAACGGTTCAGGCTCACGCTGTAAGCGGCTGCAGTCAGCTGCTGCCAGTACCGTGTCGGCCGCTACCCCACAGCGATGCAGGAGAGCCGCCAGTCGTTGAGGGGGCAGGTGCACGCTGACGAGCTGAGAGCCATCGTCCTGTTGCTGCTCCTTTTCCACGACATTCAGGCGATACAGCTCATGGCGCAATTTGCCACTGTTTACCGGAAGATGCAGTTCAAACCGATCCAGCGTACCGCTCAGGCACACTTGCACGGCCTGTCTCAGCAAATCCATTCCTTGCCCGGTGTGCGCGGATACGTAGACGCGATCAGGATGGCCCGGTTCCAGTTCAGTCAGGCGGGGAAGTTCCTGACTCTGATCAATTTTATTGTACACACGCAACGTGGGAACGGGGTTTTGAATGTCCTTCAGCACCTGTTCAACGGCGGCAATCTGATCCAGCTTATCGGGAGAATGGCTGTCAATGACGTGCAGCAGCAGATCGGCTTCGAGGGTTTCCTCAAGGGTCGCCCGAAAGGCATCGACCAGCTCATGCGGTAGATCCCGCACAAAACCTACTGTATCGACCAGCACCATTGGCCCGATTCCTGGCCAGTGCAAACGGCGCAAAGTAGGGTCCAGGGTGGCAAACAGCTGATCGGCTGCATACACCTCGCTGCCTGCAAGCCGGTTAAACAGGGTGGATTTGCCTGCATTGGTGTATCCAACCAGTGAGACGGTCGGCACGTCTGCCTTTTGCCGTGCGGCGCGTCCCTGACTGCGAGTCTGGCGTACTTTTTCCAGTTTTTCCTTGAGTTGCATCACGCGATTTCGCAGCAGCCGCCGGTCAGTTTCCAACTGGGTTTCGCCGGGGCCACGCAAGCCAATCCCGCCTTTTTGCCGCTCCAGGTGTGTCCAGCCACGGACGAGTCGCGTAGACAAATGATCCAGCTGGGCGAGCTCAACCTGTAACTTGCCTTCAAATGTTCGCGCACGCTGGGCAAAAATATCCAGAATCAGCCCAGTGCGATCGAGTACCTGACACTGCAAGACTTTTTCCAGATTTCGTTCCTGCGCCGGACTCAGGGCATGGTCAAAAATGACCACCTGAATCTCCTCTGCCTGCACGCGGGCGGCGATTTCATCGGCCTTGCCACTACCAATAAACAGCCGTGCATCCGGTTTGGCCCGACTACCGCGAATGAGGTCGATCACGTCCGCGCCTGCCGAGCGCGCCAGCAGCCTGAATTCTTCAACGTCCCGCTGGGGGGCTGTCCCTATGTCCAAATGCACCAGCAAGGCACGCTCGCCCCCCTGATGTCGACCAAAATAATCCAAGTGCGCTGTGCTCCGCTTAAAGTAGGCGAATGATACCGTGTTTTTACTGAGGTTTCAGTGGCGATCCAGCCAAACACCGGCGAGCAGCTATACGGTGACGAGAAACTCAGCCTGTCGTGTCAGCTCAGGCTGCCGTGATGGCATTAAAAATGCGCAATTCGCTTTGGAAGTCTGGGATAGCACTGCTACAGTAACTGGAATCCGAGGAGTGGTGAAAAGGTAAGACGTTATGGCGGTTGGGGCAAACAAAAGGACAGTCAGCACTGACACGACAGTGGATTCTCCCAAAATTGACACAAAGACAAGCGCATTTAGGCACCTGAGCCCTTTGATCCAGTGGGTAAGGCCGGTATATCGCACTGCGAAAGTTGTCACTACCCTGACCGAGGGCTTGCTGATTGCTTTCCGAAAAGACATGCATGCCCAGCCAAACCAGCCCGAGCATACCCGGATCGTGCGGTATTTTTGTCGGCGGCTCTGTGAATCGGTGGGGATCGAAGTTCGTCCGCTGGCACCACTCCCCACTGAGCATGCCCTTTGGGTCTGTAATCATGTTTCCTGGACAGATATCCCAGTGATCGGTTCGCAGGCGCGGGTGTTTTTCTTATCCAAGGCGGAAGTCGCCAGCTGGCCCCTGATTGGACGTCTGGCGCAGGCGGGAGGCACGTTATTTATCAAACGGGGCTCTGGAGATTCCAGTCAGGTAAGAGAGCAAATTGCCGATTTTCTCAGGCAAAAACTGCCCATTTTGTTTTTTCCCGAAGCCACGACGACGGACGGCATTGAAGTCAAGCGCCTGCATGGGCGGCTACTGGCGGCCGCGATTGAAACGGGCACCCCCATTCAGCCAGTTTTGCTGTGCTATGAGGGGGCCGATGGCAACATTGATCCAGTGATTCCCTATATCGGGGACATGAGTCTGGCTGAACATTTGCCTAAAGTATTGTCACACGAAAAGGTCATCGCTCATGTACAGCCGCTGCCTGCCATCAGTCCGGTGGGGCACAGTGTCCATACGCTGACGGAAGTGCTGCAGGAAGTCATGCAAAAAGAATTAAAACTATTGCAAGCGAAAGTATTGGTTGAAGTACCTCACCACCATCACAGTCATCACCATAGCCCGCCACGACAGTCGTCTTAAGGATTTGCCACTGTTTGGCTGGAGCGAATTCAGGGCTGATTGAGTTGACGGCTGACCCACTGGAGTGCTTTCAGAATCCTCCCTGTTTTGGGTGGAGGCGCACGCGAGGTATCTACTGCATCCCTGACTACCGAAAACAGCGACAGTAATTCTGCCAGTTGCGTTTCTGACAGATTATAGGGCATAAACAGCTGCATCTGCCAGCGCGACAACAATTCCTGAATTTTCGGTTCCAGAACGACATATTTCATATGCCATTGATCAAATAGCGGGGTTTCAACCGCACGGCTTTCCAATAGTTTTAGCTGGATATGACGGTGGTCTTTTTGCAATTTATCATAGAGCATTTCCAGGTCAGCCCGATTGCCCTGCAAGCACTGCAAAAAGAAGTGGTTGCCATAAAACAACACACCCTGGATACGATGCTGGCGATTGAAAATACGGGCTTCTCTCAGAATGTCATCGACATCCTTACGCAAATCGTGCAATCGGGAAGCACTGGTACTGCAATAAGTGAGTTGCCAGAGTGCAGGCGAGAACACATTAACACTCCATAATAAGAAAGCCCACCCGCCGATGAGCCAAGGTATTGGTCACCCTACCATCACAGAAAATCACACGGATTCACGCACGCATGCATCGTAGATTTCTAAAATGATCGCTGGCGCTAACTGTCATTAGCGGGGATTAGCTGTGTACACACCTTCCGAGATACAGGTGCCTACGGGGAATTTTGGAACAATATCACAAGCATTTCCAACAGGGATAACAATTTATGCCAACCGCGTTTACAGGAGATTTTCCAGCGGCAGGAGACCCAGCAATTTCAGCCCAATCCGCTGAAAAAAGCCAATATCCGGTTCATCGTGATAATAAATCTCCCCATTATTATCCGCTTCTTTCCATTGCAGGCGACCCTGATCGTCCAGGCTCACCTGATAGGCGATGCCCAGAATGGCGGGATTAAATGCATCCGAAACACTGCGTGCCATGGAAGGGCTATCAAAAACCACACCGATTTCTGTATTCAGATTGGCCGATCGGGGATCTACATTGAAAGACCCAATAAACGCCCGTTTGTCATCAATGGCGAGCATTTTGGCGTGAAGGCTGGCATCTCCAGTCTGCCTGAGATGAAGGCGAGAGGACAAATGATTGGTCTGATCAGAAACGGCTTTAAACTCATAGAGTTCGATACCATGTTTCAGCAATTTTGCGCGGCGCTTGCTGTAAAAGGCATGCACGAGACCCACGTCAGTCGCGGCATAAGAATTGGTCAATACCCGAATTTTGATGCCGTGATCCGCGATATCAATCAGTGAGCGGGTGCCCAGTTTTCCGGCAATAAAATAGGCTGAAATAATATCCATACTGTGTAATGGACTACCCATCCAGCGTTCCAGCTGATTATCAGAGCGCTGATTGCGCCGGGCACGATTTAGAATTTTATCCGGATGATCGACGATTAGTCTGGCTTTGGCCCAATGCAGTCCTAAATCCCCTGTAAGCCAATTACTCAGTAAATCGGTATCACTCGTTTGTTCCAGATAATTTTGAACTGCATTATTTTTGCTGTAGAGCGCCAGTTGTTTGCGGAGATTAGCGATGCCCAGAATCGGTGTGGAGCGCGCTAACACATCTTGGATGGGGTATGCCGCCCGATGATTCCAATAGAGATCAAAGGAGTCATTCATCTCTTTGGTGATTGGGCCGGCGACCATCACATCGATATCGCTGAATTGGGTTCCGGGGCCAGCATTAAAATATTTATCGCTGATATTGCGCCCCCCCAGCAAACCAACCGCCTGATCCGCGAGAATGACTTTGTTGTGCATTCTTCGGTTAATCCTAGGAAAATTAAATAAATAATCCAGAATGCGGGTATTGCGGAACGTATAGGGATTAAAAAGCCGAACCTCGATATTGGGATGTAGATTAAGGCTGGCCAGCAATGTGTCTAGGCTGCCAGAGTTATTGTCGTCGAGTAATAAGCGGACACGCACCCCGCGATCGGCCGCGCGGATCAGCGCATCCATCATCAGCGAGCCAATGGTGTCATTCCGCCAGATATAATATTGAATATCCACTGAACTCTGGGCTTTTTCGATCATCAGCAATCGGGCTGCAAACGCCTCGATGGGCTCAGACAGCACGTGATATCCGCTCAGTCCCGGATACGGGCGTGCTTCATTCTCAACAAGCTGCTGTAACGGAGTCTTGGTAGGACTGCTCAGGGTGTGGCTGACGTCTACTGGGCGCCGGGGAGGTAATTGCATACAGGCAGTCAGCGTATTCACACACAGGAAGAGCACAAGCCAGCTGCCCATGTGTCGTCGTTGTCCGTCAGCTCGTTGCGATCGACAGCCCGAGACGATGGCCGACAGGATGATATTTGCCAAACTCAGTGGCCAAAGCAAAATCCATATCAGGATACATCGCCCGTTTCGCGGGGTAGGAGTTTGACGCAGCAACGTGTCTGTACTGCCGTGTGGCAGTTGGCTCGGTGTGAGAATGGGGCCGCTCATTCCTTGTATGACCTATCCATCAGTTGGCGCGGGAAATTCATTCTGACAGAAAACACAGGGAGTGACAGACTGATTTTTGGGGTCATAACCCTGGCCCTATGCAGGATAACGACATTTTTGCCAAAAAAAACAACAGTTCAGCCCTGAAAAACAGCTACTTACTTAGACCCGAAATGGGCACAGTGTACGGTATAAAGGCACTGTAACCAGTGTTATAGAGGGTGCTTTAGAAGGCGCGAAAACTACGAAAACTACGAAAGGTGTCACTCGTAGTCATCGCGTTGCTTGCAGTGCCTTGATTGTCCCGTCCATAGACAGAGGAAACCGCATGTCGTTTGAGATGGCCTATGGGGCGATTTTTGTCCTGCTTATGGTATTGGCAGTACGGCGTACCCTGCTGTCAGAAACATCCTATCGTCGCAAGGCATTGGGCCAGATGGCCGTTTTTTATGGATTTTATTTGTTTTGGCTACTGGCGGCACACCAGATATGGAGAGTCTGGTCAGGTATGCAGACCCTGACTGAGGCGTTGCCCTTGCTCGCGCTCAGTGTATTGGCCGTGTATTGCCGATTTATAGAACCCAATCTGCTGGCTATGCGCTATCGAACGATTCCACTGGATGCGGATCATCGCCTGGAGCAACCCTTAAGAATTGCCCTTATTGCTGATATGCACGTCGGCCTATTTTCGGGTGGCCGGTTTCAGCTTCAGCGTATCGTCAAAAAGATCAATCGGGAAAAAGTGGATGCGGTGCTGATTGCGGGCGACTGGACGTATGAGCCTGGCCCCCATTTGCAGTCCAAACTCTATCCGCTGTCCCTGCTCGATGCACCGGCCTATTCGGTACCGGGAAATCACGACGAAGAACTGCCCGGCCCGCCGATTCAGGAGGAGCACAAGCAGTGTTTAGTAGCACTGGGCAATCGCCCGATTGAGCATCACTGGGAGGAATGGCATTCCGTCTACGTACTGGGTACCGGGGATCTGTGGGCAGGCAAGGCGGACCTGCATCAGCTGCAGGAGCTGCCCTCTGATAAACCCTGGCTGGTACTGGCGCATAATCCGGATACGGTGGATCATGTTCCGGCAGGCTTGTCCAAAAAGCCGTTGTTGTTGTGCGGCCATACGCATGGTGGCCAGATCGATTTACCGTGGATTACCCTGAAACTGCTGAAATCCATGTCAGTGCATGGGTTTCAGGAGGGTCTGTATCAGACCGATCGTGCACAGGTATACGTCACCGCGGGAACGGGGATGGTCGCCTGGCCGTTTCGATTCAATATGCGGCCATCCATTGATATTTTGACGCTGACCTGACCTTGGTGCCCTGAACTTGGTGTGTAGGTGCTGCGCTGCCGTTATGAATAGTTTCAAAAAAAAATCCCGCTGGCGTGCAGCGGGACTCTCTATTGAAGTGCCTATTGAAACATCCTGTAGAAACATCAAAGCATCGAATGTGTTCTAAATGATCAGTCGTCGGTATCCCGCCGCTGCTGGCGCAAATAGCCACCACGGCGCGCGGGCAGGGGGTTTTCGATCTGGCGTTCGGCGCGACGTTTGGCCATTCCATACAGGCCTGTGCCTACGCGAGGTTTCAGCTCGACGCTTTGCGTCAGATGATCGATGTCCTGTTTATCTAGCTCCATCCAGCGTCCTGTGCGCAGTTCACGCGGCAAAATCACGGTGCCATAACGGGTACGCAGCAAGCGGCTGACTTTAAGCTGTTGGGATTCAAACAGGCGGCGGACTTCACGGTTACGGCCTTCCTTGACGATGACCTGATACCAGCGATTGATGCCCTCGCCGCCAATATCGCCAAATGACTCAAATTTGGCAAAACCATCGTCCAGCTCGACGCCATTGAGCAACGTCTGACGGGTTTCCGGGGTCACTTCGCCCATGACACGCACCGCATACTCGCGTTCAATTTCGCTGGAAGGGTGCATCAGGCGGTTGGCCAGTTCGCCATCATTGGTAAATAGCAGCAAGCCGGTACTGTTAATGTCCAGACGGCCCACCATTACCCAGCGATCATTGGCGATCTGGGGCAATTGATCAAACACCGTAGGACGGCCTTCGGGGTCGTGGCGTGAACAGATTTCACCTTCGGGCTTGTAATAGACCAGCACCCGACGACGGACTTCTTCTTCGGACTGATAATTGACTTTACGTCCGTCAATGCGTATTTCCACGCCGGGCTCGACTCGTTCACCGACCTGAGCCACACGGCCATCGACAGTGACGCGCCCGGAGGCAATGACTTCTTCCATGTAACGACGTGACCCCAGTCCTATACGGGCCAAAACTTTTTGCAACTTTTCGCTCATGGTTATACCTCGGGAATCGCATTGAGCATTATAGAGCATCTTGAGACAAAGGTCTCACTGCATCTGTCGTTATCGTCGCAGTTTCAGCGTCTTCGGTTGTTAATAGTGCTGAAACTGCAGTAATTCTGTCCGCCATGACCAGTGGGGGCATGGTTTCCAGCGATGGGAGCTGCTGTAGTGCCGTCAACCCGAAGGCATCCAGAAAGCGCGCCGTCGTCACCAGGAGCGCAGGACGGCCCGGCACTTCACGCACGCCCTGTTCCTGAATCCACTGCCGCTCAAATAATTGCCGCAGGATCTGGCTGTTCAGGCTGACCCCGCGTAATTTTTCAATGTCTGCCCGCGTCACCGGCTGGTGATAGGCAATCACCGCCAGAGTTTCCAGCAGCGCCTGAGACAGTTTTTGGGGCCGTTCTGGCCAAACGCTGCCGATCAGGCTGGCAAATTCTGCACGCACCTGCAGGCGATACCCACTGGCAGAGTGCAGTAATTCCACAGCGCTTTCCGCATAACGCTCCGCCAGAGCCTCCAGCCAGACATTGAGCCACTGTTGCACAGTGCGCACCCGGTCGGAGCCCGAATCCGGGTCCTGTGAGTAGTCAGCAGCCTCGGTCAATAGCTCGGCCAGCGCCTGTTTCAGCACGGCCTGGGGTAGCGGCTGGGGACTGCTGAATAACAGGGCTTCGAGTCTCAGCAGTGCTTGCTGTTGTAAGCGCTCCAGCACAGTGAGCTGAACTTCCTGACTCGGACGATTAAGCGTCTTGCTCATACTGGCACCGCTGCCGACGTAGTGTCCGCGTAAGCCAGGGGGGCAGACCATACCGAAATCAGGGGATCACAGTCGGGCGTTTCCTGTATCACGCTGATTTCCTGCAGGCGGATCAATTCCAGCATCGCCATAAAGGTGACGACCAGTCCCAGTTTGCCCTGATGGGGGTTAAGCAGGCTGCGAAAAGGCAAAGAGCCTTCCTGTTGAATCCGCAACCGGATGACGGCAAGGCGTTCTTCCAGCAGCACCGGCTCCGCCAGAATGGCATGATGTTCAATGACGGGTCTGCTCAGCAGCGTTGCGAGCGCCTGACTCAGCAATGACACCTCGAAGACCGGCTCTGGTTCTGAGGAGTGATAAAAATGTTCCGGTACAGCAGCCTGAGCCACAAAGACATTACGATCGTCGACAGGGCGGGCATTGAGCCAGGCGGCGCCCTGTTTTAAAGCCGCATACTTTTCCAGCCGATCCAGCAACTCAGCACGAGGATCGTCCTCAACGGCCAGCGTGGCAGGTTTGGGCAACAGCAGCCGGGATTTCATGTCCACCAGCAAGGCCGCCATCACAAGATAGTCGGATGCCAGCTCGACATCGCGTTCCTGCATCAGACTAATGTAACGCAGGTATTGCTCGGCAATCGGTGCGATGTCGATGTCGATCAGGTTGACGCCATGCCGCCGCACCAGATACAGCAAAAAATCCAGCGGGCCTTCAAAATAGCTCAGCAACACCGCAAACGCATCCGGCGGGATATAGAGGTCCTGCGGCAACTCCTCAACCCACTCATCGCCGACGCGAATTCGGGGTAGTAATGCCGGGCCAGTCAGCTCCGCCGAAACAGGCGCGTCGCTTAGCTGCTCCACGACCCGATCAGTCCCATGGCTTCACGCACATCCCGCAGGGTTTCCTGAGCTACCGCACGAGCCCGTTCGTTGCCACGCGAAAGGATACGTTGCAAGTGTGCGGGATCTTGCTCAAAAGGCTCGGCTCGCTCACGCATCGGAATCAACATGTCATTAATAGCCTGAATGACCGGTTCCTTGCACTCCAGACAGCCGATGCTCGCCGTGGTACAGCCTTGGCATACCCACTGGCGGGTGGATTCACTGCTATAGACTTCATGCAGCTGAAAGACCGGACAGTGCTCCGGATTGCCCGGATCGGTACGGCGAACACGGGCAGGATCCGTGGGCATTTTTTTCAGTTTGTCGCGTACTTGCTCGGGAGACTCGCGCAGGCTGATCGTGTTGCCATAGGATTTGGACATTTTAAGGCCATCAAGGCCGGGCATTTTGCTGGCTTCGGTGAGCAGCGCCTGAGGTTCTGGCAAAATGATACGACCTGAACCATCCAGCCCGCTGCGCAGTCGTTCGCGTTCGGCATCACTTAGGCCAGAAAGTTGATTGACGAGCAATTGACCATAATGCAAGGCTTCACTATCGCCTTTTTCCTGAAATTTACGCGCCAGTCGCTGATATTTTTTGACAGTTTCTTTGTCCAGCGTACCGAGCAGGGCCGTCAGCCGTTCTGCCGCATCCGGTTCGCGGCCATAGAGATGATTAAACCGGCGAGCCACTTCGCGGGTCAGCTCGACATGCGAGACCTGATCAGCCCCTACGGGTACCTGATCGGCGCGATACAGCAAAATGTCGGCACTTTGCAGCAAGGGATAACCCAGAAAGCCATAGGTTGCGAGGTCTTTTTCCCGTAATTTTTCTTGCTGGTCCTTATAGGTGGGTACCCGTTCCAGCCAGGACAACGGTGTGCCCATCGAGAGCAGCACGTGCAATTCCGCATGCTCCGGCAAGGCGGACTGCACAAAGAGCGTCGCCTTTTCGGGATCGAGTCCGGCAGCCAGCCAGTCAATCACCATGTCCCGGGTATGCTGGGCCAGGCCACGTGGGTCTTCGTAATGCGTGGTCAGGGCATGCCAGTCGGCCACAAAGAAAAAACAGGCGTTGTCATGCTGCAGGCGTACCCAGTTTTCCAGTACCCCATGATAATGGCCCAAATGCAGCCAGCCGGTAGGGCGCATGCCGGAAAGAATCCGCTGGCCCTTGGAAAAGTTGGTTGGGGCCAAAGCAGTGGGAGTGTTCGTGTCAGTCACAGGGTTTTCCTTGGTGAAAGCGGGATGTCAAGGGTTCCCGGCAGTGCGTGCTGGCTGAATGATGGCCTAGATTGGCCGCTAAGGTCTGCACCTGGTCTTAAAAAGACAGCGAGTATAAAGAATTCAGGAGTGGCTGGGCATTACCCAATCAAGGTATCCACCTGACACACCCCCTGCCGAACCAGAACTGGATTATCCCCTGACATGTCCACGATGGTAGAGACAGAACGGGTGCCGAAACCACTGTCCAGCAAGAGATCAATCTGGTGACCAATGCGCGTCTCGATGTCCTGCGGGTCATCCAGCGGCAGATCCTCCCCAGGCAGAATCAGCGTACTGGTGATCAGGGGTTCTTCCAGCGCTTCCAGCAATGCTTGCGTGACGGGATTGGTCGGTACGCGGATTCCGATAGTTTTCTTTTTGGGATGCATCAGCCTTCGGGGCAATTCGCTGGTTGCCGGTAAAATAAAGGTACAGGCGGACGGCGTATGCGCTTTCAGTAGCCGATAGTGTGCATTGCTCACTTTGGCATAAGTAGCAATGTCAGATAAATCACGACACAGCAGGGTATATTGATGATTTTCTGGTAATTTACGGATGCGAGCGATGCGTTCGAGTGCGGATTTGTCGCCCAGGTGGCAACCCAGTGCGTAAGCAGTGTCGGTTAAATGTGCAATGACTTTGCCGGCTTTCAGCTGGTCTGCGGCTTGCCGGATCAATCGTTGCTGGGGATTGTCAGGGTGAACATGCAAATGAATCATAGGATTAGCCCTGTTTGCTGTCTGTCTATATGAGCTGTATGAGCTGTATGAGTCTGCCGGAGACTGTTTGGATCGGTAGTGAATGGCTGGCTGGAGTGCGTTGTCTGGCAAGCGCTTGGGTTCAGTTCCCCAACTGATAGCGGTTTTCCTGCTCGAATGTGCTGACACAGCACCCCAATCAGTCGCTGGGCATCCCGTGGAATCGTGGCTTCACCTACCAGCATTGCCAGGGCATGACGGTGTACCTGTGAAGCAAAATCAGTACCCCGCGTGCTTCTCT
This sequence comes from Pseudomonadota bacterium, assembly GCA_963204705.1. Classification (GTDB taxonomy): domain Bacteria; phylum Pseudomonadota; class Gammaproteobacteria; order Pseudomonadales; family Moraxellaceae; genus CAUJHL01. The sequence continues at coordinate 31,679 of CAUJHL010000007.1, read as the reverse complement.
CAGCCGGATCTAAAGAGGGTGCTGAAGGATCGCTGCATTCCGGTTCGCCGCTCAAATTGTCCCGGGATACCTGAAACGGCAAATTGCAGGCCATATGCAGCAGCCATTCTACTGCCTGAGGCCGGATTTCTACCTGTTCAAACTGCCGCTGCTGTTCCGCATTGCGGCCATCCGGGGCATACCAGTAGCCGAGATCAGGCAACAGACGACGGGCAGCGCCCGCAATGCACCAGTGGCTGATTTCATGCAGCGCACTGGAAAAAAAACCATGAGCAAACTGAATCTGTGCCGGTTCTGACGCCGTAGCAGGCAGATACTCAGGCTCACCGCTACCGCGTACCAGAATGGTTTGGTAATCTAAAAAAGTAGTGTTAAAACAATTTATTAACCATTCGGTTCGCGCATACTCCAGTGTCTGATCGGCCAGACTTCCGGGGTTGGGTAACGGCTCCATGGCTGGCCAGAGGCCAACACTGCAGCAATGCATGCCGGAAAGCGAAGACGCCTCAGGAGAGAGAATGGCAGACATGGGCAAAAAAGTCCGGGAAATCCAGCGATCAGAAAAAGTGCTACTAACTCACCTAAATGGTAGCAGAAATCCCACACAGGCTTTGACAGATTTCAAGCAAGTTTGTAGAATCCTGCCCCTATCAAGCTGGTGTGTCGCCTCCGTGAGTCAGAATACTTCCGCTTTTCCGGTCAGAATTGATCCGGTCAAAGCCGCCGATCAGGGTTTTCGCTGGGAAGGCGTGGTGCCGGTCAGCCAGTTCGAACGTGTGGCTGCTGACGTTCAGGTCGATGCGGAGTCGCTGGCACTTGACGTTGAGGTTGCCTTTGAGCGGGATACCTACGGAAATCCGTTCCTGAATGCGAGTGTGTCAGGCAATCTGGCTTTTACCTGTCAGCGTTGCCTACAGGCGGTCTGCACACCCGTTGGGGTTTCAGTGGGCCTGGCGATCCTGAGGGATCCTGCCTACGCTGAGCGGCTGGGCGAAGACGCTGATTATATCCTGATGGACGAGGCAGAAATGGTTCATCAGGCAGGTGAGGAATCACTCGCTTTACTGGCAGTGCTGGAAGATGAGCTGATGCTCACCCTGCCACTGGCTCCGCGTCATGACAGTGGTGACCCTGAGTGCCAGCCAGCAGTGGTAGCAGCGCCAGTTGAAGAAATACCGGTAAAGCGTGAAGACAATCCCTTCGCCGTACTGGCTGCGTTAAAAGGCAATCGCCCCTCCTAAGAGTGGGGATTGCAAATATTTTTGGGTGAAACCATTGCCGTTGACCGCGGATATTTTCGCATCAGGGTGTGGATTTTAAATTTGTTTATCCGGGACAGCTTTCTCCGGTCTGGATGCATGCATCGCGCATGACCCTGTTACATGTTGGAAAGCGCCCATGCACTGACAGCTTGCTGTCCAGTTATCGTCAAGGAGCCTTTCATGGCCGTTCAACAAAACCGCAAAAGCCGTTCACGCCGTGACATGCGCCGTTCGCACGATTTTCTCGTTGCCAGCGCACTGAGCACCGATAAAACCACCGGTGAAACCCACCTGCGTCACCACGTGACCAAAGATGGCTTTTATCGTGGCCGTCAGCTGTTTACCGTAGCGGCAGTCACCGAATAATTCTGCTTTCTGCTGTGTACCAGGTCTAACTACCGGGAATACAGCCGATCTGATGCGGATTTCAGCAAACCGGCTTATTGCCGGTTTTGTTGTTGATCCCTGTAAATTGGCTGTTATCAAGCGGGTGTCCAGGGCGGCATATCTTGCCCGACCTTCGCCACTGATGTGGGTATTTGCCTGAGTTTCCCCATTGTTCGTGTTTCCCCTGCTTTTTAATCTGAGGAGTTCCTGCCATGACACCAACGCACCCTGTGGCTGTGGTATTTCCAGGACAAGGCTCCCAGCGCAAAGGAATGCTGGCAGAGCTTGCATCGGTATACCCGGTAGTTGTCCAGACCTTTGAAGAGGCCAGCGCCGCCCTGAATCGTGACCTGTGGGCCATTGCGCAGCAGGGTGATGGTCTGGATCGCACGGAAAATACCCAGCCTGTGCTGTTGACCGCCAGTATTGCCCTGTGGCGCCTCCTGACCAGTCAGGTGACGATGGTGCCGACAGTGATGGCGGGTCACTCCCTGGGGGAATACAGTGCGCTGGTGGCGGCGGGAGCCATTCCTTTTACGCAGGCCGTGCAGCTGGTTAGCCGGCGGGGTCAGCTCATGCAGGAAGCAGTTCCCGATGGTGCAGGGGCCATGGCGGCGATTGTGGGGTTGAGTGATGAGCGTGTCATAGCGCTCTGTGAAACAGCCCATCTACAGGCAAACAATGCTGTTGTCTCACCCGCCAACTTTAATGCCGAAGGCCAGGTCGTGATTGCTGGAAATGCTTCTGGAGTAGCCGCAGCCAGTCAATTGGCCAAGGCAGAGGGCGGAAAAGCCATTCCACTGGCGGTGAGTGTGCCCTCCCATTGCCCACTGATGCGGGCGGCAGCGACACAGTTTTCCGAAGCATTGCACACTCTGAAGCTCACCATGCCCAGCATTCCGGTGGTTCACAATCGTACCGGTGAAGTCGCAGCCGATACCGCAAACATTTTACAGTGCTTGCAGGAGCAATTATACGAGCCTGTCCGCTGGCATCAGAGCATGCAGTACATTCACGATCAGTTTTCCATTCAGACTACGCTGGAATGTGGTCCGGGCGTGGTGTTATCCAATCTGGTCAAACGGCTGCCGTTTGGCTGGAATCCGCTGGGCCTCGACACACCCCAAAAGCTGGAGGCTGCTGTTAAGGCATTGACGGCTTAAATCATCACAATTCCCTTCAGGTTAATCGGGTTCTTACCGGCTAGGTTAGAACCGAATCAGCACCCAAAACAAGCATCAAAACCGGATCAGGCAAAGACTATGGAAGCGACTCAGACCGCCGAGACCCCAGTGCCAAGAGTTGCACTGGTGACAGGCGCCAGCCGGGGCATTGGGGCGGAAATCTCCCAGCACTTGAGACAAGATGGCTGGCTGGTGATTGGGACCGCAACCACCGAGGCCGGCGCCAAACACATTAGCCGCCAGCTCGGCAGCTTGAATGCCAACGCATCCACAAGCGGGCAGAATTCACCTCCTCAGGGCTATGGCCGTGTGCTGGATGTGAGGGATTCCAGCGCAATTGACGCGCTGATTGGTTCTATCGAAGCCGAGTTTGGTGCTGTTCTTTTGCTGGTAAACAATGCCGGCATCACCCGTGATGGCTTGTTGCTGCGGATGAAACCCGAAGAATGGCAAGACATCATAGCGACGCATTTGAACAGTGTGTATTACCTGTCCAGACGGGTTTTGAAGGGGATGACCAAAGTGCGATTTGGCCGAATCATCAGCATCAGTTCCGTAGTGGCGCGCATGGGTAATCCCGGCCAGACCAATTACTGCGCTGCCAAGGCAGGGGTTGAAGGGTTCAGTCGTGCACTGGCCGGTGAAATGGGAAGCCGGGGAATCACGGTGAACTGTGTGGCGCCCGGGATGATTGAAACGGACATGACTGATGCGCTGAATGAGGCTCAACGTGAACGCATGCTCGAGCGCATTCCCCTGAACCGGCTGGGGACGCCAGCAGACATTGCGGCTGCGGTGTGTTTTCTTGCCAGTGAAAGAGCTGGCTTTATTACGGGTACCGTTTTACCTGTCAATGGCGGAATGTATCTAGACTAATCAGGTCTGGCAGGGCAGGTGGATTGTTTTTTTTTGACATTGCTCTACACTAGGTCTACTTTTAACGACGCCACACTATCAGGAGACTTCCGGTGAGCGACATTGAACTGCGTATCAAAAAAGCCGTAGCAGAACAGCTAGGGATACGCGCTGAGGACATTAAAAACGAAGCGTCTTTCATGGATGACCTGGGCGCCGATTCACTGGATCTGGTTGAGCTCGTTATGTCCTTTGAGAACGACTTTGATATTACCATTCCCGATGAAGATTCCAGTGCCATCACCACTGTACAATCTGCCATTGATTACGTCAGCTCCAAGGTCAATAACGCCTAAGCGTTGATTCTGACATCATGAGCTAGACACCCGCTGGCCATGCGATGCCACATCGCTAGCGACACAGTAGCCCTGTCACTGATAGACGGGGCTATTTTTTTGGCTTTTTGCATTTTCCCTCATTTTCCCTAACACTTTGCCGATTTGGGTGAGTGAGCAGATGCGATCAGTTTTCCGTGTTTAGCCGTGAATTCCTGCGTCAACACTGGCACAATACACACTTTGTGACATCATTTAGACGACTGGTCAGTCTCTCCGCGTTTGTGCGGGGCGATCAGCACGCAGACAACAGCAACTCCGGGAACCCTGCATGAAAAAACGCGTCGTAGTGACTGGCCTGGGCATGGTGTCGCCGCTGGGTCTGGACGTAGAGCACAGCTGGCAAGCCGCACTGGCAGGGCAGAGTGGCATCGGCCGGATCGCGGAGTTCGAAGCAGTAGGATTGCGTGCACAGATTGCCGGACGCGTGATGGGATTTGACGTGTCTGCCTATTTGTCGCCCAAAGAAGCCCGCCGGTTTGATACGTTTATCCAGTATGGCATGGCCGCTGCGATTCAGGCCGTTGAACAGGCAGGCGTAGCCAGTGGCTGCGATCCCGATCGTGTGGGTGTTTGTATGGGGTCGGGGATTGGCGGATTGCCTCTGATTGAGGAGAGCTATCATACCCTGACCACGCAAGGAGCGCGGCGTGTGTCGCCCTTCTTTGTCCCTGGCTCGATCATCAATATGATGGCGGGGATGCTGGCGATCCGCTATGGGTTTGAAGGCCCGAATCTGGCCACGGCCACTGCTTGCTCCACCTCAACCCATGCCATTGGGCTGGCGGCGCGGCTAATCAGTTACGGCGATGCCGATGTGATGATCGCGGGTGGTAGCGAAAAAGCCTCTACGATGCTCGGTGTCGCTGGTTTTGCAGCCATGCAGGCGGTGTCTACCCGCAATGATGACCCCACTCGCGCCAGTCGGCCATTTGATCTGGATCGGGATGGCTTTGTACTGGGTGACGGTGCCGGGGCGATGGTACTGGAATCACTGGATCACGCACTGGCCCGAGGGGCAACGATCATTGCTGAGCTGACGGGTTTTGGCATGAGCGATGATGCCTTTCACATTACTGCTCCTGAAGAACAAGGAACTGGCGCGCTCAAGGCGATGCGGCATGCCTTGCGTGATGCGGGACTCGCACCGGAGTCCGTGGATTACATTAATGCCCATGGCACCAGTACGCCGCTGGGTGACAAGGTGGAGTCCCTGGCAATTGAAGCCTTGTTTGGGGAGCATGCTTCAAGGCTAGCCATCAGCTCCACCAAATCCATGACTGGGCATTTACTGGGCGCAGCGGGCGCAGTTGAGGCGATTTTCTCAGTACTCGCCCTACGCGATCAGATACTTCCGCCGACGATCAATCTGGAGACGCCAGACCCGGATTGCCGGTTGGATTATGTACCGAATCAGGCCCGCTCTATGACACTGAATACCGTTATGAGTAATTCCTTTGCCTTCGGCGGTACCAATGGTTCACTGATTTTCCAGAAATTGGTCAGCTAAACCCTGAATACTCCTTGTGAGACACGTCAACGACATTCGTTTTTTAAAAGAATTTTCAAAACATTACACAGAGCGACCCAAGCAGTGACATTTCTGACGGGTGTTTTGGGTAGTCTAGGGATGGTTTTTAATTCGAGGTTATAACGGCAAGGTTGCCTTTATGCCTGGCAAACCTGACTAGACGGAGTAAGTGACATGGGTATTTTTAGTTTTGTAAAAGGAATTGGCGACAAACTGACTGGCCGCGACAAGCTGGAAGACGCCTATGCCAAAACGGCTGCACCTACGGGCGTGCCTGCTGCCCATGCTGCCCCAGCAGAGCCCAATGCACAAGCTATGGCAAATCTGCTGTTGAAGCGGGTACAGGATTTGGGTCTTTCAATCGAAAATCTGTCGGTAAATTACAATGGCAACACTGACACGGTGGACGTGTCGGGCAAAGCCAAAACGCAGGCAGATCGTGAAAAAGCCATTCTGGCTCTGGGCAATGTCGATCATGTCGCAACGGTAGTGGATCACATTACGCTGGACACACCAGAGCCTGAAAGCCGTATGTACACGGTTAAATCCGGCGATAACCTGTCCAAAATCGCCAAAGAGATGTATGGCGATGCCAACCAGTATCCCAAGATTTTTGATGCCAACAAGCCCATGCTGAGCAGCCCGGACAAAATTTATCCCGGTCAGGTTCTGCGCATACCAGCCTAAGCCCAGATTGTGCCTAACGTGATCCTGGCTTGAGTTTAGCCTGATTGTTAAACGTGACCTGACTGACTGTAAAGCGGATTAACACCCTAAATTACAGGCTTTGGAGCCATCACATGGGCAGCAGGCCAAGTGAAAAGCAAGAGCCAATCCAAGAAAGAACCCTGTCAACAATTCTGACAGGGTTTTTTTATGTATTTCATTTACTAAGTTTGTCTCAGGACGGGTTCAGATCCAGCAAGCGGCGAATGAGGGGAACCAGGCGCTCCACTATCTGATCAGCTTCTTGCTGGCTCAGCGTCAGCGCGGGCAATAAACGCACCACATTATCGGCAGTGACATTAATGATGAGCAGTTGTTCGTCCCGTGCCTGAGCGACCAGTTCGGCACAACTGGTCACAGGCAATTCGATTCCGATCATCAGGCCAAATCCGCGCACTTTGGCGCCGGTTCCCTGTAACTGTGCCTTCAGGGAATTCACCAGATAAGCCCCGACTGTTTCGGCATTGGCGATCACCCCATCCTCAACCAGCGTGCGAATGACGGTATGTACCGTTCGACAAGCCAGTGGCGTGCCGCCATAGGTTGAACCGTGATTGCCTGGGTGGAATAGGCTGGCTGCCTTGCCATGCGCCAGACAGGCACCGACCGGAAAGCCATTTCCCAGTCCTTTTGCAGTGGTCAGGACATCCGGAGTAATGCCCGTATGCTGATAGGCAAAGTATTTTCCGGTACGGCCATTACCGGTTTGAATTTCGTCCAGCATCAGTAGCCAGTCATGGGTATCACACAGGGCCCGTAATTCTTCCAGGTATGAAAATCCCTGCGGTGCCGTATTGATCCCGCCTTCGCCTTGAATGGGCTCGACCAGAATCGCGACGATGTTAGGGTGAGTTGCAGCGAGCGCACGAATTGCCGCTACATCACCAAAGGGAACGCGCAAAAAGCCGGAGACCAGCGGTTCAAAGCCTTTCTGTACCTTGACATTGCCAGTAGCGGAGAGGGTAGCCAGAGTCCGGCCATGGAATGATTTTTCCATGACGATGATCTGGGGGTCGGCGATGCCCTTGTTATGGCCATGAAGGCGTGCCAGTTTGATTGCTGCTTCGTTGGCTTCTGCCCCGCTGTTGGAAAAAAAACAGTTGTCCATGCCGCCCACGTCACACAGTAGCGCTCCCGCGGCTTCCTGCCATGGCACCTGATACAAATTGCTGGTGTGCACGAGGGTGGCGGCCTGATCCGCAATCGCTGCCGATACCGCAGGATGCGCATGGCCTAGTCCACACACCGCGATCCCACTCAGGGCATCCAGATACGCGGTACCGTCTGCGGTGTACAGAAAGCTACCTTCTCCACGCACAAATGCTATGGGCTGACGGGCATAGGTGGTCATCAGGTGACTACTGGAAACAGTAGGGGCGGAATGACAGTCCGTGGGCTCGGTAGCAGGTGAGGCGAGATTCGTCATGGTCGGCTCTCTGACAGGTAAATATAAAGGATCGACGCCCGAAACAAGCGTGGTCCTGCATGGTAGCAAATCAGAACTCAAAAGGGACAGTGAATGAAACATTCAGACGGGGAAGACTTTGGATTATACTAGGGCCTGTCCGCGGCTCGCTGGCGCGTTTCCTCTATAGTAGGCAACTGCCAACAACCGTTTTTTAGTCCCAAGCGAGGTATCCGACCATGAGCACTGACACTGGCGTAGAACAACTGATCCGTGAGCAAATCGCGAAACACCCGGTTCTGCTGTACATGAAAGGCACGCCTCAATTTCCACAATGCGGTTTTTCCGCCCGTGCGGTGGATGCTCTGAGCCAGATTGGCCGTCCATTTGCCTATGTGAATATTCTGGAAAATCCTGAGATTCGTTCGACCTTGCCGAAAATTGCCAATTGGCCAACGTTCCCGCAGCTCTGGATTAATGGAGAGCTGATCGGTGGCAGTGATATCATGCTGGACATGTTTCAAAAAGGCGAGTTAAAACCGCTGGTTGAGCAATACAGTCCGGCTGCCTAAGCGAATGCCTAAATCCACGGCTTGGCCCAGGTAGATGTTTGAGCGAAAAATAGATGTTTGAGCGAAAAACGGCAGTCAGACTGCCGTTTTATTTGCCTATTGGAAGCCTCGGGTAAAATAAAATAGATGCTCAGGCGCATAAAAAACCCTTGCCGGAGCAAGGGCTATAAAGCGTTATGAGGTGCTTCCGATGCAGTCAGGTGCTTACATGCCGCCCAGTTGCAGACGGTTGGCGTGCTGGCGATAGATTTCCAGCGGGTTGGTAAACAGGGCACGCACACCCAGCATCTGGTTAACTTCGTCCAGATGGTTCATGTTGTAGTTGTCACGCAATACCTGACCAATATGTGAGGAGCATTTGCCAACCAGACCATCGTTGGCGCCACCAAGAAAGGCCAGCGACAAGGTGCCCATCAGGGCATCGGAAGGATCAATACCGGTGGTGACGACGCCCGTTCCGCCCCATGAGTAGTAACGCACACCATTGACCGACGAGGCACCCTGACCACAGGCAGTGGTAGGAACGGCTTGAGGGAATTTAGCGTTGAATTCAGCAGAACCCTTGGAGGACAGGGCATACATACTTTGACGGGCATCAATCACCTTATTTTTGTCATTGCTGAGCAGATTGATCAGACTGTCCAGACCATTCAGCATGGTGTAGGCAATCGAACCCAGAGCAGGTGAGGCACTGTCAATACTGATCACCAGATCCGCTACGGGTGAGCCTTTGGCGGGTGTGCCAATGGCAGTGACCGAAGCAATTTGTCCTGGAATCATGGCAGCAACATAGCGAATCGAGTGGCCGCCATGGCTATGACCAAACAGATTGACTTTGGGCGAACCGGAAACGGCCAGAATGGTTTTGACCTGACTCAGCAGTTGTTCACCACGTTGCTCAGAACTGGCCAGACCGGATACTTCAGTGCTGTAGACTTTCGCACCACCGGATTGCAGGGTGCTGGGCACCTGATAAAAATAGTCGATACCACCAACCATTTTATTCCAGCCAAACATGCCATGGGTCAACACGACCGGATATTTGGTCTGGGTGTAACCAGCGGCCTGGGCAGTTTGGTTGACACCTGTCATGCAGGCGAGGGTAGTGATGAGCGCAGTCGTAATGCGTGTAAACATGGTGCGTAGCCTCCCCGGCTAATGCTAAATAGTGTTATGACGATCTCCCGATCGTTAAGGCCATGGTAGGAAAGCTCATGTCAGACGTAAAGCACTAAAATTGTGATGGATATCTCACTGTATTGAGATTAATAGACCGTTTATCGGGTATACACTTGTATTGATCGCAATCTGCAACACTTTGAAGCGCCTCAACTAATTTATTCATTTGTGCATATATTTGTATAAAAATTACCGTGGTGAATGATATGCAACGCTACCCTGGAGACGTTTTAAGCAACACGTTTTCCAGCGTCGGTGCTTTCAATTTTGCAGCAGGACTACCAGAGAGCATGTGACCGAAGCGCGCCTCATTGTTAGAATTCCAGTCGTCTACAGCTCCTTGCAATTCTTCCTGGGAGCGAGCGACAAAATTCCACCACAGCACAATCGCTTCTTGAAAAGGTTCGCCGCCCAGCAACAGTGCCCGACTCCCCGGCTGCATGACGAGGCTCAGAGACTCTATCCCCGGCGGTTGATAGTAAAGTGTGCACCCAGTCAAAGCCGAGTGTTCAAGCTGAATATCGCCTTCCAGAATCATCAGGCCATATTCAAATGACAGGTTCAGGGTGAGCCGGAAGTTGCCTCCATCAGGACTATACAGATCAGCGCCAAATAAGGGAGTGTGTACCATGACCGGAGACTGCACTCCTTCATAGTCGCCGACCAGCAGAGTGAGTTGATTATTGCCTATAGCGATTGTCGGTAAGTCCGGATAATGCTCGAAACGGGGCGGACAGTGGCGATGGCTATCTGGCAAGGCAATCCATAGTTGAGCCGTATGTAGGCTATCGCCCTCATAATGACTGTCTTCGGTATGGCTAATTCCATTTCCAGCCGTCATCAGGTTGACCTGACCCTGACGTATCGCTTGTTCATTGCCCAAGCTATCCCGATGGATAATTTCTCCTTTGAGCATCCAGGTAAAGGTCTGCAACCCGATATGCGGATGTGCTCCGATATGTAAGCCTTTGCCCTTCGCAAATTGCACCGGGCCAGCATGATCCAGAAAACACCATGCTCCAATCATGCGGCGTTGACGATGGGGAAGCAGCCGTCTAATAACGGTGTCTTCTCCCAAGGTAGAGATGCGTGCGGGATATTCCTGCCAATCGCTCATGGCGTTTCCTTGATGACTTGTCTTGGTTAATTATTTGCTGTGAATCCTTTGCTGACATGCTTTAGTGGAAGCACTCCATTTTCAGCCTCTCGCGACTGCAGCGCGACTCTAGGCAGGCACTGGAATCGCTGAGGTCTCAATGGTGATCGTTCCAGTCAGAACTTTATGAACGGGACACGCATAGGCAATTTGCATCAGTCGTTGGTGGTGTTCTGTACTGAGCGGGCCGATCAGCTCAATTTCCCGAATAATGTTCCGATGGTTTGCGGGTTGTGCACTGTGTGCGGCAGATTCAGCAAAGCGTAGAGTTACCCGTACATCTTGTAATGGCCATTGTTTGCGTTCGGCGTACATTCTGAGCGTGATGGCAGTACAGGCACCCAACGAGGACAGTAATAATTGCATGGGATTTGGGGCAGTATCGGAGCCGCCTGCGCTGATCGGTTCGTCTGCATGCCAAAGGTGGGTCTGATCTGTCAGGCTGACCTGAAAAGGAGAGGGTAGCCAACTGGCTGAAACGATGGAATTTTCAGACATATGAATCGCTCCACAATGCGTTGGATGTCGTGATCTTGATGAATGTGAGAGAGCCTGTCCTAGGTTCTTCTGTAAGGGAGGGCCAATCATCCTAAATGACTTGTTTAAGAGGGGGTAGGGGCAAAAAAGCAGTATAGCGTTCAGTTCGAGCGATTGCCAAATTGGGCTCCCCAGTCGTGCATCGCTGAAATGACTGGCAGCAGTGAAATCCCAAGTGGGGTAAGACTGTATTCCACTTTAGGCGGTACGACTGGAAAAACTTCGCGATGAACCAGCCCATCCTGCTCAAGCTCACGCAATTGCAGGGTCAGCATGCGCTGCGTCACGGTAGGCAGTAGGCGCCCGAGTTCGTTAAAACGCACGGAGTGTGACTGTAAATGATACAGAATCAGGACTTTCCACTTACCACCAATCATTTCTAGCGTTGTCATGACGGGGCAAAACTCGTCAGTTACACCAGACTGGGGAACTACAGCGGAGTGGGAGCTTGAGGGAAAATCCTTTGGGATACCTAACGGTGCGGTAATTGCCTTGCCCATCGAAAACTCCTGAACGGCAGTATACAAAATGTGCGTACTATCAAAATTTATTATACATGCTATTATTATACTGTAAATGGCATCTGTTGCTAAATACGACAATTGTGAATTCAGCGCGCCAGCCCACAGCGGAGGAGTCCTTAAATGCGTCAGGTAAAACAGATTTATGGTGCACGTCCCACTCACTGGGTGGGCGATGGTTTTCAGGTGCAACCCTTGTTTTCCCATGGTGATGGCCGTATCGACACCGATCCCTTCCTGATGCTCGACTATGCAGCACCGATGGAATTTAAACCGAACACAGCACATCCCCGCGGCGTGGGGCAGCATCCACACAAAGGATTCGAAACGGTGACGATTGCTTGCCAGGGCGAAGTGGCGCATCGTGATTCCAGTGGTGGTGGCGGGATCATCCGCGAGGGTGATGTGCAGTGGATGACGGCCGGTAACGGGATTATTCACGAAGAATTTCATTCACCAGCATTCAGTGAGCGGGGTGGGCAATTTGAAATGGTGCAGTTGTGGGTCAATCTGCCTGCCATTCATAAGACTACCCCAGCTGGTTACCAGCATCTGGCAAATGCCGAAATTCCTGTCATCGACTTACCTGATCAGGCCGGTACCGTGCGGTTAATTGCAGGGGAGCTCGATGGAAGAGCCGGTGCCGCAAAAACCTTCAGCCCGATCAATGTCTGGGAGGTAGAGCTACAGGCGGATGCTGAAACTAGCCTCAGCGTACCGGAAAACCATAATCTGCTGATGGTGGTGCTGCGCGGTGAGGTGCGTTTGAATCATCAGCAGGAAGCCAAAGAGGGTAATCTGGTGACATTTGAAAATGGCAGTGGTAGCGTTGCGCTTGAAGCAACTCATGGCAAAGCTGCTAAACTACTGCTGCTCTCAGGCGTGCCGATCCGTGAACCGATCGCCGCTTACGGCCCATTTGTGATGAATACGGATGCTGAAATCCGTCAGGCAATTCATGATTTTAATGCGGGCAAGTTTGGATTGATTGGGGGGTAGCAATCGCTTTGCTAAACATAGGTAAAAGGCCAGTCAACTGTTTGACTGGCTTTTTGAGTTCTGATAGGCGCATCCAGCGAATTGCTACGGATGTTTATCAAGCATTAATTCCCAATTAAAAGGGGTACCAGCGGTCAGTGCAATAGGCGAAACTTTACCAATCAATTGCTCGTAAAAGCGTGGGTGTAATCCAAAACCCGGTCTTACAACCCGAATATTTTCAGCGGTAAACTGTTCACCTGCATGAATATCGTGTGCGACGTATATAGACCGGCGGAACATTAGCGATTTTGTTTCTGCCTCTGTAGGGCCATAATTGACTTTGCCCAGGCTTTGCCAAGCCCGCTCAGTTTCGATTACCAGAGATTTTAATTCCTCAGGTTCCAGCGAAAAACTACTGTCGACACCGCCATCCGCTCTTCTTAAAGTGAAATGTTTTTCAATAACCGTAGCACCATGAGAGACGGCAGCAACTGAAACACCAACTCCCATGGTATGGTCAGACAGGCCAACCTGACAGCCAAATAACTCACGCATATGAGGGATTGTTATGACATTAGAATTAGTCGGCAAGGCAGGATAAGTGCTGGTGCATTTTAAAAGAATCAGATCCTTGCACCCCGCTAAACGTGCGGTTTTGACCGCCTCTTCAATGTCCGAAGCTGTGGACATACCCGTTGAGATAATCATGGGTTTACCAGTTGCCGCGACCTTGCGAATTAAGGGTAAATGATTATTTTCAAATGATGCAATTTTATAGGCAGGAACATTGAGCGTTTCCAGAAAATCGACCGCACTTTCATCAAAAGGTGAGCTGAAGCACTCCATTCCATGTTGTTTTGCCCGTTCAAAAATAGGTGCATGCCATTCCCAGGGTGTGTAAGCTTTACTGTACAAATCATGTAGATTTTGATTTGCCCACAGACTGTTGGGGTCTTCAATGACAAAACCTTTCTCACGTACATTTAGCGTGATGGTATCCGCCGTATAAGTCTGCAATTTGAGTGCGTGAGCACCCGCAGCCGCTGCGGCATCAACCAGTTCAAATGCGCGCTCAAGCGACTGGTTGTGATTACCGGACATTTCGGCGATAATAAATGGGGCATAATCAGGGCCAATTAACCGATTGCCGATTTTTAATACAGTATTCATAGGATTAAGCCTAAATAGATTTGCAATAATGAGTTTCTATTCTATGAAACCCGGCATGATGAAAAAGTGCGTGTGAAGCATGATTGTCGGCCAGTACTACAGCAACAATTTCGTTTAGCCCTGAAAAAAACAATTTGGCATGATGTTCTGCAGCATTTATCAACTCTACAGCCATACCCTGTATTGAAGACTCTGGATCAAGAAATATAGAGATTTCGGCCCTTTGTAAGTTGATAAGATCAAATCTGAGGACAGCTATTGGCAGTGAGTGCATTTCACCAATAAGTAATAGGCGATCATGCGATTTAAGAGTATTATCAAACCAAATCTTATGATTTTCCCAAGGTATTACCTCTTGATTCCTGGAAACATTACGTATCTTTTCGTGATTTCTCCAGTTCCAGATGAATTCCGAGTCATCTTGGCAAGCTTTTCTTAGCGTGCAGGAATGGAAATCCATTAATCTCAGGATACGATCGACACCCCGGCCATCGACCATTGCTAAACCCAATTGGGAAATACGCTGTCGACCCAGCGGATTCATGATCATCGCACTAATTGCTACTTTAATAGAAGATGCACTGTTCCAGTCCACGGCAGGACTTTCCAAAACACCTGAAAGACAAGCATCTTCGGTTAACTGAATTTGGTTGTGAGCAACAGCAAATGCGAGAGAAGGAAGTCCGACACTGCATCTTTCCCAACTTGCCGAACCTCCAGCACCAATCGCCATATCCGCTGCAGCCATGAGTTCAGCCATTTTGGTAGTTTGAATATGGAGATTATACGATTGCTCGTCACAAATTCGGGTAATGTACTCCCGATCGGGGTGCTCGCTTCCAATGATGACATTAATCTCAACACTAGACTCAAGCTGAATTAGAACTTCTGGAAGTATTGATAAAACTTTAGCAGTATAATTGTGTGTATCCATGCCTCCAAAAAAAATCAAAATATTTCTTACAGGACCCTGACGCGTAGCCACTTGCGTATGCAAGCGCTTAAACTCAGGTCTCAATAGAGCAAAACGAGCCCCTAAAGCCAAGGGGGTGTGAGTGGGTATCAACTCACGATATCGAGAGGCTTTATCCAAATATTCATTCTGGTCAAGCAATACATCACAGTCATGATGGCGATCAGCCAGATCATCAATGACCATTAACCGGCAAATTAAGGGGCGAAGCAACGTTTCCCAGCGAATATCCAGAGCGTAATGGTCCACAATCAGCCAGTCGGGTTTTGAGTCCAGCTGTACAATGAACTGCGCAGTGGCTTTTGCATCGTCTGCCTGAGAAACACCCAGCCATTCGCTGTGTGGCAATTCATCCGGGGTGGAATCTGCTCTAGGCAGACGGGTGCATTCATGTCCCGATTGCTTAATCAAATCTTCAAGCGATGCTGGGAGATGGCGCACGATAAAATGAGATCGGCAGCCCTGTTCTGAAAGCGCGTTGGCTAACGTCAGGCAACGCATGATATGGCCTGAACCCATAGTATTGGAAGCATCCACCCGTATTACGATAAGATTCATTATTTAGTGTGCTCAGTTAAGACGTTTAAAACCCGCATGACACACCGGGCCTTTTAATAAGCTTGATACATCCCGTCCTTCTTCGCACTCTTTAATTAACGCGAAAATAGGGTCAAGATTGTGAAAGTAAGCTTCTACTATTTCAGGAGTGTGCTCAGTACAAACATAAACGCTATTACCAGCCAAATAGCCCTTTTCAAGCATTTCCTGAGTGATCAATGTCTTATATTCGAGCGCACGGTCGCTTAAAAAGCTGAAACCAGTCAGTGCTGGTATACCCCAATGATCAATTGGCAAATCATGTTTGTCAGCAAGTTGCTGCCAGCCCTTTTTAATTTGTAAGCCTGTACTGGTAATCGATTCCCACGATTTTACTTTTTCCATGACTTCCAATGTCTTAACAGCAGCTGTTGGGCCAACCCGCTCTGTCCAAAAAGTGCTACTGATAAATGTAGACTGTGCAGCTTCCATAATTTCACGGCGGCCTATCGTGGCAGTAATAGCATAGCCATTGCCTAATGCCTTGCCAAACATGGCCATATCCGGTTCAACACCATATTTTAAATGAATGCCACCAAATGTTTCGCGGAAACCAGACGTACACTCATCAAATATCAGAACAATCCCTTTACGCGTCGCAAGCTCCCTAACCTTATGCAAGAAGTTATCTTCGGGTCCGGTATTACGGATAACTTCCATTTTAATAACGCCAATCTCATGATCGGTGACCAGCTTTTCCAATTCGTCGTAGCGATTATAGTTAAAGGGAAACACAGTTCCACGCAAATTCTGGGGAACCCCAGCAGGGTTTAAACCTGGCAATAAGTGACCCGCGAGATTTTGCTCATCCCCCAAATTGGCTGACAAATACCAGTCATGCCAGCCGTGGTAGCCACATACCGCAATTTTGTCTTTACCAGTGGCTGCTCTGGCTATACGAATGGCAATCGCATTGGCTTCGCCCCCCGAACGGGCAAACCGTGCCATGTCTGCCCAGGGATGCAGGGCCAATAACTTTTCCGCCAGATACACTTCTTCAGGACAGTTTAGCGTGGACATATTCCCGTTTTGAATGGTCTGCATGACGGCAGCATCGACTTCGGGATGACCGTACCCGAGCGTATTAGTACCAATGCCCATAATCGACATATCGGTATAGGCCTTTCCATCCAAGTCCCAGACGGTACAGCCTTTGGATTTACTAAAATACGACGGCCACTGTTCCGGCAAAAACATTTCCGACCGTTTGGACAGGAGCATGTTGCCACCGGGAATAATTTGCTTGGCGCGTTTCCAAAGTTTCTGGCCAGTGCCCATGGTGGCTCCTTCATTCCGGATCAGGTTTTGATTTGCTGTAAATAATTCTGGCTTAATTCGAGAAAGCTCTAAAATCTCCTCCCAGCCAAAATGAATATTGGGAGAAAAGTGTTTAAACACGTTGGTTACTACTTCAAAATCGACTTGCTCATCAACGGTCCAGCGGTGGCTGGAATAATCTATCGGGTTGCTTAGTACACCTATTTTAAAATTGCCAGACTTGCGCAAATACGGAGTCACATGTTCTCTGTCGAATGTGGTTAAATTCGCACTGGCCGCCTTTTCAAGGGCAGCGCGGCTCATAACCTCCACATCCAATCCATCAGGGTACGTAGGGGGTGCCCCATTACTGAGATAATCAACACCAAGTGCATGAAAGCGTTCGATTGCAGTATCAATTAATCTCGCATCAATGAGTGGGCAATCTGCAGTTACCCGAACCACTATATCTGCCTGATGTTTGCGGGCCGTTTGCAAAAAACGATCAAATACATCGTCCTCACTTCCTTGCTCAATGGGTATGTTCAGGGATTGGGCATGTTCAATAAGGGGAAGATTATTGGGATTAATGGAGGTTGCAATCACAATACCATCGAGACAGGATGATCGTTTTAGACGACTAATAAGAATTTCAATAACAGGCAATCCATTGATTCGTTTCATCACCTTATTAGGGAGTCTTGTTGAACCCATTCTTGCCTGAACTATAGCAATTGTTTTCATACGGTTTCTCAAAGCCCTAATATCACAAGAATACGATCATGGTATTGAAAATTACTTGTCAATCTGGGCATTATGCATATCCTAAAAAATAAGTTCTTCATATAGCGTTACGGAATTGCAGCCTCAATAGAGGATGTTCTTAATCCTGCATCATTTCCAGCATAACGTGTGTCCAGCCACTCAATCAGATGAGCGATCTTGTTAGGGGTTTGCGCCTTGTCAGTGTGATTTGAGACTAGAACGCTATAGTCAGCATCAATGATCCCTTCCCAGGTGGTATTCATCATTAACTGAAATTCTTTGCGAAGTGAGTTCTGAACAATCTTGTGTTTAGCGAGCGTAGAAAGGTTTACGGTGGGGTGATATTTAAATACCCCCGGAAGCTCCCCATACCAACACCAGCCAAATGCCAAAACAGGTTTTCCCATACGAATCGCTTCCCAGCCAGCTGTGCCAGAAATAACAGCGACCATTTCACTGTGTTCAATAATCAGTTTTGAAGAAAAATTTCTCGGCACGAGATGCACCCGAGAATCCGACATAATCCGTGCCCAAAATGCCTCGCTGCGAAATTGCCAGTCTTGCTTTGGATTTTCCTTGATGAGAAGGCGCCATCCGTCAGGAAGCCTATCTAATAAATCTTCAATGACGCATCCCTGGTCATGATAACGATTTCCACCCAACGCACTGGTGGTCATTTCTGGCTGAAGGTGCAAAGGCACATACACATAAGGTTGTAGAAGTAGATAATCCTGAAACTGCTCTGGCGTTTTCAATTGCTCACTCAATGATTTCATCTTATGCTGAAATTGAATTTGCAAAAGGGTTTTTTTAACGGTATATGCCGTACTGTTTTTTTGCTTGCCTAGCAGAATGCGAAGCCATAAAACGATCACAGACAGGTAAGAACGAGTGGGCACCTTGAGGTTTTGCATATAAAATAACTTTTCCGTATTTACTTCTGGAAAAGCAATGTCACTTATACGCGTTGGTGCTGGAATCTTTTCAAAGGAGGGAGTCAAAATCCAAAAACAATTTGGGAACAAACTTTGAAATCCCCAAAAAAGGGGAATGTGCAGCCATTCACATAAATCGCTAAGCAATACATCAATCGCGTAATGAGGGGGGGCAATAAAGAACGCATAGTTTGGGCGTTCTTGTTGCAATAAAGTATTTAGAGCGTGGAATAGGAGAAAAAACCAGTCCCGACAGGTGGATAAATCTCGGTCCCTGGCGAAAATAGTACGATCGAAAACGGTTAAATACTTGTCCAGATTTTCATAAAATCGTTCCTGAAGTCGCTCCGGTGCCAGCAAACCTTGCTTTAGCCAAGGTTCCAGTTCACTCAAGTCACCCGCAAATAACCGTATGGTGTCAAAACGCACGGGTGAAAGACGGCGATCACCGAACCATAGGTCTTTGTCTGTGATCGAGTCCACACGGGTCAATGGGTGGTCCAGCCCCCAGATCAGGCGAGGGCGGGTCATGTTTGTAGAATTTCCTGTAGTCGGGACTGGTTTGCCCTTGAGTCATAACTGGGGTAAATGAGGCGATAATCGGGGTCTGCAATCACCTCTGGCATACTGCTGGCCAGACATTCCAGCGCGTTACGGGTAAGTGTAAAATCAGCCTTGAATTTCATCAGGTTCTGCCATTCAGGCAGTTCATCCAGTTGCCACACACCCGGAAGGTCTTGATACCATGCCGCACCACCGACAACCACTGGTTTTCCAGCAAGAACTCCCTCCCATCCAGCAGTCCCAGTGATCGTGGCAACAGCAGCAGATTGGTGGAGCAGGAAATAGGTATTCACCCCCGGGTCGACCACATAAGTTTCGGGCAGGCGCCGCAGTCGTTGCCAAAAGAATTGACTGCGTGATTCAAATTCCTGTTTGGGGTTTTCCTTGATAACAATAGCTATGTCTTCAGGCAATTTGCGGCGAAGCATTTCAATAAACAGGGCCTGATCGCCATATTTGCCACCCAGAGGATCCGTGGTGAGTTCGGGTTGCAAATGGAGCGGTACATACACAAAAGCTTTATTGGCAAATGACTCCGTGGAGTCCCATTGCATTCTGGCTTGCATGGCCAGCCATTGACGGCGCTGAGCTAGACGAGCGGCTATCGCAATCACTCCGATATGCGCAATTTTTCCCCGTAATTTAGCCTTGAGTCTCGGCCAGAAACTCCGCCAGCCAAAACGCAGCTGACTCACTACAGGGGGCAGGGTGCGCATATAAAACAAATCTTGCTCCGGCTTGCCAAACGTTAGGGTATCGGCAAAAGGAGGCCACGGACCGGCGTGCTGAGGCAGTTTGCCCATGTCTTCAATCTGCTCAATCAGAAACGTCCGATTACTCATCAGTGACTGGTAGAACATAGGTGTGCGAATACCCAGGGCCTGTGCCACCGCATAAAGAATCAGCGAAGCTCCTTCGTGGGGTATGTAGGCAAACCAAACCTCCTCGATTTTGTAAAGCTTAAGCAGTGTGGCAAACCACCGGGTGTAATAACGCAGCAATTGTTGTTTTTCCACTTGGCCGGTTTGCCATCCCATCAGCTCGCGTTGCATCGTGGCATATATGCTCAGTGTCAATTCAGCCCCAAAACAAAGATCGGTGTGTTGCAATGGCACTGGAAGTGTTAATCGCTCTAGCCGAAACTCCAGAAAGTCGATCACTGAATACTGGCAACGAACATTTTTACCTATCCAGAGATCCTCTGGTCGCAAGACTGCCTGAACGGCCTCAGATAAATCATGGGTCGTAAACCCCCAGTAGAGGACTGGGCCACGGGGACTAGACGGCATGGAAGATTGGTCTCCAGACAGACCACTAAAGCATTCATGTGGTATGAACCGCATGTTAACCCTGTAGGCCAAATCAATCCAGCGTGTTGTTACTCAAAAATGAATAGCTGTCTTGCTTTAGCGACTGCTCTGCGCAACAAGCCGGGTATTCAGCATTTTGGCCAGTTGCTGTCTATTACCGGCTGGCAGGGACACAGCGGGTAACGGGGGAGTTAGAGGAGAAAACACGGATAACATTCTGAGCCAGCCCCTGCTTTCCATCCGGTTAATAGCCTCCTCATACCGCTGGTCCGGTTTAAACTCTGCAGGAGTTAGTGCAATCACCGGGCGCCCCGCGCTGATGGCTTCAGTAATCATGGATAAGGAATCAATCGTACTGCAAACAAGCGCAGCACGCCCGAGATAGGCGGCCATTATCTTAGCAGGATTTTCACCCCACCACACAGCATCCGCAAGGGTGGACATGTCCAGGTGGGATTTAAGCAGGGACTCCGCTTCGATCCCTGTACGTCTTGAGGTAGTTACCAGCCAGCGTATACCCTGTTGTGCTGCAGTTGCATTCATCCATTGGGCAAGTTGTAGCCAGTCTTGGGGTTGGTATCGAGCTCCTGCTCCATCCCCGCCGATGAGCATGGCCCAGAGGGTGCCCGATTCAAGCGGGTGGGTTCGCTGCCAGTCAGCTGAGGCTTGCTGAAAAAGAGCTTCATTTCCAGGCATGGGGGCAAGTGGAAGGGTCAGGTATTGCGGCTCTGGGTGCGTTTCCAGAACCAGTATGGCATCCAATAATTCTGGGTGGAGTCCATGCAAGGTACCGACAAAAATCGTTTTAGCTGAATAGATTCTGGCCAGTGCTATCAGGGCATACAGCTGTTTGCCTCCCGTCGTAACGATCACATCGGGCACCGAACTCGGTAGCGATGATAGTCCCTGGTAGGCCCAGCGGAGCCAATGTGCTGGTAGTTGGCCATTGTGGGTGTTCTGCCAAAACTTAAACAGCGGGCGCCAAAGTCCTGAACGCAGGCGTATATCAATCCAGTGCAATTCATTGGGGCCAAGTAGTTCCAATGCTTCTACCACGCCTTTGGATTGATTGTAATGGCCAGGTTTTCCGTCACTCAGCACCCAGATGACCCGCTTGGTCGTCATGCCATGTGCTCCGTTGCTGGTGAGTTGCCACAGACCTGCTGATACAGCGCAAGGACCTGCCCGCACATCGCGTCAAACGTCAGTTCCTGTTGTGCCCGAGCAAAGGCAGGGGCAAATGCGATCTGCCGTTCTTCCAGTGACACGGTAATTGAGGTCTGAATGAATGAACGCAGTGATGCAACGGTGCTGTCACTACTGATCCAGCGGGGATCCAGATAATCGGCGACCATGCCAACGGGGGTGGCCAGTACGGGGCATTCCAATAACAGTGCCTCGGCAAGGGTATAGGGGCCGCCTTCATCTACCGAGCTGATTATATGCCAGCCCGTGTGCTGCAAGAGTTCAGTGACATCCTCACGGTGGCCTAGCAATGTAACCTGGCCCTGTTGTCCGGATTGCGCGATTTGTTGCTGGAGGCTGTCTTTTTCCGGCCCATCACCAGCTACCCACAATGTCACTGGCAAGCCACGAATAGCCTCAATCAGCGCGGAATAATTCTTGATGGGGACCAGTCTGCCGATGGCGAGCAAACGATCGGCTTTACGTTCCGGATGCCCAATGTTCACGGGTGGCTGGATGCCGTTGTGAATGATGGACAGGGGAATGGAGGGAAGCTGAGACCGAATGACCGAGGCCGAGCGCTCACTGACCGCGATGATGTGGTCAAACCGCTTAAATGGACTGGCCTTGCCGCGACTGCTATGAAAGGTGGCGAGTAAAGGCACTGGCGGAAGCCATGATTTTAGACTTCCTACCATGGCAGCGGCTTTGTTGCCATGGACATGAATCAGGCCAGGCCGACTTTGATAGAGTGCTTTCCTAAGCGCTAATAACACCATCGGGTTACGGCGGCTTTTGCCCAGATCAACCGGCATAAAGGTGACTCTACGCGTTGACAGCATGGCCTGATAGCGTGGATGAGCGATAAGGGTGATCGCCAACCCAGCCTCTGCCAGCCCTGCAGCCAGCTCCAGCACATGCTTTTCCATTCCGCCATCTTCGACACCTGCCATGACCAAAGTCACGGAAAGTTCAGGGAAAGACGTATGAGTATAGATCACTTCCAGCCCCGTTTTCCGGTTCTTAACCGGATGCGAAATGCCAGCAGAGTGTCTTTACCGCTGATTTTAATGCGCTTGAGCTGAAGAAAATCAGGCAGTGGATGCGCTGGATCAATGCCTTCGGCGACTGTGACAGCATCCTGATAGCCTGCTGCGCGCGCTGCTTCCACGTCCGCCTGTCCATAGATGCCAAAGGGATAGGCGAAACTCTCAACCGGTTGTCCGGTCAACTGTTGTAACTGAGTGCGGGATTCGGTCAATTCCTTAAGCCTCAGCTTCTCATCGTTCAGTTTGCCCAGATTCACATGCGTCATCGTATGGGAACCGATCTCGATACAGCCACTGTCTACCAGCGCCTGCACTTGCAGGTCTGATAGTTTGGGCTCACGCATTAATTCGCCGTTGTTATGGTGCGCTTTCTTATAGGTTGCCCAGTCATTGTCATGGCGATCCACCACCACATAAATCGTGGCCTTGGCCTGATATTTTTGCAAAAGTGGCAGAGCATTAATGAGGTTATCCTCATAGCCGTCATCAAAGGTAATGGCCACGGATTTGGCGGGCAGTTGACCTGCTTTCCACAATGCCCTGAGTTCTTGCATGGTAAAAAAATGAAAGCCTTGCGTGCTCAGCCAGTGTAGTTGTTGTTCAAAAGCGCGAGGCGTGACCCGCAATTTGTTGAATTTGGCTGAGGGAATGTGCTCCCGCACCATGTGATACATAAGAATCCGCGGATGCTGCCAATCCGTCGTTTTACGCCACCAACCAAAGCGGTGACTGAAGGCAAGGAAACCCAGACAGAGCAACATGACAAGCATCACCAGCCCAGTCAATTCCCCGCCCCCCTGACCACTACCCAGCCGTGGTCGGTTTTACCAAAAGTCAGTGTGGTGTTCTGGGTTTGGCGACCAATCAGGGGGAGGGTGGTTTCGACTTGTGCTTCACAGCGGTATTGATCCGTATCCGCCCGACGCTCACAGTTGAGCACATGCACCGAATGTACCGTAATCGCCAGTGCTGAGCTGCCGAGCTGTTCGGTGGCGTGATTCACTTGACCGACTTCCTGCTGATAAGCGGTTAAGGCGTCACTATCAGAAGGTGGCCGCGAACAGGCTGACTGCAGGAGAATGAGTCCCAGACCCAGACTGGCTTTTAGGCAAGACGCGGCTTTCATGTCAGCCTTCTGCGTTGGTGGCGGCGTCCGGTTTTACCTTTTCGCGCAGGCGAATACCAAGGTCACGCAGCTGGTTGGCCTCAACGGGTGCAGGTGCTTCAGTCAGTGGGCATTCAGCCGTTTTGGTTTTCGGGAATGCGATCACTTCACGAATGGACGCCGTGCCAGTCATCAGCATCACCAGACGGTCCAGACCAAAAGCCAGTCCACCATGCGGTGGCGCGCCGTATTTCAGGGCATCCAGCAGGAAGCTGAACTTGTCGTTGGCCTCTTCTTCCGAAATACCGAGCGCTTCAAACACGGCCTTTTGCATGTCCAGCGTATAAATACGCAGGCTGCCACCCCCAATTTCAGTTCCGTTGAGCACCATGTCATAGGCGACCGACAGCGCGGCGCCAGGATCCTGTTTCATGGTGTCTACTGAGCATTTAGGCAGGGTAAAGGGGTGATGCACCGACGTCCAGACGCCGTCACTCACTTCTTCGAACATCGGGAAATCCACCACCCAGAGTGGCGCCCATTCACAGGTGACCATATTCAGGTCGTGGCCAATCTTGATGCGCAGGGCACCCATGGCATCGTTGACGATTTTGGCTTTATCAGCGCCAAAGAAAATCACATCGCCATTGCCCGCACCAGTCCGCTCAATCAGGGTTTTCAGCACGTCATCGCTGATGTTCTTGATGATTGGAGATTGCAGACCGGATTCCTGATCAACGCCGTTGTTGATTTTACTGACGTCATTGACCTTAATATAGGCCAAACCCTTGGCGCCATAAATCCCGACAAATTTAGTGTATTCGTCAATCTGTCCACGTGAAATGCTCGCTCCACCAGGGATGCGCAGTGCGACGACACGGCCTTTGGGGTCATTCGCAGGGCCGGCAAACACTTTGAAGTTGACGTCTTTCATCACATCGGCGACGTCAATCAGTTTCAGCGGGATACGCAGGTCGGGTTTGTCGGAAGCATAATCCCGCATGGCATCGGCGTAAGTCATGCGCGGGAAGGTGTCAAATTTCACCTGCAGCAAGGTATCAAACAGTTGAACAATCATGCCTTCCATCATGGACATGATGTCTTCATCGGACATAAACGAGGTTTCGATGTCGATCTGGGTGAACTCAGGCTGGCGATCGGCACGCAGGTCTTCATCACGGAAGCACTTGGCAATCTGATAATAACGATCAAAGCCCGCAACCATGAGCAGCTGCTTGAACAACTGGGGCGACTGCGGCAGGGCAAAAAAACTGCCCGGCTGGGTACGCGAGGGCACCAGATAGTCACGGGCACCTTCAGGTGTGGCACGGGTCAAAATCGGCGTTTCCACATCCATAAAGCCATTGGCATCCAGATAGCTACGGATCAGGCTGGTTACACGGGAGCGGAAACGCATACGCTCCTGCATTTCTGGGCGGCGCATATCAAGAAAACGGTATTTCAGCCGGTTTTCTTCGGACACATGGCCAAAGTCATCATTCAGCGGGAAAGGAGGAGTCTCGGCAGTTGCCAGCGTTTCGATCTGCTTGGCCAGCACTTCAATCTGGCCACTGACCATCGCGGCATTTTCGGTACCCGCATAACGCTTGCGCACACGGCCGGTGATTTTCAGCACATATTCAGAACGGGCCCGATCGGCGGTTGCAAAGGCTTCCGGGGTGTCCGGGTCGATGACCACTTGCACCAGTCCATCGCGGTCACGCATGTCCAGAAAGATGACCCCGCCATGATCGCGACGACGGTGTACCCAGCCACAGAGGGTAATGGTTTGATCGAGTTGAGCTTCGGTCAGAGAGCCACAGTAATGGGTGCGCATCATGGCAAAAGGAATCCGGTTCGTAGGTATCATGGGTAACACGGCGTGACAGGTCTGAGCGACCCTGCGCCAAAGCGTTTAATTATGCCTGCAGGGCATAGGCAGGACAAGGAAAAAGCTCGGGAATTGACGTGATGAAGCGGGTTTTAGAATTAAAAAAGCCGCAGTAAGGAGCTGCGGCTGGAAACTGACTGGAGGGAGCCAGCCAGTCCGAAAAGCGTCGGATTCATTGACGACAATCCATACCATAACTGCAGGGCTGCCGCTAACAAGACCCTAGTTTAAGTGAGTCCCTGTCAATGTGCTAGCGATTACCCTTCCGTTGAGGGCAGTGGATGCGCCCTTGGTCGGAGAATGAAGCATGGCGGTGACTGAAGCGATCAGGTGATTTGCTGAATGACTCATGACCTGTTCTTCTATGAATAAAAGGAAATCAATACATTATCGTGATGATTGGCCTAAAGAAAATTCGTTAAAATCCAGTGTAATTCTTGGGTACATTGTGAGGGCTATCTTTTTTAATTTAGACATGTTGCTAAATGGCTATACAAATGTTTTTTGTTTTAATGACTTAACATTGAGAAACAGCGTTACTACATAAATTTAAATATTCATGGATTAAAAGTGCTAAGGTAATTTAGTGGTCAGCATTATTTACTCATGATTTCGTCTCGGTTTATACATGCTTATAAGTGATTTTATACAGAAGGAGAAATTCTTATGTCTACCCAGAAAGCGACTCAGCAGCAAAAAGATCAGGCGCTTAACCGGCTGCAACAAAGTGGTTTGATGAACAGTATCGCAAGCCTGCAAAAACCGCTGGAGTCAGCGGTGAATCAAATTCAACAGCAATATCAGCAGGATAACCCTGCGCCCAAACATCACGAAGCAGGCTGTAGCCATGGCAACGAAGCGATACGCGATGCAGCCCAGCAGCTGAGTACGTCGCAACTCGCAGCCAATATGAATCCGGCACAGCATTTGCCGCCGCAGATGAAAGCAGCACAACCTACCAATCAGGCTGAATTTTCTCCGGGTGCTGCAAAAGCGGCTCAACAGCAGCAACAGCAACAGCAATAAAACCCTCAAAGTCATACACTGAGTTTATTCAGCTGATTTTAACGCCTCTATTCTAGTACTATGAACCCTTTGAGCTGTTGAGTTCAGAGGGTTTTTCAATTTTACGTTTGCGGTTAATATTGGAGCCAGTCGAAAAAATTTTTGGATTTAATCAGCCACTAGGTATTTTAAAATTTATCCAAGGTTACTGGGGCTTTGGCTTGGATTTGTGCTTCTTGTTTTGAAATGCTGATTTCCTGATCAGTATTTAATGTATTCGCTCGTTTTCTACTAAGTGTTTACCTGCTAACCCTTTTTTATTCAATGGTTGATAAAGCTATCCGGTCTGGCTGGAATTCTGCTGTTTGCGGTATTGGCTGGGTGATAGATTATACAGGCGCTTGAATGCCTGACTGAAAGCCGTTTCGGAGCCATATCCCACTCGTTCACTGACTCTGGAAACCGATAATTCATTTTGGCGCAAATACCAGGCGGCGAGTCGTAAGCGATGGGTGGATAAATAGTTCAGCGGTGGCACGCCCATAATCTGGGTAAAGCGGTCTGCAAAGGCAGACCGTGACTGACAAGCCAGCGCTGCCATCTCATTGACGGTCCAGGGGTATTCAGGGCTTGCGTGCAGGGCGCTTAACACCGGAGCCAGCTGATTATCTTTCAGCGCCTTAATCCAGCTGGTGGATTCATCACTCTGGTTTTCGACCAGATCGCGGATACATTCTATAAACAGCATACTCACCAGACGGTTGATTAGCGTGTCGCGTCCGGGTCGTTCTTTTTCAGCTTCCAGTGATAAAAACTGCAACCCTATCTGTAGCCAGTCAGGGCCAGCGGATTGCAGGGTGTTCTGAATGTGCAAGAGGGGAGGCAGGGCTGACATCAGCGGTCTGGCCATATCGGCATCCAGGAGGCAGCGCACGGCTAATATCAGCGCATTCGGTCGCCCTTCGTGAATGGCAATGCTGTCACGGCGATGCCCCTGAAATTCATCAATGAGCTCATGAGCAGGGGTTTGCAGGCTGCGTTCGGGATGCTCAGCGGAGTACAGCTGATGCGGTTGGCCGGAGGGCAACATGATCATATCGCCCGTAGACAGTAAAGTGGCTTCGTCAGGATGATGGGGTGATTTTTTGTCCTGAGCGCTGGAGCGTAGCCAGGCACGCCCCATAATCACGATATAAAACACAGAGATACCCGATGGGTCGCAGTGCAAGTGCCAGTCACCCAGCGTACGCAGATAAACATATTGCGCACGACTCAGGTGAAAGTCATCCAGAATCTGGCTCAGGGCATCCATGTGTTTAAGTCTCTAACGATTAGAAAACAGAGATGAAAACAGCGAACAAATTAGCGCTAATTTCATCGAAATTGCCTTGGGTTGGCTGTGAATTTGGCGGACTTGATCCTAGCCAAATTCCGCGTTGTCGGTGTTTGACGCAGGTTTTCAGGACGGATAGGAATAGTCATGATCGTACCATTGTTCAATGATAGGGTTATAGTGAATTCTCAGGAACCGTCATGAATGCACCAACCCCCCTCGATATGATGCAATCCCAGACCGAGAAACAGGCCAATAACCAAACTGCCAGCCAGAACTGGTCAGACGCCAAGCGCTATCTCTGGCTGCTCAGTCCAGCCATGCCTCTGATTGGCAGTGGTGCGCTACTGATTTATGGGCTGGCACCGAAAAAAATGCGCGGCCTAAGCTGGATTGGGCCATTACTGGTGCATGTTATTGTTCCCACTCTGGATCGGCTGATTGGCGAGGATGCCAATAATCCGCCTGAAGACGTCATTCGCCAGCTGGAAAATGACCCCTACTATGCCCGCGTGGTGAAGTCCTTTATTCCCCTGCAGTATCTGGCTTTCTTTGTCGGCGCGTATCTGGCCAGCCGTAAGGGCACCCCTTTGTCCGATCAGATTGGGCTTGCGCTGTCAGCCGGTGTGCTGAACGGGATTGCCATTAATACCGCGCACGAGCTAAGTCATAAACATACCAAACTGGAACAGGTATTGTCGCTGGTGGCGTTGGCTCCAACGGGTTATGGACATTTTCGCGTAGAGCATCCCTATGGTCATCACAAGCGCGCCGCTACGCCTGAAGATCCAGCTAGTTCCAAAATGGGTGAAACTTTCTGGCAGTTCTTGCCGCGCACCGTAATTGGCAGTTTTAAATCGGCCATCGAAATCGAAACCCGTCGCCTCAAGCGCAAGGGTAAAGGTTTCTGGTCACTGGAAAATGAATTGCTGCAAGGCTGGGCCATGAGTGCCGGTCTGTACAGTGTGATGATTGCGGTATTTGGCCGCCGCGTCATTCCGTATCTGGCGATTCAGGCAGTGTATGGGTTTAGCCTGCTAGAAGTGATTAATTATGTCGAGCATTATGGGTTGCAGCGGGAAAAACTGGGCGAGGGCAAATACGCTCGTACCATGCCCGAGCACAGCTGGAACAGTAATAAAATCGTGACCAATCTGGTACTATATCAGTTGCAACGCCATTCCGATCATCACGCCTATCCGAGCCGCAGCTTTCAGGCGCTCAGGCACTTTGGCAATGCCCCGCAGTTACCGGCTGGTTATGCCTCCATGTTATTACCCGCGTATATTCCAGCCTGGTGGTTTAGCATTATGGATAAACGCGTTGCCAAGCATTATGGCGGCGATCTGACCAAAGCCAACGTGCTGCCATCTCGGCGGGCGGAGCTCTTTGCCCGATTTGGTGTCACCGAGACTCCCTCGACGGCAAGTTCGTCTGAATTGGAAGCCGAAACAGCCTAAATGCAGTAATGCATCATTTGTCCTGGAAATGCCCTGCGACCACAGCCCTGTCTTTGACGGGGCATTTTTTTGGCTCATTTGCGGTTGGCTTATGCTACCATTCGGCACGAGTATTTCAGGAAGTCTAGCGCCCCATGTTCAGTCTGCATCCCACTCTCGCTCAGGACAGTTTTTTGATTGGTGACTTCCCACTGTCCCAGTGCCGCTTGATCAATGATATGCAGTATCCCTGGGTCATATTGGTGCCTCGGGTAGCGGGTGTGAGCGAGCTGTATGA
Source organism: Pseudomonadota bacterium (assembly GCA_963204705.1). Taxonomy (GTDB): domain Bacteria; phylum Pseudomonadota; class Gammaproteobacteria; order Pseudomonadales; family Moraxellaceae; genus CAUJHL01. The sequence goes on along the minus strand of CAUJHL010000007.1, from coordinate 2,112 downwards.
ACTGAGTCCGGCGGATCAGGAGCAGTTTTTACGCGAATCAAGCTGGGTTTCCCGGCAGTTGTCGCGTATTTTTCGCGCAGACAAAATGAATGTCGCCGCACTGGGCAATAAAGTACCTCAGTTGCATTTTCATCATATCGTGCGCTACCAGAATGATGCCAGCTGGCCAAATCCCGTCTGGGGTCAGCCTGCGATTCCTTATACCACTGATATTTTGCAGCGGATGCGTCAGACCCTGATGATCGCATTACGCGGACAAGGTGATATGCCATTTGACTGGAAAATGGATGACTAAACGACCAGACGAATAAAGGCGGTAGCATTTCTTCTTAGGACTTATTTGAAGTGATTTCGGTTAGGTGAATCGATTATCCAGCCGGTTTCGATAGCAGGTTTCAATCGCGAGCTGAAGCCATTAATTCGATCGGCGCGCGTTTAATTCGGATAATTGGCGCAATCGTGTGCGCTATAACCGTTTTAATGTGCAACAGCACTCTATACTTGTATTAGCCCCTAGAGTGGCCTACTCTCAAATTTTGGCTAAAGACACACATTCCTCCGATCAGCCTTGTGCGCTGACGTTGGGATGATTTCAGGAATGAATCCAGCAGGGATTTGCCTCCTCTCAGATCGACCTCTGTCGCTTGGTTTTCTCTGCACAGCTATCATGGAAGCTTATGGCCAGTGTCATTAATCCACTGCGAGATACCCTGAGACGGTTCAGTCGGAATGACCGTTATTCGCTGTATTTGCTGGTCCTGGGTATTTTTCTGATTTCACTCCAATTCAAATCGATCCATCCTTTTGGTATCTATTTGATGCCTCTCCTGATTTTGATTCCATTTATTCAGGCACGCACACTCATCTGGTTCCGGCGGCGCTATGGCGATGAACGCAATGCCATGTCCATCTATTTGATTGATGCCTTGGTGCTGGGTTGCTGTGTCGCTCTTAGCCAGTTTTCGATCATTCCCACGTTGGTGTTTTTTGGGATTTTATTTCTCAATCTGTTTGGAATTAACAGCGCATTTTACTGGGTAATCAATATCATCCTGTGCATTGCTGGCATTTTTATGACGGCCAATCTACTGCACATTCCTACCGATCATTTTATTCAAACGCCTATGGTTGTCAGCTTTGCCTGTATGGTGGGGTTTATTGGGTATGTGGCACTGGAAATGAGTTCGGCCCGCAATCGGGCTGATGAAGCGGAAGGTTCGCTGGATTCGGCACAACAACAGGCCAATCATTTTATGAATATGGCGAATAAAATTGCACGGTATGCCCCCAGTCAGGTCTGGCAATCGATTGTGCGGGGCGATCGTGATGCCCGCATTGAAAATAAGCGCAAAAAGTTGACCATTTTTTTCTCAGACATTCAGGGTTTTACCGAGCTCTCAGAAAGTTTGCTTCCGGATGATCTGGCTGCCATCCTGAACACGTATTTTGAACACATGTCGGAGCTGGCCAAGAAACATGGCGGTACGATCGACAAGTTCATTGGCGATGCCCTGCTGATTTTCTTTGGTGACCCCACCAGCAACGGCGCCCGGAACGATGCATTGGCCTGCGTCGAGATGGCGATTGCCATGCGCCGTGAAATGAAACTGCTACGGCAAAAATGGAAGGCGCTCGGTTTTGAAGGCCTGCATGTTCGGATGGGGATTACCACAGGTTATTGCCATGTGGGCAATTTTGGCAGCGCCAACCGCATGAGCTATACCATCATTGGCCGCGATGCCAATTTGGCAGCACGCTTGCAGTCGGTTGCTGATCCAGATGAGATTCTGATTTCCAACGACACCTACCTACTGATTCGTGATCGTATCAATTGTCGGGAGCGGGGCACGCTACAGCTCAAGGGTATCGCAAAGCCCCTGCAAACCTGGCAAGTAATGGATCATTTTGATAATACCCAGGAATATTCGCGGCGCTGGCTGGAATTTGAAATGGAAGGTTTTAACCTTCAGCTGGATATGGATCAGGTGCGCAGTTACGACCGGGACCGTATTATTCTTGCCCTGCAACAGGTGGCACGAAATGTGGATAAAAACAACGATATGAAGCGCCCTCCCGGCTAAGGGACGGGCCTGGTGATGTGGATCGGGTGAT
>CAUJHL010000006.1 GCA_963204705.1 Pseudomonadota bacterium | reverse complement strand
CTTTAATACCAATGTAGCTGCTGGCGTTAAATACATCAAAGGCGACAACTACGATGGTTTCGGTCTGACCGGTACCCTGCGTTTCTAAGATAGACTGAAGTCTGATCTGAGAATCCGGAAGCGTGCTTCCGGATTTTTTTTGCCCGTATTTTGTCAGCTCACAATCGTGGTGCTTTGCTGGTTGTTCGCCCCTACGCATGTTACCCACACAAAAAACTGCCCCGAAAGGCAGTCAGTGTTCTTATCAGGAATTTACCCTAATCATTAACTCTAAAATCATGAACTCCAAAATCATTAACTGTAATGCGCAGGTTCCTCATCCATGACCTGTGCCTGCCAGCGGGCCATTTGTCGCTCCATAACCAGTTTCAGCGCAGACTGTATCATATGCTGTCCCACACCTTCGAGTTGCTCGCCCAGCATTTCCTGCACCTTGGCGGAAAACCGAATCGACACCAGAGGCTCCTCTTGGGTACCGGCAGGACGTAGAACAATTTCGCCATCGGGTAACTGAACCAGCTCCAGAATGGTTTCGACAGGACTTTGACCCTGCTCTGCACCGGTAATCGTGGCCATAATGGACTCCAAAAGTGTGGCATTCAACGGTCTGACAGAGACTTCACTCCACACGACACGTTTGTTTGGTGTCTATGGTATTTGGCGTACAGAGACCGATTTTTCAAGGGTTTCCAGAGACTTTTTCCACGCTGCCAAATCGACAACAACTCTTAAAACTCCACCATGGATTCCCGGAATTCCTCGATCAGCTGTTGCAGGGATTTGTGCCAGACACGCAGCTGGCTGGTCTCGGGCAGCCAGTACAGTGGCGATATCTCAGCACGAACGATCAGGCTTTGTGCAGCTTCGCTTTCAGGTTCCGGCTCGGCGGGTTTGGGTGCGTATTGACAGGCACTAAAGGCTTGCGCAAGCTCTTTCAAAAACCCCGCTTCTTGCAATCGTTCCATGACAACGAGTTCCGGAGAAACCTGGCTCCTCTGTGCCAGTGCCGTTTTTAGGCTTTCCAGTGTTGGCCGGGTAACATCGGCGCGGTAATAGCGGTTCAATTCCTGAAAAAAAGCAATAACTGCACCCTGTAGATGAAATACCGCTTCTTCCCGACCAGCCTGAGACTGCTGCACGTTTTCTGCGGCCTCGCTGTGCTGACAGGCAAGGCGGGCAAAATACAGTTTTTGATTGGTACGATCGGCCTGATACCGTGCAACACGCGACATGATACTTTCTCCTGACAGGAGGTTAGTGTACACCAGACGGGACCATGTGGGTTTGGGCACATGAGTGCGAGTAGGTGCGACTCAGACTCCGGTTCAGACTTTGTCCTGAAGTGTCTGCTCTTTCCTGCGTGTCTGAGCTTTTAGGCCTTTCACGCCAGTGCATTGTCCTGATCTGCCAATGCGGGAACAAAAACCGCGTGATACCGTCGATTTACTCTGACAACGGGCATTGTCCAAATGGCAAAACCTGCGGAAAGAGACTGCCATTACCCTGTTGTCCCCGAAAAATGGGCCATCTGCCCCTATTACAGAAAGGCCCCTGAACTCGGGTTAATCCGCCCTAGAAGGTAAAATCATGACTCAAAACGATCTCGATGTGATCATTATTGGCGCCGGCATTTCTGGCATCAGTGCTGCCTGCCATCTGAAAACCGAGTGCCCCGGCAAACGTTTTACCATTCTGGAGCGTCGTCAGCGCGTCGGCGGGACCTGGGATTTGTTTCGCTACCCTGGCATCCGTTCGGATTCCGATATTTTTACCTTTGGCTTTAAATTCAAACCCTGGAAGTCCAGCTCGGTATTAGCCGATGGCAAAGCAATCCGCGATTATGTGGAAGAAACCGTGCGTGACTATGGTCTGGCCGACGATATTCAGTACGGCATGCGCTTTACCAAGGCCAACTGGGATTCTGCAGCACAGCGCTGGTCGGTGTATGCCACCGATGAAAAGACCGGAAAAGAAACCGTGTATACCGCCCGCTTTATGATCGGCTGCACTGGTTATTACGATTACGATAAAGCTTACAAGCCTGATTTCCCGGGCGAAAAAGACTTTAAAGGGCAGATCATTCACCCGCAATTCTGGCCGGAAAATCTGGATTACACCGGCAAAAATGTGGTGATTATAGGCTCGGGTGCTACGGCGGTGACACTGGTGCCAGCCATGGCCCCGCAAGCTAAACACGTGACCATGCTGCAGCGTTCACCGACCTATGTGGCGACCCTTCCTGCTCAGGATCCACTGTACGCACGGTTAAGCAAAGTCTTGCCGGCTCAGGTGGTGTATCAGATGACACGGGTGCGTAACACCAATCTGCAAAAATTCATCTATAAATTCTCCCGCGAACAACCTGGGCTGATGCGCCGTCTGCTATTGGCAGCCGTCAAGCGTCAAGTAGGTGACAAAGTAGACATGAAACATTTCACGCCTACGTACAAGCCGTGGGATCAACGCCTGTGTGCCGTGCCAAATGGCGATCTGTTCAAATCCTTGCGCAGTGGCAAATCCTCGGTGGTGACCGATCAAATCGAGCGCTTCACCGAAAATGGCATCCAGCTGAAATCGGGCGAGTTTTTACCGGCGGATATCATCGTCACGGCTACCGGCCTGAAAATTCAGATGGTGGGTGGAGCGCAGGTCTCAGTGGACAGCAAGCCTGTCGATATTTCCGAGCATGTGACTTACAAGAGCGTGATGCTGGAAGGCGTTCCTAACGCCGCCATCGTGTTTGGCTATACCAACTCGTCGTGGACACTGAAAGCCGATCTGGCCAGTGCCTATGTCTGCCGATTGCTCAATTACATGGATCAGCACCAGTTTACGACGGTGGTAGCCAAAGATTTTGAACAGGTCAAAACGGCCGATACCGTTCTGGGCAGCAGTATGTCTTCTGGCTATATCCAGCGGGCGCTAAAAGACTTGCCGAAACAGGGTTCCAAAGGCCCCTGGAAAGTCACCAACGATTACATGACCGACAAGCCTATGCTGAGTAAAGGGCCGATTGCCGATGATTACCTGACTTTTGGCAAGGCCACTCCGGTATCGCAGGCCAAGCCTAAAAAGCCAGTGGCTGAAGTCGCTTAAGCAGATCGGGCATCCAAAAACAGGCGTTCCGCAGGAGCGCCATTTCATCCTTCCCAACCGGCTTGTTTAAAAGAGGTAAAAAGCGTTTAACACTACGATTTTTATTGAAATTTTCCTTGTTCCCTTTGATAGCAGGCTCCCGTGCCTGCTTTTTTTATGGCTACATTTTTTTTGATGCTTTTTTCGGATGCTTTTTTGGATTAGTACTCAATGATCACGATTGCAGCCAAGCGAAGAATTAGACGTGCAGCTCAGTGCCGCAGCGATCACAAAACTTGGCATTCACTTCATGACCAAATTTTGAACATACCGGACACACAATCGCCTGTTCCTGTTTTTTCATGGATCGTGCCAATTCAGCGGTAAAGATCCCCGTGGGCACCGCAATAATCGCATAACCCATGATCATCACAAAGGTGGCAAAGCCCTGCCCCAAGGGTGTTTTGGGAGAAATATCGCCATAACCTACTGTCGTCAGGGTGACTACGGCCCAATAGATGCTGACCGGAATATTGCTAAAACCATGTTCAGGCCCCTCAATCACATACATCAGACTGCCGCAGACCGTCACCAGCGTCAGGATCGTGGTAAAAAAAACAATGATTTTGCCACGGCTAGCGTAGAGCGCTTCCAGCAAAAAGCCCGCTTGCTGCAAGTAGGCCACCAGCTTGAAAATACGGAAAATTCTTAATAAACGAATCACCCGGACCACCATCAGATATTGCGCGCCCGGCACAATGAGGCTCAGGTAACTTGGGAGGATGGCCAGTAGATCCACAACACCAAAAAAACTGAGGGTGTACCCTCGCCGGCGCGGCGCGCTGTAGACCCGTAAAGCGTATTCAAGAGTGAATACCAGCGTAAAAAACCATTCCAGTGCCAACAGCAACTGGGGGTACTGCCGATGAAAAAAGGCAACGCTGTCCAGCATCACTACAACGACACTGGCAAAAATAAACAGCAGCAACACCATGTCAAATAGGCGGCCTGCGGGCGTATCGGTGCCATCAATGATCACGTGCAGCAAATCCCGCAAGCCAGCCGATTCAGTCTGCCGCTGGGAAGGAGGAGCCGGATGGGCCATGGCTTAGCGCGCCAGATAACGCGTCATGTCCTCAATGCCCTTGAGGGACATGGGAAACATGTGCTGATCAAAGATGTCCCGAATCGCGGCGATGGTCTGGGTATAGCCCCAGTAGGATTGTTCTTCGGGGTTGAGCCAGGCGGTTTTGCTGAAATGCAGGCGCATGCGTTTGAGCCAGATGGCACCTGATTCGTCATTGGTGTATTCCACCGAGCCGCCATTCGACATCAGCTCGTAGGGCGCCATACTGGCATCCCCGACAAAAATGACCCGGTAATCCTTGCCGTAGGTATGCATTAAATCCCAGGTATTCATGCGGCTGGAACTGCGGCGGAGATTGTCTTTCCAGACATAATCGTAAAGACAATTATGGAAATAAAAGAATTCCAGCGTTTTAAACTCAGCCTTGGCAGCGCTGAACAGGCGTTCGCATTGTTCGATATAGGCATCCATGGAGCCGCCAATATCAAACAGCATCAAGACTTTGACCCGGTTGCGGCGTTCTGGCCGCAGCTGAATATCCAGCATTCCCTGCCTTGCCGTCTGGTGAATGGTCTGGTCGATATCCAGTTCTTCCGCCGCTCCTTGACGAGCAAAGCGACGCAAGCGACGCAGCGCAATCTGCATCTGGCGAGTATCCAGTCGCTGACTGTCATCCAGATCGCGATACTGTCGCTGTTCCCATACCTTGACCGCGGACTGTTTCCGCGAGGGTCCGCCAATCCTTACCCCTTCGGGATGATCGCCGAATGCGCCAAACGGTGAGGTTCCGCCCGTTCCGATCATCCGGTTACCGCCCTGATGTTTTTTCTCCTGCTCGGCCAATCGTTCGGCCAGCATTTTCATCAGTTCTTCCAGCGAACCGGCTTTTTCCAGTGCGGCCCGCTGTTCAGGCGTCAGATTTTTTTCCAGTAGCTCCAGATCCAGCCATTCTTTGGGCAGATTTTTCAGCTGATTCACTAAGGCGTCGGTATCCAGGCTATCGATGCCTTCAAAATAGGCTTTCATGGCGCGGTCGAATTTGTCGTAATGACGTTCATCCTTGACCATGCACAGCCGGATCAGCCGATACAACTCTTCGCGATCGGCAAAGACCAGTCCGGATTGCACCGCCTGATTAAGATCCAGCAATTCGGTCACGCTCACCGGCACACCGTATTTCTTCAGCGTATAAAACAGATGGACAAACATTGCTACTGACCTCGCCTGCCGCCCTTATCCAGTTGTCACAACTTTCCCAACCTCTGAATCAACGACGGGTCATAAAGGCCAGTCGTTCCAGGAGCTGCACATCCTGTTCATTTTTAATCAGCGCACCATATAACCGCGGAATCGCGGATTTGGGATCACGGTTTCGCAGGGTTTCTTCCGGCAAATCGTCCGCCATGAGCAAGGTCAGCCAGTCAATCAGCTCGCTGGTTGAAGGCGGTTTTTTCAGGCCAGGTGTCTGACGCAGTTTAAAGAATATCTGGAGAGCCTCACTGACCAGCGTTTCCCGAATCTGGGGAAAATGCACGGCGATGATTTTGCGCATCGTTGCTTCGTCAGGAAATTCAATGAAATGAAAGAAACAGCGGCGCAAAAACGCATCGGGCAATTCTTTTTCATTGTTCGACGTGATGATTACCACCGGGCGCTGGGTGGCATGAATCGTTTCGCCGGTTTCATACACGAAAAAGGACATACGATCCAGCTCGTGCAAGAGATCGTTGGGAAACTCGATGTCAGCTTTGTCGATCTCATCGATCAGCAGGACACAGCGCTCCGGACTGGTAAAGGCCTGCCAGAGTTTGCCGGGCTTGATGTAATTGCCGATATCATAGACTTTATCGGCACCGAGCTGGCTATCCCGCAAGCGCGAAACAGCATCATACTCATAGAGTCCCTGCTGCGCCTTGGTAGTGGATTTGATGTGCCAGGTCAGCAGTGGCATGCCCAGACTTTCGGCGACCTGTTCGGCCAGCAGGGTTTTGCCAGTGCCCGGCTCACCCTTGACCAGCAACGGTTTTTGCAGAGTGCGGGCAGCTTCCACGGCCAGTCGCAAACCTTCGGATGCAATATAACTCTCGGTACTCTGAAACGACTGGCTCATGCTGTACTCACAGTTCGATTGGGCGGAAAACTAGGCGAAAAACACGGCTGATTTCCACAGGGTCTTTTATCAACGTGCTTTTAATCAAGTGCTTTTGATCAAAAACACTTCCTCTATACACACACTTGGCAAAGGGTGTTGTTCATTTGGGAAGGACGGAATCACTCGCAGGCACGGGATGAGCAGGCGCAATTCTGGCCGATTCCGCCAGCGCAGCAGCATGGGCCATTTGCACTCGTTGCCAGATGAATCCAGCAAGACATCCCACGCCAAACACCAACAGCATGGGCAGCAGGCTGTAGAGTGCCAGCACGGGATTTTTGGTAAATACCCCGATCAGTAGTCCAACCACTGCCGGAGCCAGACTGGCGTTCACTCCTTCGGTCACCGTGGGTGTCATAAGCAGTGTCAGTACCAGCAGCCAGCTGAGGCCACCCAGCGGGCGGGGCAATACCCGGACGATGGACAGCCATAGCCACAACACAATCACACTGCCCGTCAGATACACCGTTACCGCAAACCAATAGGGAGAGACACCCTCCCACCAGTTCATCCATCCAGTCATCAACTCAGACATCAATCCAGTCATCAGGCGCCCCTCAATCCTTCGGGTGCGACTGCATTCGGATTGATTAGTCCATCCGGCGGCATTTGCACGTAAAAGCCTTTTTCAGCCAACGCAGCCATTACCTCTGCCACACGCACACGTGCCAAAGAGTGCTGTTCCGACAGCGTCAGGGTCATGACTGGCGTCAAACGTCCGAATGCACGCTGTAACGTTTGTGGAATCACCGTAAAGGGATCAAACGCGGGCAAGGCATGGCCTGTCACCGGATTTTGACCGGCATCGGCAGGCACACTCTCCGTTTCGGGTTCTTTGATATAGACGTACATTTCGGGTCGGGCACTCGCCCTAAACACACCACAGCGCATACCGTGCTTCCTGTTGCAAACTGTCACTGACACAGTGCTGCAAGCATACACCACACACCCAAGGAGGCTGCTAGCACATTCAGGTGACTGATCAGTAACTCAGTCGATCACGCAGTGAAAATGGGCTTAAAACATGCTTGTTATAATGAGACCGTAAACCATGTCAGAATAAACAAATCAGAAAAACGAGATAGTAAGACGTGTCAGTAACGCACCAACAACTAGCCTAAAACCAGCAGGCGTCATCCGTCTTTATCTGTCTTTAGCCGTCCACAGCAATCACACCACCAGCATGTCTGGCAGCGGTGCCATTTCGATCTGCAATAGATCCCGGTGGGAGCTCAGTCCATTTAGCAACGGACGTGTCAGCAGATCGTAGCGCCAGCCCAGCAGGGCACTGGGCAATTTTTCTTCATTGCCACCAATGGCAACCTGCAGTAACAAGGGTTGCAGCCATTTTTTCCGAAACATCACCTCTGCAGGGATGTTCAGCTCATACGCCACTTGCCCCACATAAATATAAATCGAATCTTGCAGATCCTGATTTCTCTGGCGGAATGGCCGTGGCAGGCGTGCAGGCCATTGGTCGGTATCGGGCAAATAGCGCAGCAAATCGAGAATGGTCTTGCCGTGTTCGCGTATAACGGCAGGGCGCAATTCTGGAATGCGCTGCAGCTGATACAAATTAATCGGCTGCTTTTCAACCAGCTGCAGCAAAATGGCATTTTTCAAAATAAAACTGCGTGGCTGATTGGTCGCGCGGGCAATTTGCTCACGCCAGACACACAATTGTTGCAGCTGGGCGAGTTGCTGGCGGGAATGTTTAAAGGTAGCAACATCCTGATAGAGCTCTGCCAGTGGCAGGTCGGTGGCAATGTCCCTTGCCAGGGTACGACAATCCTCTACCGCCATCTCCAGCGTGCCACGCTCCAGCAATTGGCGCTTGATCGTCGCGGCCAGTTCCGGCAAGTGCAGAACATCCGTGGCAGCGTAGTGGAGCTGTTCTGGACGGAGCGGCCTCGCTAGCCAGTCCGAGCGGGTTTCGCCCTTGTCAATGCTCAGGCCCAGCTCCTGCAAGAGGGCTTGTTGGTAACTCAGCTGCAAGCCATGGTCTAGAAAGGACAGCCCAATCTGGGTATCAAAAATATTATCCAGCGCGCGCTGAGAGGCATAATGATGAATCAGATCAATGTCTTCACTGCAGGCATGCAGGATGTTTTGACGGGCATTAAACAGCAGGATCCAGAGATCATCCAATACCAGAGACTGGCCATCCAGCAGGTAAATGTGGCCGTCAACATTGATCTGCAGCAGCCCAAGCCTGGGGTAAAGGGTATTGACCTTAATAAATTCAGTGTCGATGGCATAGACATCGGTATGTGCCATTCGGGTATACAGTTCAGCCAGCTCATCCTGAGTGCTGATGTATTGATACGTACCTTCCATGCAGGGTCAACCTAAACGGGCAACGAGGGGCAGTTTATGTGTCGTTGACTGCCTGTGGGTAGCATATACCATCTAGCATGATTACCGTTAATTTAATGTCGCGCCCCTGCGATTCGTGTGGGTGTTCAAGGGCGTTAACCGAGGCTGCGAGCGTCAGATACCCTGACAATTCGATTGTTACCACGGCTTGTTAGCACGGCTTGTTACCACGACGTCTTACCCCGACATCCTTTACTGCAAAGGTTGCCTGGACTGCAGAGCCTGACTGATGGTATGACCATTAATGTATTCGAGCTCGCCACCCTGGGGAACACCCTGGGCAATCCGGCTCAACCGAATGTCGCGTGGTAACTGACGGATGGCCTCACCCAGATAATGCGCGGTGGCCTGCCCTTCCATGGTGGCATTGGTGGCGAGAATGACCTCATCAATAGCTTCGTGCTGCAGACGGGATAACAATAGAGGAATACCCAGCGCATCCGGACCAATCCCATCCAGCGGGGACAAATGTCCTCCCAGCACAAAATAGCGACCACGATAGCCGCCACTGGACTCAATGGCGACAACATCGGAGGCCGATTCCACCACACACAGAAGTCCAGGCTCTCTGTGGGTACTCAGGCACAGGGTACATACCTCGGATTCCGACAGTGAGCGGCATTGCGAGCACTGATGAATGGACAGCATCGCATCGTCCAGTGCATGCGCCAGCTGGCGACCACCAGAGCGATTGCGCGTCAACAAATGCAACGCCATCCGCTGCGCGGACTTTGGCCCTACTCCCGGAAGCAAGCGAAGGCTTTGAACCAATTCCTCAAACTTGGCACTAAACACGCCTAGCTACTCCCTGACTGAGAAAGATGGCCGCTGGACACTGGCTCAAACACCAAAAATCAGGCACCAAACAGACCGCTTAGTCCGGGCGGGAGACCCATTTGACCAGTGGTGCTGTTGAGCTTTTCATCCGCAATGGTCTCGGCCTGACGAACCGCATCGTTTATGGCTGCGGCGATCAGATCTTCGATCATCTCTGGATCGTCCTTCAGTAGTTCAGGATCCAGCTGAATGCGTTTCACCACAAAGCGGCCTGTCATGGTGACTTTCACCAGACCACCACCTGCTTCGGCGTGAACTTCGGTTTTTGCCAGTTCTTCCTTGGTTTTTTTGACATTATTTTCCATGTCTTTTTGCATGCGCTGGGCTTGCTGCATCAGCATGTTAATGTTCATGGTGTATTCCTTGCTCTCGAGCAGTCAGGTTAACAATTAAGGGTGGTAGAAAACGGGTTTTACGGGCCTCAGCTAGGGGCAAAAAGCCAACACTTCGAGTGCCATGCCCGAATACCATGCCCGAATACCATCCAGAGTCAACATTCAGGTACTGACACATTCCGTCTTTGCAGCAAGTGCTGGAATCAGACTGTCCAGACCTCGTGCCAGATCCTTCTGGATATCCTGATAATCCTCCAGACCCACAGACACTCGCAAGAGGCCATCTTCAATGCCAGCCTCCCGTTTCGCCTGCTCGGACAAACGACCATGCGTGGTGGTGGCAGGATGTGTAATGGTGCTTTTGGTATCGCCCAGATTGCCGGTGATGGAAATCATCCGGGTCTGGTCAATCACGGCCCATGCAGCGTCTTTCCCGCCCTTGACCACAAAGGAAACCAGTCCACCAAAGGCTTTCTGTTGTCTGGCAGCGAGCGCATGTCCCGGGTGCTCCGGCAAACCGGCGTAATACACGCGCTCGACGGCAGGATGCACTGATAACCATTGAGCCAGAGTGAGTGCGCTGGCCGAATGGGCTTCCATCCTCAGGCGCAAGGTTTCCAGCCCCTTGATAAATAACCAGGCATTAAAGGGACTCAGGCTTGGCCCGCAGGTACGGACGACGCCATAGACTTCTTCCAGCAGGGCGTGACTGCCGACCACGGCACCCCCAAGCGCGCGCCCCTGTCCATCCAGATATTTGGTCGCGGAATGAATGACCAGATCTACGCCATAAGCCAGCGGTTTTTGCAGAGCGGGCGTACAGGCACAATTATCCACTGCAAAGAGAATGTTGTTTGCCTTGGCCAACGCTGAAAGGGCGGCCATATCGGCGATTTCAGCCAATGGATTGCTCGGCGTTTCGCAAAAAAACAGTCGCGTCACTCCGGGCTGGATGGCTTCTTTCCATTCATCCAGTGCAGATAGGGTGACAAAAGTGGTCTGCACGCCAAATTTTTGCAGGTATTTTTCAAATAAAGAAGTGGTCGTACCAAATACTGCCCGTGAACACACGACATGATCACCGGCTTTCAGAAATGCCAGTGCCACTGCCAGAATCGCCGCCATCCCAGAAGCAGTCGCCACACAGCGCTCTCCGCCTTCCAGCTCTGCCAGCCGTTGCTCAAAAATACGGACAGTGGGATTGGTAAAACGCGAATAAATATTGCCTTTTACTGCACCCGAAAAATGCGCAGCCGCATCGGCTGCACTTTGATAGACAAAGGACGAGCTGAGAAACAGCGGTTCGGAATGCTCGCCCTCTGCGGTTTTATGATGACCATGCCGTACCGCAATCGTATCAAAATGCACGGCGTCTTCTTCCATTCCCATGACAGGATTGGACTCAGGGTACTGCTCTACATTTTCAGCGTTAGTACGCCCTGAAGAAATGGTCATGCCATACCTCTACTCTACGGTTCACCACGATTCGACCATTCGCCTTACTTAGCCACAGGTCTCGGACACTAATCCATGTAGGCCAACAGTATGGCCTGAAAAACAAACCCGATCCAGCAGGGAATCGGGCGAGTTAGATCAGGCCACTGAGATTGAGCTAGTTAGATTGAGCTAGTTAGATCGGATTGGGCTGGGAGAGCGATGCTTTTAATCACCATCGCTCACTGGACTGAGAGCGATGGCACAATCAGCCAAGAAAGTGTCGGGTTATTTAAAGCCGAGTACGTACTGCAAATAACCAGCGAGAGCGCCTGTGATGCCACCCAACACAATCAGAATCCATTCGTCCTCCTGAAAGGCAGGTCGCAGCAAATTCTGGAACTCTTTGGGAGTTAGCCCACGAATACGATCCCGGAACAGGCTAAAAATTTTATCAGCGCGGCTTTGGTTCAACGCAGGGTCGGAAACTGGCACCATCGTGACAGCAATCGATTTGTCGATCAGATCGGTTTTCAGCTGGGCATACTCACGCAAACCCAGACTCATTTGCAGGGTGGTACGTACCAATGGCGTTTCCATGATCGTATTGATGTGCCGTTTCATGATACGGCGGGTTCGATCCTTGCGCGAGCCATACATCATTTCCGTCATGATGCGCTCCAGCGTGATCAGTTCGCGGGTAGTAATATCCGAAAATACTTCGGACACTTCCGCCTGACGCCGCATAAAGGCTCCATGAATGGTGTAGGTGGTGATTTTCGGCAATGTTGGCAATACAAAGGGAATGCCTTTCCAGCGCTTGATCCGAAACAATTGCGGCCCACGGATGCGCACCGGCTCCACGGGATTAAACACCATCCAGATCGCAATCCAGTTGGTCAGAAAGCCCCACAGGCCCGCCCAGAACACAATCGTCCAGTGCCATGGCACCACCAGCCAGATCCCCATTTGCAGGATACCGAACAGAAATCCAATAACAAAACTGATGTGCCAGATGAAATTGATTTCTTTCTGGCCTACCCGCAGGAACATCCGCACCATGAGTGCCCGATCGCCTTCCATCTGGCGCACGATCATTTCGCGCATATCCACCAGATTTTCGACGTTATAGGTCAGCTCCGTCACCAGTTCCCGCAAGACTCCTGGCATCTGCTTATGGGCTTGAGCATAGATTCTTCGTTTGATGGAGTACGGCAGATTTTCCCAGAGCAGCGCATTGCGCTCCAGCATCACTTCGTCGATCAGGTGCTCTAGCTCATTTCCGACTTGCTGGCCAATCATTTCAGCCATTTCAGCCGGATCCATCGCATGAAAGAATTCATGCAGTGAGCCGAGTTTGGTCAGGGTCTGATCAACGATAATGCCTGAAATCTTGCCGGCCTTTCTGGGTACAATGCCTTGCCAGCCAACGGGCAGAGGGCCGAGTTTAAATCCCCAGAACTGGATGGGATAAAACACCATTTTCAGTGCCATCCAGACGTGAACCCAGGTAACGAAGGCAGCCACAGGGGCAATGGTAATAAAACCCCAGAAATCCGGCCTGGCCAGCAATTGCTGCCACCACCCTTGAATCAAGTCCAGCATGAAAAATCCTTGAGCCCCAAAGCCAACATCTGCTTTATACCGTTTCAAACATGTAATTTCATTCGCGTAGGCCCGCTTCCTGCCAGCTTCTACCTGAATGAATCACTTTGCCATTATTCAGAATTAAAAAATTCAGCGTTAAAACATTCAGAGTTAGAAAACACCAATGTTAAAACTATAGCCAAACAAAATCATTGGCTGGGTACGACGCGCGATGACACCATTACTTTCCTTATGCTCACCAAAAGCAACCGCGACACTCGCCGCTGCTAATCGGTCAGAATTCAGCCACACATAAGACAGCTCCATCCCGACGCCAAGGCGGTTATAGCGTTCAAAATTGACGATGTCATTTTCAACATGGCCTACAAACCCACCCAGGTAGTAGCCATTTTTGTCGGTTCCGGTATACAGGTAGGGATACCGAAAACCCACCTGCCCTGCCACGCCCTTGCCATCGTAAAACTGTCCCACTTTGGCGTAGGCATTGCCCCACTTGGTCGGCATTTCCGCATTGACATGCAACAGGGCATTCGTCATACCGGCGCCAGCATAGACCGTTTTTAAGCCATCAATTTTGGGGCGATTTTCAATCCCCAGCCAATCCAGGGCGTCCGCGTGTGCGGTGGCGATCAGCCCATTCAGACAGCCCAGTGCCAGCATGACACTCATGATCCGCTTACGGGCGGTTGTTTGCACAGTCATCCCCATGATGCCCTCTAAATTCGTTTTTTTGTCTTACCGATACTTTAGCCATTGACAGCCGCACAAACAGCCGGATCAGGCGTTCACTTCCGAATGTTAAACGTGACACGCATCCTTCAATTGTCCCAGTGTCGAAACCCTGAGCGCAAAGCCTTAGGACTCTAGCAGAAAACCACCCACACTTAACAGTCCACTAAGCGCCGAGTTGTTTAAAAGGAGCCATTTTCTTGTCAGTGGCCGAATTGTTTTAAAAAAGCGTCACTCAGTGACTCAATACCCTTGTTTCGCTTCAGCAACTCCACTGGCCTGCACGCAACGCCTATGACTGCGCCTGGGGAACGGCTAAACTAGTGAATGTTGATGCCTGCGACCTTTGCGCCCCATGAAACGACCGATTCCCCTCAAAAATGCCCAGCAGGAAGCCGACCTGTTCCGCCGGCGTGCATGGCTTGCCGGGAGTATGGTGGTTGTCTGTTTTCTGGTTTTACTGGGGCGTTATGGCTATTTGCAGATCATGCAGTATGGTCATTTTACGACCGAGTCCAATAATAATCGCATTAAACTTCAGGCCATCGCTCCTTCGCGCGGCTATATTTATGATCGCAATGGTATTTTGCTGGCCGACAACCATCCGGTTTTTAGCGCGGTGATCACCCCCGATGATGTGCCCAACATGGAAGCCACCCTGTTGCGGCTGGTGCCGGTATTGAACCTCACTCTGGACGATGTCCAGCGCTTTCGTGCCCGCGTCAAGGCAGCCAGCAAGCTGGAAACCATCGCCCTGAAACTGGATTTGGATGATGGACAGATTGCAAGGTTTTCGGAGTTGAGCCATACCTTTCCCGGTGTGCGCATCGAAACCAAAATGACCCGTTTTTATCCGCATGGAGATCTGTTTGCCCATGTTATTGGCTATGTGGGCCGTATCAATGACAAGGAAATTCAGACACTGGACAAGGTTGCCTACGCAGGTACCGACCTGATTGGCAAAATTGGCATCGAAAAATATTATGAAAATCTGCTGCATGGCACGCCCGGCTATCAGTATGTTGAAGCGAACGCCCACGGAGAGGTCCTGCGACAGCTGGGCAAAACCGAGGCAAAACGCGGTAACGATCTGTATTTATCGATTGATTATGGTCTACAAAAAATCGCCCATGAACAGCTGGCAGGGCGGCGTGGTGCGATTGTGGCGATCGACCCGCGTACCGGTGAAATTCTGGCCTTCGTCAGCAATCCCAGCTTTGACCCCAATCCCTTTATTAATGGCATCAAATCCAAGGCTTATGCAGCATTAAGAGATGATCCCGACCAGCCACTGTACAATCGTGCACTTCAGGGCCTTTACCCACCCGGCTCGACCATCAAGCCATTTGAGGGCATGGGAGGCTTGAATTACAGCCTGATCGACTGGAACTCCAAGGTCTACGATCCTGGCTATTTTCATTTACCAGGTGATTCCCACAAATTTCGCGACTGGGCCAAACGTGGGCATGGCACCGTGGATCTGGACAAAGCCATCGCGCAGTCCTGTGATACCTTTTTTTATGTACTGGGCTATCGGATGGGCATTGAGCGCATGCATCAATGGATGACCCAGTTTGGATTTGGCAGCAAAACCGGCGTGGATTTACCCGGTGAAAAAGCCGGTGTTTATCCCTCTCCGGACTGGAAACTGAAACGTACCAAGAAAAACTGGCTTCCGGGCGAAACGATTTCCGTCAGTATCGGCCAAGGCTATTTCGTCGCCACTCCCCTGCAAATCGCGCTGGCGACAGCCATCACCGCTAATCAGGGGCAGCATCTGGTGCCACATTTGCTGCGTGAAACCCGTGGCCCTGTATCCTTTCCAGTACAGAATCGCCCTGACAAAGCCCTGCTTTTTGAAGGCAAACCGGATGACTGGCTGCGCATGCGCGAAGCCATGGTTGGCACGATTCAGCATGGTACGGCAGCTGGCCTGAAGCGCGGACTTTATGGGTATCGAATTGCTGGCAAAACAGGCACAGCACAAGTAAAAAGTATTGCACAGGGCAAGCGTTACAATGAATCGCTGCTCACCGATCGCCAATACGACCATGCCTGGTTTATGGGTTTTGCCCCTGCGGACGATCCACAAATTGCCGTTGCGGTACTGGTGGAAAATGGCAAACACGGATCGAGTACAGCGGCTCCGCCGGCCAAAGCACTGTTTGATTATCTGGTTCACCGGCGTGATCACGATCCGATTCGCCCGCAGTCAGGTTCCCTTACCGCGGGGCAACTGGACAGCATGCCGACACACCCGGCTGAGGCTCGCCAGACAACCACTACTACCACCAATGCGACCACTACTGGCACTACCACTACAGGGCAGGACGAATAATTATGGCCCGCTCCCGTCCGCACTCGCTGAACGCTGCTCTAACCGCCTCCACTCCTACGAGTACGGTTCGTATTATTGGCGGCAAGTGGAAACGGCGCTCAATTCCTTTTGTGGCAGCAGAGGGTTTGCGCCCCACACCGGATCGGCTGAGGGAAACTCTGTTTAACTGGCTCATGTGGGAGATCAGCGGCAAACGCATACTGGATCTGTGTGCGGGCAGTGGCGCGCTGGGCTTTGAAGCGTTATCCCGCGGCGCGGCGTTTTGTACCTTTGTGGAGCCGAATGCAAGGCAGCATGCGCAGATTCTTCAGACAATAAAAACCTTAGATGCGGAGACTCAAACGACTGTACTCTGCCAGACTGCCCAGCACGCCCTGTCACCCAGTGGATCTGGGCATGACCTTAGCTCCAACCCGTTTGACGGGATCTTTCTTGACCCACCCTATAGCCTAAATCTCTGGGCTGAATTAGCGGTTCAGGTCACACCACTATTGGCACCCAATGGCTGGGTATATGTCGAAGCCGACCGCGCGCTGGACACTCTGGGGCTGCCAGACAGCTGGGATATGATCAAGTCCACCCGTGTGGGTAGCATTTGCGCTGGAATTTTTCGCCATTCACCAAAGCTCACTCAAGACTGACAAAACGATCTTGTGCTCAGTAAGGGAAAGCGTTATATCTAACGGTTAAGCCGCTTAAAATAATACAGGGATCACAATTTAAAGGCACAAAATGGCGTTGTTGCCTACAGGACTTTTAAATTTGGCTAAATTTTTCTAGTGATACAATGACTTTAGAACAGTTTGTCACATGGATGACAAGCTTTAAGGCACAGGAATATCCCATGACAAGCGCGTTGATTCTTTACTCTAACCCTCGCTCACGAGGACAAGTTGCGCGCTGGATGCTCGAAGAAACGGGCCAGGCCTATAGCACGTTCATGATGGAATTTGGCAAAGCCATGCATGCTCCGGAGTATCTGGCACTCAACCCCATGGGCAAAGTACCGACTCTTCGTCATGGCAGCCGGGTGATTACGGAAACAGCGGCCATCTGTGCCTATCTGGCGGATGCTTTTCCCGAAGCAGGACTAGCCCCGGCACTCGATAAACGAGCGGACTACTACCGCTGGCTATTTTTTGCTGCCGGCCCTGTTGAACAGGCGGTGACCAATCATTATTTGCGGTTTGACCCCGAAGGCGATCAACGCAGCATGGTAGGCTATGGGCATTATGAACTCGCCATCGATACGCTGGAATACGCCGTCAGTCAAAACCAGTATCTGGCTGAGGATACTTTCAGCGCTGCCGATGTCTATGTCGGCTCCATGCTAGACTGGGGCATGATGTTTG
>CAUJHL010000005.1 GCA_963204705.1 Pseudomonadota bacterium | reverse complement strand
TTCCAAGACAGCCTACATTCACTGCCGATAGCGGGGAATTTTCGCTTTCATGCAGATCATGTGCTGGGGACTTCGCTGGACGTGGTCATTCATACCGAGCGGGAAAGCGATGCCCGCCGTGCCTACGCGGCGATTGTGGCGGAGATTCATCGGCTGGACAGCATTCTATCGGTCTGGCGTTCTGACTCCGAGATCAGCCAGCTCAATGCCAAGGGACGACACAGCGCCAGCCCGGAACTGTTTGCGGTCATTGCAGCCTGCGAACAGTGGCGAAGCAAAACCTGTGGTGCCTTTGATACCCGACTGGGCCAGTTGATCCGACACTGGGAACAGCACAGCGGTGTCATGACCATTGAGGAACCGATTCGGCAAGCTCTGCTGGATCAGCTGAGCCAGACTACCGTGACTCTGGATGCGGATAGCCAAACGATTCAGCTGCCCGAAGGCATCCTGCTGACACCCGATGCGTATGCCAAGGGCTATATCATTGATAAGGCTTTAGTCTCTGCGCGCACGGCAGTACCCGCGCTGAAGGGACTATTGGTGGATATCGGTGGTGATCTACGGGTTTGGGGGCAGACTCCGCAACAGCGTAGCTGGCAGATTGGGGTGCGGGATGCCTTTAGCCGTGCGGACAATGACTCTGCTTCGCAAGTTTTGGCCCTCACCAATCAGGCAGTGGCGTTCAGTGGTCAGGGTGCCCGTAGTCTTGCTGGAAACAGCCATTTGCTGAATCCCCAAGATGGTCTGCCGCTCAATCAGGTGGAACAGTGCGTGGTGGTCGGCCAGTGCGCCGCCGATGCCGATGCACTGGCAACGGCGCTCGCAGCGATGCCGCCGCTGGATGGCATGGCGCTGATCGAGCAGCTGGCTGGCTATGAAGCACAGATGATCCTGACCAATGACCAACGCTTTCAATCCGCTGGCTGGTCAACGTTGGTACAAAGCGGCCAACAAGCGCACTCTGTCACGGTCGCAGGCGATATGCCTACTACGGTGAGCGGGCCTAATGGCGTATGGCCTGCCGGATTTCAGGCTCGTCTGGAGCTTAGTATTCCTAAGATTGCGGTGGAAAAATACCGCGCGCCGTATGTCGCGGTCTGGGTCACCGATGCCCAGAAAAAACGCATTCGCACGCTGGCCGTGTGGGGCAAAGCAGACAAATGGATTGATTCCAATTACATCTGGTGGAAACGCTACGGACGGCAGATGGATTCACTGGACAGTATTGCTCGACCCTCTCGCCAGCCCGGCCAATACACTCTGAACTGGGATGGCAAAGACGATAACGGCCAGCCCGTTCCGGCGGGCAACTACCTGATTCACATTGAAACCTCGCGGGAACACGGTGAGCACAGCTATCAAAGTTTTGAACTGACTACGCAGCCGGGCGCACCCGTTCAGGAGCTTCCCGCCAAGGCTGAAATTGCCGGTCTGCGGCTTAGTTTTGTGCGGTCGATTTAAATGAAATTGAGTTTAGCCCGACTCCCACGGTCACGACTGTTTCGCCTATCCCGCCGCCTCCACGGCTGGCTCTCGGCGCTGGCCTTTCTCATGCTGATGTTTTTTGCCGCCACCGGCCTACTGCTGAATCATCCCGATTGGTTTGAAGGTGAAAAACAGGAGCACATCCAGACCCTGACGGTGCCGGAAACCCTCGCCAGACACTGGCAGCAACAGGAAAACCCCAGCGCTGAAGTGCTGGCGTATGTGCGACAGCAGCTCGAATTGACTGGCCGATTTCAAAGTAGCGAAGTCAGCGACGGGGAGCTGATGATCCGGCTGGAAAGCCCGGCAGGTTCGAGTGATATTTGGCTCAGGCCCGAAGAACACCTCATCGAAGTAACCCGTAAACCCGCCTCAGCGATCAGCCTGTTGACGGAGCTGCATCGGGGCAAAAATACCGGAGCGGGCTGGCGCTGGCTGATCGACCTGAGCGCGGTGATTATCGGGGTACTGTCACTGCTGGGCTATGTGCTGTACTTCAGTATGCGCAAGCGCCTTGGTCATCATTTGCTCCTGACCGTGGGGAGTCTGGTGGCGCTGGTGAGTCTCGCGTTTTGGTCGATTTAAAGTGTTTAAACGTTTTGAAAAACTGTAGAAAAAACTGTTGAAAATGAGCTTTTTAGGTCAGAAGTCCAGCACTTGCATCCAGTGTGCTAATCCAGAACCGTGAGCTGCCGTACCGCCTGCAGACTGGCACAGCCGCACTGGCCCATGGTCACTTCCAGCTCCTCTCGCAGCAACTGAACGACATGCGCAACGCCCAGCGCTCCGGCAACCGCCAGTCCATACACGTAGGGACGACCCACCATTACCGCCGTTGCCCCGAGCGCGAGTGCCTTCACCACTTCGCTTCCCCTGCGGATGCCACTGTCCAGAAACAGCGGGTAAAGCTCTGGCGTCACCGCCCGTAGTGCGGGCAAGGCATCCATGGGTGTGATACAGCCATCCATCACCCGTCCACCATGATTGGACACAATCAGCCCATCCACCCCGAGCTGCACCGCCTGTTGGGCATCGGCGGGATGCAGGATCCCCTTTAGAACCACCGGCAACGAGGTTTGGGATTTCAGCCAGACCACATCCTCCCACACGGGAGCCAGGGCAAACAGTCCATCAAACAGTGGATGCCTACCCGGCTCAGGTACTGGCCGTATTGGGGAATACTCCAGATTGACCGCCAAACAGTCGGCAGCAAGCTGAAACCCCGAGGCCCGTTCACGATCCCGAATGCCCATATGCGGCGCATCCACGGTGAGCACGATCGCCTGATACCCCGCTGACTCCGCCCGACGAATCAACGCCAGTGACGCCGCGCGGCTTCCCTGCCAATACAGTTGGAACCATAAGGGCGCACTGCTGTGAGCAGCGATGTCTTCGAGGCGGCGATTGGCAAAACTACTGACCAGCATCGGTGTCTGAGTAGCACCTGCGCCTTGTGCCGAGGCTAGCTCTGCTTCAGCATGAAACAGTTGCTGGTGGGCCACCGGGGCGAGCCAGATGGGGTGTTCGTAGGTTTTTCCCCACAGTTCCAGTCGGGTATGACCGCCCGTGAGGGCTTGCAAACGCCGAGGCACCAGTTGGAGTCTTTCCCAGCTTTCCCGATTCGCGCCTAAGGTGGTTTCCGACATCGCGCCACCAGACAGATAGGCCCAGATGGCGGGAGGCAGTACTGCCTGAGCTTCCTGTTCATAGGCAGGAACCGAAAACAGATGAGCGGCGATAGCCATTGTACCCGTCATGGCACCCTCCTTTGCACGAGTCATGGCACCCTCCACTCCACCCTGGGTCATGCCTCACTCCAGCGGCGCAGCAGATTGTGATAGTGCTGGGTGAGCTGGGTCACTTCCGGCTGATCGCCCAGTTGTTGCCGGAGTTTCAAAATTGTCATGTCGAGCTGAAATAACAGGGTACGCTCGGCATCACTGCGAACCAGACTCTGAATCCAGCTAAAAGCCGCCAAACGCCGTCCGGAGGTGACCGGCTCTACCCGATGTAAACTGGTCGCGGGATACAGGATCGCATCCCCTGCATCCAGTTTGACGCTGTGACTGCCATAGGCATCCTCAATGATCAGTTCGCCGCCTTCATAGTCCTCCGGTGCTGACAAAAACAGCGTTAACGAAACATCGGTGCGATGCTGCTGACCAGTGATCCGATCACGGTGAATGGCCCCGTCAATATGATCGCCGTAGTGCCCCTGCTCCTGATAACAATTAAACATCGGGGTGAGCAAATGGTGCGGCAATGCAGCAGAGTGGCATAGCGGATTTGCCAGCAACGCCTCGGCAATGCGCTGGGCCAGTGGCAGATACGCGGGATCTGCAGGATCGATCTGGAGATTCTGTTTGACCTGAATGGCCTGACCGCCTGCAGTGTGCTTGCCCGCGACCCAGTTCATCGCCGTTAATTGACTAACCACGTCATTGACTTCAGCCGTGGTCAACACAGCAGGTAGGTGCAATAACATCAGGCACACTCCAGAAAAGCCAAGCTGCCGTGGCATTCCTGCAACGGCAGTTGAAATGGGAAATAAAGGGCAATGAATGTGGAATTCAATCGCCCTTAGGGAAAACCACCTAAAGCGGGCCGTTAAAAAAATGAGTTAAACAATAATTTTAACCAATCCGTTAAAAACAATCCTATAAAAACAATCATTCAGAAACCCGTCGTTAAAACGAATAGTTAAAGGACAGTTTTGCCGACAGGGGCTGCCCCATGATCATGCGCTGGCCACTGTTATTAAGCTGGGCGATGTATTCCTGATCAAACAGGTTATACACGTTGAGTGCAACCGAAGCCTGCTTGTTGATTTTATAGCCGAGCATGGCATCCGCGACCCAGTAGGCAGGAATCCTGGGCATCAGGGCCGGGGTGGTCGAAGGCAGGCCATTGGTCAGTACCGTAGACACTTCCCGCTGTTGATCCGAGACATAGCGCACGCCACCGCCCACACTCCACTGATGCCAGTTGTAATCGGTCCAGACCGTGGCAGTGACATCGGGAGACCAACGCACACCGCTGGTGGTGGTGACGGCACCCGTGGTGGCATTCACGCTGACTTTATCGTTGGCTTTGGTATCCATGAAAGCCAAACCCGCCGAGAGTTTCCAGTTGCGGGCCAGCTCACCGACAGCACCCAATTCCAGTCCCTGTACACGGGTTTTACCCTGCTGAAAATACTGCCCGGACGTCGCATCCTGCGTGACTTCATGGTCATTGACCGTGCGATACAGGCTGGCAGTCAGTGCAAGCCGCCGCTTCAGCACTTCCCATTTACTGCCCAGCTCAATGGTGCTGGTCTGCTGCGGTGACATCGCGGTGTTATTGGCGTTGCCGTTGGTGGCCGACAGGGCAAAATTGGCACTGCCTGGCGGGGTTTTGGACTGGGCAATATTCAGGTAAATACTGCCTTCCGGGACCGGCTTGTATACCGCGCCTGCGCGCCAGCTCAGCAGGGTGCCGGAGTCCTTGAGATCAAACGGGGTTTTAGTCACGCTGCCGCTGCTGGTCGATACAGTGATGCCATCGGTTTCGGTGGTGTAACGATCCGCCCGCAACCCCGCGCTCACTTGAAATTGCTCGTTCAGCGTCACCGTGTCCAGCAGATACAACGCCACCGTGCGGGAAGTCCCATCGGTATAACCGCCATTGGGTACCAGTGGATTCAGGGCCTTTGAGGCATTCGGCTGGTACAAATTGGCAGTGTCCACCACGGCACCCGTGGGGATTGCCAGCGTGTGGTTGACTTGCTGCTCTTTCATCAGCTCAATGCCAGCCACCAGTTCATGTGCCTTGCCACCGAGCAGTGTTTTGAGCCGTAAATGGCTCTGATTGGCAAGAATAGTATTTTCCTGATCCACTCCCTGACGTGACAGCGACACCGTCCAGCTTGAACGATCGGCCGGGTTTACGGCATTCACCTGCCCGGCAGAGGTCAGCACCCGATCCATGGTGGATTTGCCATAGCGGGTAATCGTTTGCAGGCTCAGATTTTCCGACACATCGTGCTCTGCTTTCAGCGTGATCATGTCAGCATCCACCCGCTCGCGATCCTGACGGTTGCCATAAAAATTGGCGGCATCCACGCGCGGCGCGGCGTTCAGTGCAGCCGCCTGTGCTGCCGTAACGCCCGTCGCGACACCCCGCACATATCCTTCCATCCCAATGGTCGGGATACCGCCATCGGGCACACTGTCCTGCCGCACATGCTGGGAATAGGCATAGAAACGCGTCGGTGTTCCAAGGCCCACCGCAATTGACGGCGCAATGGCATACCGCTGATTCGCCAATTCATCGCGACCCTCCACACCACCATCCTGAGCCATCAGATTGACTCGGATCGCAGTATCCGGACTGAGCCTCTGATTCAGATCGCCGACCGCCCGCGCCAGCCCACCACTGGTCACACTCAGGCCCAGCTCTCGGGAGTCACGCAGTGTTGGCAACTTGGTCAGGGTATTGATAAACCCCCCGTTAATGCCGCGTCCGGTTTCCGCGCCACCCGAACCCTTGACCACTTCAACCTGTTCGGTATTAAAAGTATCGCGGGTGACCGCCCCCAGATCGCGAATGCCATCGGCAAAAATGGACGATTGCGCCGAAAATCCCCGCATCTGAAAGGTATCACCTGCTGAGGTATTGCCGTTTTCACCCAGCTGCAGGGTAATGCCTGGGCTATTGCGCAGGGCTTCCGCGAGTGACGTGACTCCCTGATCTTCCAGCAATTCTTTCTTGATCACCGCAATGCTCTGCGGCGTGTTTAGCAGCGATTCCGTGTATTTGTCGGAGCCGGAGGTGTTTGCTTTATACGCATTACGGTGACGCTGTGCGCTAATGGTGACTTTGGGCAATATCTGCGGAGTCTCGTCAGCCGCGTGCACGGTCTGTGTCCCAGTAACCGGCAGGGTGGTCGCGAGTAGCAACAGTTGCGCCGATTTGCTGTGTTTACGGCTGATGATCCTGCTCATGGTTTGCCCCGTAGTTTAATCGGTTAACACTGGATAACGCTTCATGAAACGTCAAAAATGAATTACAATACTAATGATAATTATTCTCAATTGCATTTGCAACACAAACTGTAAGGCCATGGAAAGCGATTGAGCGCTCCCGCAATACGCACTCACGCGGCACCATTGAACACTGTTAATCATCCTAAAAAGCTCCCTAGGCGGGAGCTCAAGACAGAGAAGTTGTTGCCTCAAACCGTCAGGGCTAAATGTCCCGTTTTTTTGGGTCCAATTAGGTGTCCGTTTTTAGGGCTTGGTTTAGTTCTTGCGGGTATCACTGACAAACGCCAGATTCGCCAGACCGGCCTGACTGGCACCCGCAATCACCTGAGCAACATGATCATAGTCTGTCGACTTGTCTGCACGCAGCTGGACGGAGGGTTGTGGGGTGAGTTTGGCTGCCTGTGTCATTTTTTCATCAAGCTGTGCCAGACTCAGCGGCTGATCATTCCAGAAATACTGGCCAGACGCATTAATGGACACCGACACAACAGCTGGTTCTGACGGAACGCTACTCGCGCCAGTCGCGGGCAAATTTAACGGCACCGCCGGATTCATCACGGTCGCAGTGACCAAAAAGATGATCATCAGCACCAGCATGATATCTATCAGCGGAACCAGATTGATTTCGGTCAGCGACTGGGCTTCCCCATCGTCCAGATGAAAGGCCATTACGCCACCTCACTAACGAGTTGTGCGGGCCGCTCGATGGCTGCTGGCGAGCTCTGTGAGGGCTCTCGAAAGGCCGGTACCACTTGCTGCATCAGCACAGTATGCGCCTCGTCCTGCAAACGGGCCATCAGAATACGATGTTGACGCAGGCACAGGTTGTACCCCAGTACTGCAGGAATCGCCACCGCCAGACCCAGCCCCGTCATAATGAGCGACTCGCCCACCGGGCCCGCGACCTGGCCCAGACCCGCCTTACCAGTCATTCCAATCGCATGGAGGGCATGAAAAATCCCCCAGACCGTCCCAAACAGCCCGATAAAGGGCGCAATCGCCGCGATCGACCCTAGCACTGGCAAACCCTGCTCCGTCTGTAGGCGAATTCGGCCAAGCTGCTGGAGCAAGGCTTGCTCGACAACTCTCTGCCGGTTATCGGCACTCAGGGCCGTGAGGGGCAAATTCAGTTGATGAATCGCCTGTGCCAGCCAGCCAGCAGTTTTTTTCACTAGTGCTCGAGTGGTGAGTAGACGCAATGCCAGCGTCACCCAGGACACCACCGACAGACCCATCAAGACAAAAAACAGTGCCTTGCTCAAACCATCGGTGTGTTGCCAAAAAGCGACATACTCCATGCGATTACTCCTCTAAGCGAAATTGCAAGGGAATCAGGGTCATCACTGCAACCGCAGCGCCATTTTCCCGATACGGATAAAAACTGGCTTGTTTCACCGCACTCAGCGCGGCTTGATCCAATAGGCGCGAGCCGCTACTCCGCTCGATGCTGGCACGCTCGACCGCTCCACTGACACCGATCAAGGCTCTGACGATCGCAGTGCCTTCTTGTTCCTGTTCACGGGCAGTATCGGGGTACTCAATCACCGGTGCCCGACGATAGGCAACCCCTTCGATGGCAACGGTTTTTGGGGAGACTGGCGCTGGAGGCTGAGAGTGTTGAAATGGTTGAGGCTGCTGAGCAGGTGAAGCGGGCTCTACCGCTTTCGCCACAGCGACCGACGCTGCGTCAACTGCGCGTGAAGGCAGAACCACGGGCGTCATTACTGATTCAGCCGGATGCGTTGGGCGAGTAGGGTTCGCGTGCAGGGGCGGTATCGAACGTGGAGCTGACGGTTTGACAAGGGCCGGTGTCGCTGGCTCGACTGTGCGAGTCTTTACAGCAGCTGGTGTTGAAGCTGATATTGAAACGGATTCTGAAACTGGTTTTGAAACTGGTTGTGAAGTGGCGCCAGAATCCGTGTTGGCTAAAGGCTTTAAGGGTGTTTGCGGTGGCGTAGATTCAGCTGGTGGCGTTGGCTGAGCCGCCGGTAACTGCGCGACCAGCTGGATGCGAATGGGTTTAGGCGTGTGTTCTGAAAGAGCCTTTGGTGCCAATTCTACGAAAAGCACACCGAGCCAGACATGCAAACACACCACTCCAGCCCCTATCCCCGCCGCCCTGACACGGGAAAAGGTCGAAAACGCAGTGACTGAAGTCGTCGTGTGGATCATCAGAGTATCGTCGATAGCCCAAAAGCAATGCAACTATACATGATAATCGTTCGCATTATCAATTATATTAAGCCAAATGCATTCAGCTAACTGCACTAAACTCACTGCAGTCAGCCAAATGACGCCTGATTTTTCTACCAATTCAGCAGAAATCGTAATTATCTGTCAGGGCGAAGGGACCGATGAACGCTGCGCACGTTCAAAGTGTTGCAAACTGGCCTGCAGTGCACGGGTGTGACGTTCCAGTGCAATCACCGCCAGTACCAGACCACAAAACACCAGTGATGCCAGTGCAGCGGCCAGCGCCATTAAGGAGTTGGATTTCAGCTCCTGCTTGCGGGTACGGGTTTCCTGGGCTTTGCTGAGGTCAGCATTGTATTTCTGCTGTTGCTCGTCCACTTTTTGCTCATGAGCGTGTTGCTGTGAGGCTTCCTGCTGTTGGCGCAGATTAAGCCAGCTTTCCAGCATCTGGCGGGCATTGGACTGTTTGGACTGCGCCATGATATCGGACAGTTCGGTGACGACTTTGGTCATTGCTGGCAGCCCGGGGTTTTCGGAAGCACTTAATTCGATGCTGTTGTCAGGAAATGACACGCGCTGTGCCGTCGCAATCGGTTCTTGCTCATAACGTCCAAAAAAATTCAGCAGCTCATCCCCCACTCCGTGCGTGACGATCTCCTTCCTGTATTCTCCACAGCTCCCATCATAAGAGTTCGTCCATTGACACCGATCCTCGGTAACATCCAGATAGTCAATACCCTTGCGCTGCAACTGATCCCGCAAGCCCTGCATGGCTTTGACAAAGGCAGTCATCTCGGCACTGGGCGTGTAAGGGGCAGCGGCTGGCGTAGGAGTGTCGGCATTTTCCGCGTTGTCGCCTTCTTCGGCTTGCGAATCACTCGTCGCGCTGGCCGGGTTTTTCATCGCCAGTTGCACATCGGCCAGTGTCAGTTTGACCGGTGCCGGCGCTTCGATCGGTTTGGGTTCACTGGGTTCCAGTGTGGGCAAAAAACTGTAGGCCAGCACGCAGGCACCGACCAGTAACGCGAGGGTGGCCACCCCCCCAATCCCCAGAGGCAGCCAGCGAGCCAGACGAAAAATGACCTGGCGCTCAAAACGCTCATTCCATTTTACTGGCGTAACAGGTAACTGTGGTAAAGCAGACATAATCGTTCTCTCTTATCGTCCTGATGAAGGCTGCAACGCAACCGTTTGCAGCACCTCTCAAGCATGACGAGCGCGATGGACAGGGTGTGTCGTCAGAGTAGGGATAAGTTGACGAGTGAAATTAAACGTGTATAAGGGAGCTTTTACATCATTAGCGGCTTTGTTGCATAACCCGATCAAGAGTTGAATTTCCCCTTTCCCCAAATACCTCAGGACACACGAAGGGTGCGCGGCACGCCGAGTCGGGTATAGCTGTTCAGGATAGCGGCACGTACTTGCAGTTCGACAAACTTTCGTGGTCTTGTACTTAGGGGGTGTAGGTTTGCTCATGGGCAAATTCTACACAATCAATGTATTATCATCAGCTTTGTGCAACAAAGCCGTTTTTAACGTTACCCCCGTTAATAACGGACAGCAACTTCATCACTTGCCAGTTATAAATGTACGCTAAATTGGTTTGCCAATCTGTATATCCACTGGGCGGTCTTGTTACATCAGTCTCTAACTCGCCAACTAAATCCTCTTTTGAGTGACCACCACCCCATTCAATGCCACAAATCCAAGTAGAAGGACTTTCTCGTGAACCCACATCACCACCATCACCACCATCACCACCATCACCACCATCACCACCATCACAACCAGAATAGCCTAATGCCCATTTTGCAAATACTTGATTACCCATCTTAAGACTCCAATCTATTTATTATAAAAATTATCCCTACCAATCCGACAAAATGTGTCTTATACGAAAATTGGCGTATTCTTCATAAAAACTGCCCAATTTTTCCAAGAAAAAAACGAGCTAGGATGTCTAATAAAAGCAATTTTTATTAACTTATTATTGATGTTTAAGGTAATAATTTTGGGGGTGTATTTGCCAATTTTAGAAAATTTTTGCACCTTAAATTCATAACCACACAACGTCGCTGCTTCTTTAAACGCCTTAATTTTTTTATCTTCTAGGCCATAACAAATACATTGTTCTACACTGAGCAACTCAAAAAGCTTAAAGGTTTCAGGCCAACCTACTAAATAATCGTCATATTTTGGTCTCGCTTTCACATCTTTCATGCAACGCAACACCAAATTATGATAAACCACCGAATGCCAAAGTTGCTTAGCCATGAGTGGCGTAACTTTTTTGTTATTAAACACCGCACGTTCAAAGTTTCGGGTATATTCAGATTTTACTTTAAATTTTATGGCATTATTTTGGTGTACCAACCTTAAATGGTCATTTTTTTTGATACGCTCTTGCACTACGGCACTTGATGGATTCCAGTTATAGGTGCTTTCACCTAACACTAGAGTTCGCACTGTGGTTGTTTGAAAATTTACGCCAACCCACGGTAGCCAAGTCAATTTTTCATTTTTAAAAAACTCATCATCAAAAGAGACATCTAAATTCTCTAAATCTAATTCCAACATTATGTTCCCCTTAATAAAACATCAACTAACCATACATTCTCATCATATTTTTTAAAAAGCAAGTACAAGAGTGAAACGGCTTTGTTGCATAACCCGATCAAGAGTTGAATTTCCCCTCTCCCCAAATAGCTCAAGACACACGAAGGGTGCGTGGCACGCCGAGTCGGGTATAGCTGTTCAGGATAGCGGCACGTACTTGCAGTTCAACCACCTGCCGGTGCGGATCACGTGCCATCACCCGTTCACCGAGCTGTTTGAAGCACCGCATCTTGGTTTCGACTAAGCTGCGTCGGTGATAGCCAGTCCATTTTTTCCAAAGAGGCCGGCCTAAATACTGTATCGCTTCCAGTATCTCATTTAGTACCCGGTCTCCCGCCGTTTTTCTTTTCCAGGGTTTCCCATTCTTACGGATTGGAATGACTGCGACGGCCTCGCGTGCGGCAATCGCCTCATGGCAGGCCCGGGTGTCATAGGCTCCATCGCCGCTGACCGTGGCGACGGGCTCCGACTCGGGAATCTGGCTAAGCAACTGCGGCAGCATTGGCGCATCGCCCACACTGTTGTCGGTGACCTCAATGGCTCGTATTTCCAGGGTTTCCGCATCAATGCCCAAATGAACCTTGCGCCACTGGCGGCGGTACTCTGCGCCATGCTTCTTGCATTTCCATTCACCCTCACCTTCACCCCGGAACTTGATCCCGGTGCTGTCGATCAACAAGTGCAGGGCGCCGCTCCGGGGCTGGTAGGGAATGGTGACTTCCAGGGTCTTCTGCCGCCGGCTGAGCGTGCTGAAGTCCGGAACCGGCCAATCCAGGTTGGCTAACCGGAAAAGGCTTTCGACGAATCCGGTGGTCTGCCGCAGGGGCAGTCCAAACAGACCTTTAATGGTCAGGCAGAACTGGATGGCGGCATCGCTGAAGGTGGGATTGCGGCCAACCTTGCCGGTCAACGGGGCTCGCCAGCACAGGTCGTGATCGAGCCAGATGGTCAGGGCGCCGCGTCTGCGCAGGGCTCGGTTATAGGCGGGCCAGTTCGTGGTCTTGTACTTAGGGGGTGTAGGTTTGCTCATGGGCAAATTCTACACAATCAATGTATTGTCGTCAGCTTTGTGCAACAAAGCCCTTTCCATTTATGACATTCAGAGCAGCACTTGAGCAACC
>CAUJHL010000004.1 GCA_963204705.1 Pseudomonadota bacterium | reverse complement strand
GACTGGACGTCGGGATGCACGACGACATAGTCCGCACTCATCCGGTTAATGCGATTCAGCCAGAATTTTTCATCCTCAGGGTCATTGCACTGAATGAGTCGTGACAGTTGCACCTGAGCAAAAATGTAATACTCGGGCAGTGCTTCCTGTAACTGACTGAAAAAACGCACTTCAGCGGGCGTCATAAAGGGTAGCGGCTCAAAGGGCCATACCTCCAGTTCATCACCGCGGACTGGTTTTTCTGGCTGTTTGTCTCCCTGCATGGAGACTCGGATCAGCCAGAGCAGTACCAGTACCGCAATGCTGATCAGGACGTAGGTGGTTGCCAATTTGAAACCCAGGCTCCTGAAATGGACAGACTCGAATCCTGCTGGATCTGATTTTTCAGCGCCGTGGCGGCCGCTTTACCTTTTTCCGGTCCCACCAGAACCCTGACGCCCTTGGTGGTCTGACTGGTTCGAACCTTGTAGCCTTTGGCACGAAGGCGAGCCACCATAGAATCTGCCTTGGCCTGTGTCTCGGCCATGGACACTTGCACCATCCAGGGCTGACTGTCGGAACTGTCGGTCATGATGGCCCGTGCCCGCTCGTCTTCCAGCTTTTTGCGGGCAGTCTGCAGCTGTTTGGCTTCACTGGCTGCTTTATCGACTTCGGCCTGACGCTGGCGTTTGTCCTGATCCTGCTCCATCTGACTGAGCTTTTCCGCCAGCGCTTCGGCTTCTTTACGGGCCTTGTCTGCTTTGGCTCTGAGCGCAGCCGTTGCAGGATCGTCTTTGCTGGCATTGGGTTTGGCCACCACTGAAGCCGCTTTGGCCGAAAGTGCCGCCGCCGCTTTTGCCGCTTGCTCCTGTTTTTTCTGCAGGGCATCAGATGCTTTTTTGTCTTTTTCGGCCTGTGCCTTGCGGGCAGCTTCGGCTTTACGCTCCGCGTCCGCCTGCTTTTTGGCCTCGGCTGCTGCTTTGGCTTCTGCATCCGCATCTTCTTTGGCACGGCGTTTGGCGTCTACTTCGGCTTTCAATTTGGCCGCTTTGGCGGCCTTGGCATCCGCCTCTGCCTGCAGGCGGGCTGCTTTTTCGTCCGCTGCTTTTTTGGCTGCTTCGGCTTTAGCCTTGTCCTCTGCTGCTTTGCGGGCAGCTGCTTTACGATCGGCTTCGGCCTGGGCACGGGCTTTTTCTTCGGCATCGTGCTGGGCCTGAGCGGACTGGCGTTCCTGCTGGGCTTTCTCAGAACGCCGC
Source organism: Pseudomonadota bacterium (assembly GCA_963204705.1). Taxonomy (GTDB): domain Bacteria; phylum Pseudomonadota; class Gammaproteobacteria; order Pseudomonadales; family Moraxellaceae; genus CAUJHL01. Next base: position 19,604 of record CAUJHL010000004.1, on the reverse strand, counting down.
TTTGCCTGTTCCAGATCTTTTGCTGCACGATCCCGTTCCTGCCGTGCCTCATCCGCCCGCTCGGTCGCCTGTTTCTGGAGACGTTCACGTTCCTGACGTTTCAGCTCGGCCTTGCGTGCCGCATCCTGCGCAGCCGGGTCATCCAGCAGTTCTGGCGCCAGTGGATCGGTAGATTTCAGCGAAGCATCGTCCCGCGCCTGACGGGCCGCCAGTCTGGCCGCATGCTCTTCTGCAGCTTTGCGTGCAGCATCGGCTTCTGCCTGTTGCTGTCTAGCCAGAAACTCAGCGGTTTTGGCTTCCTGTTCGGCGACCTGTTTGGCGCGGAGCTGTTTTTGTTGCTCCAGCATGCGATGCTCAGTTTCAACATCCAGGGCTAGCGAGTCCCCGCTTTCCGTACCTGCATTATGCGCAGTAGCTGGAGAAAGTGCATCGGTATTTGTCGCTTGTGCGTCAACCTGTGTCGCACTGGTTTGATTCAAATCCGCTGCTGCATCATTGGGAGAATTCGTCGTGGGATTCTGCACCGGCTTAAGCTCACCCAGTGTGGTGTTTTGCACGGCTTTTCCGGCATCGGCGGGAATCAGGTCCTGAGGACGACGATCGGGTAACAGCAGAGCCGCCATGAGCGCACCACCGCCGAGCAAAATGGCTCCACCAATCCAGCGTTGTTTGTTTTGGTTATCCATGGTGGCTTAACTCTCCCCAAAGGGCTTCAAGGGTATGAAAGGAACCGCAAACCAGAAGGGTCTCATCTGGCTGTTGTTCGGCAATGGCAGCGTGAAAGGCCTCGAGTGGCGTCGCAGCCATTTCGATGATGGCATCCGGATCAGCAGCCTGTAGCGCAGAGCCTAACTGTTCCAGGGTGGCAGCACGAGGCACTGTTAGCGCCGACAGATACCACTTTTGCACCCAGGGGGCCAGTATCGACATCACACCTGCGATGTCTTTGTCACCCAGCATACTGAACACCACACGGAGCGAGCGCGATGCCGATGTCCGCGGGGCAAGTGCCTGTGACAGTTGAGTCGTTAAAAATGCCATGCCATGAGGATTGTGCGCCGCGTCCATAATCACGAGATGCCCGTGATAGGAGAGCCGCTGAAATCGTCCCCACAACTGCGCATCGCTCAGACCGTGCGCGATCGACCGGTGATTATGCACCAGACCACTGGCGAGTATGGCAGTCACCGCCGTGGCGGCATTTTCCAGCGCCAGACTGGGCATCGGCAAGGCCAGAGTAACGCCTGAGGCGCTATAGTGCCACTGGCCGCTACTCTGTGTACGCAAGGGTGTGCCATTGGGAATGTCAGCCGCGGGAGCACTTTGTGGAAAGGCAAAAAAATCCCGGCCAGCCTGCCAGATGGGACAGCCCAGTTCCTCTGCGCGTGCCCGAATAGTGTCCGGCATGTCCGCATCCCCGTAAATCAGCGGAATGCCGGGACGAAGAATGCCTGCTTTTTCCCGCCCAATCGACTCGCGGTCTGGGCCAAGCCATTCGGTATGATCAAGGCCAATATTGGTAATGACGGCAACCGACGGATCGACCACATTGACCACATCCAGACGCCCGCCCAACCCCACTTCCAGCACCCAGACCTCACAGGCTTGCTGCTTAAAAATATGAAACGCGGCCAGTGTCGTGGCTTCAAAAAAGGACAGGGTCAAACCGGTTTGGTGGCGAGCACGTTCAACCACGCTAAACGCTGCGGTAAGCTTCTCATCACTCACGGGCTGCTGGTTAATTTTAACCCGTTCATTAAACTGGAAAATATGCGGTGATTGATACAACCCGACCCGATAGCCAGCCGCCTGAAGCATACAGGCGATCAGGGTACTGGTAGAACCCTTACCATTGGTACCCGCCACCGTGATGACTGGCACGTCCGGCCGAACCACCTCCAGTTGCTCAGCTACTGGCAACACACGCTCCAGCCCCAGATCAATCGCCGTAACGTGCCCTTGCATCAGATAATCCAGCCATTCGGGCAACGTCACAGGCAGCGGCTGTTGCGATACGCTCACACCACCCCCAGCAGCTTGGCAAGTAGGCGTTCCAGGGTTTCTTTCAGGGCGTGGCGGTGGACGATCTGATCAACAACCCCATGTTCCAGCAAAAATTCAGCGCGTTGAAAAGGCTCCTGCAGGGTTTCCCGCACGGTTTGTTCGATCACCCGTTTGCCCGCGAAGCCCACCATGGCCTTGGGTTCAGCAAGATGGATATCCCCCAGCATGGCCAGTGAGGCGGTGACACCCCCATAGACGGGATTGGTCAATACCACCACGTAGGGGACTCCCGCCTGTTTTAAGCGCTCAATCGCTGCAGAAGTTCTGGCCATTTGCAGCAGGGACAACAAGCCTTCCTGCATGCGCGCGCCACCGGATGCCGCAAAACAGATCAGAGGCTGGCGCAAGGCAAGGGCCGTTTCACAGGCCAACACAAAACGATCGCCGACCACCCGGCCCATCGAACCGCCCATAAATTCAAATTCAAAGGCACAGGCAATGGCCGTCAGACTGCCAAGACGACCTTGCATGACAACCAATGCTTCGGTTTCACCGGTCTGGCTCTGAGCCTTGCTGAGGCGCTGCGGATAAGGCTGGGAATCGACAAAATTCAGTGGATCCGTGCTGACAAATTCCTGCCCCAGCTCCCGATCCACCTGATCCAGTAACCAGTAAAGACGATCACGGGCTTTCATGCGCAAATGCTCATCGCACTGCGGGCAGACATAGACGTTAAACGCCATCGCCGTCCGTGATACCACGGCATGACATTCCGGACATTCGATCGTCGGTTCGGACTGCAGATTGTTTTGGGATTGCTGAATGTTACGCAGGGCAATCTGGGGAATGGGACGATCCAGCCAGCTCAGTGACTCGGTCGTCGGACTGCCGATAACTGCAGTATCTCCAGACGCAGCATTGCCCGAATTTCCTGAACTCATCGCCGGTATGTCCGAGGTTTGCTGAGCATTCGTCATGAGTCTTTTATCCTTTTCTCAATCTGCCGCGAGCTTCGCCTGAAGTCGCAGGAGTCAATCGTTCAGGCGAGCTCATCCAGTGCCTGCCGCAATTCCTGAACCTTGGCCACTGCAGCCTGATGCGCCAACTCCACGGACTGCTCAGCAAAGGGCCGTACCAGCGCACTGCCCACAATCACAGCATCCGCAACCGCACCGAGTGCCTGCGCCGTCGTGCGATCATGAATGCCAAATCCAACACCGACCGGAATCGACAGCCGTGATTTCAGCAAGCGAATCCGGCTGGCGGCTTCGTCAGTATTCAGTGCAGCAGAGCCTGTCACCCCTTTCAGGGACACATAATACACAAAGCCCCGCGCTGCCTGCGCGATATGATCCATCCGCTGATCCGTGGTCGTGGGAGCGACCAGAAAAATAGGATCCATGTCAAAGCCAGCCAACACCTCTGACCAGTTCCCCGACTCCTCTGGTGGCAAATCCACCAGCAAGATGCCATCGACTCCTGCCTCGTGGGCTCGGCGGGCAAATGCCTCATAACCCATGATTTCTACGGGATTTAGATAGCCCATCAACACCACGGGCGTTTCACAATCGGTCTGGCGAAATTCTCTGACCAATTCAAAAACGGTGTGGGTCGAGCTGCCACCCGCCAGTGCGCGCTCTGCCGCAGCAGCAATCACCGGCCCATCGGCCATGGGATCGGAAAAAGGCATTCCCAGCTCCAGCACATTGGCTCCAGCGCGAACCAGATCGTGCAAGAGCGGAACGGTCACAGAGGGCGTTGGATCGCCCGCCATGACATAGGTCACTAGAGCTTTACGTGAGGATTCAGCCAACTGGGCAAAACGGGGTTGTAAACGCGACATGATGGTTCCAGCAAAACGAAATTTTTATCCTGAACCTGAACCGGTCAGGACACGAGATAACATGACCAGAAGCAGGACTTACCACTTGGCAAAATGCTTTTCCAGTAAACAGGGCACAGCATCGACGCGAATGACTTTGCCATCCGCCAGCGTGATGGTCCCCGATACCTGTGACACCCACTGATTAAAATGACTACCCACCACCCCGAGATTGAGGGATTCTTCACGACTCCATCCGGTAGTCACCCGCAATTTGACGCGCTCATCGGCACTGCGCACCGACCAATAGTCCTCCCGTTGCTCAAACAAAACCGGCGGTAGCTCCTGCAGCACTCCATTAAGCCAGGCCGAATTTTCCGAACCGTAGGTCTCATTAACGCCCGTGGCCAGATTGATGCCAAACAATTCACCCGTGGGCAAGCGGGTAGACAGGCTCAGCCAGTGCCAGGCGGTTTCACGGCGCAACATGCCGCAGCTGTCATCGGTCGCACCCAGCCAGCATTCGCGGCTCAGGTCGTATTTTTTACCATTAAAATTCAGCGTGCCACTGACTGGCAGGGCTGTGGATTTTTGGGTGTACGTCCAGCCATTGGCGGCGGTTGGAGTGCAGAGCGCCAGCGGCTGACAACTGTGTTCCAGCAAGGTGGCTTTCAACAGCAAGCGCCCCAGTTTGCGGACTTCTACTTCACGTTTACCCAGCCGCTTTACGATCTGAATGCTAAACCAGCCCTTGCGAAACACACTTTTGCCATGCTGTGGCGTGGCATCAAGATGAGTGCGAAATCCCAGCGGCTGGTTAAAGCTGAATTCGAGGGTTTTACCGCTACTGCGTTCGTGGACGTAAAAAAAACCATGACCCACCCAGCCCAGATCGACCTGCGCAATCCCTACCATCAGATCGGCGTTGTTCAGGCTAATAAAGTGAAATTGTTTAAAACCCAGCCAGCGGCCCATTTTGGATACCGGCTGGCCATAAGGGGTGCGATAGTCAAAATCCGCGACATTGATGACGGCGGGAGGCGCACCAAAACGGCCAAAACGCGGCTTGCCCTGAACAATCAGCGGCTGGGATTCACGGGCGTCGGTAATACTGGACATAGCACTTACAACCTTGAACACATGCTTAACCTGACAGGCAGGCAAACGAAAGAGCGATACTTTTCAGTCACAAGATCCGAAACCGATCTCAGGTCACACTGATCCCATCCAGCCGTGCGACCGTCATCAGGTCTTTATCCCCACGTCCGGACAGATTGAGGATGATGCTTTGCTCTGGGGACAGCGTAGGTGCCAGCTTGTGTGCATAGGCAATTGCGTGGGAGCTTTCCAGCGCCGGAATAATGCCTTCGGTACGGGTCAGTTCACGGAAGCCTGCCAGCGCTTCAGTGTCGGTAATTGCCACGTAATTGACCCGGCCAATGTCCTTAAGAAAGCTGTGCTCAGGGCCAACGCCGGGATAATCAAGACCCGCCGAAACCGAATGGGTTTCAATGATTTGTCCATGATCATCGCTCATCAGATAGGTGCGATTGCCGTGCAGTACGCCAATACGGCCAGCATTCAGTGGCGCAGAATGCCGACCCGTCTCCACGCCATCCCCAGCGGCTTCCACGCCGTACATGGCCACCGATTCATCGGAGAGAAAAGGCCAGAACAATCCAATGGCATTACTGCCACCCCCCACACAGGCAATCAGCGCGTCAGGTAATTTTCCGGTTTGCTCCAGATGCTGCTGACGGGCTTCACGGCCAATTACACACTGAAAATCCCGCACCAGCATGGGATACGGATGCGGCCCAGCAACCGTACCAATGATGTAATACGTAGTATCAACATTGGTCACCCAGTCGCGCATGGCTTCGTTCATGGCGTCTTTGAGTGTGCGTGAACCACTGGTCACTGGCACCACGGTCGCGCCCAGCAGTTTCATGCGATAAACGTTCATGGCCTGCCGCTGCACATCCTCGGCACCCATGTACACCACACATTCCAGACCAAGCCGTGCGGCAATCGTCGCGGTAGCCACCCCGTGCTGGCCAGCGCCGGTTTCTGCAATGACGCGCTTTTTGCCGGAGAGTTTCGCCAGCAGAGCCTGCCCGATGGTGTTGTTCACCTTATGGGCGCCGGTATGGTTCAGGTCTTCGCGTTTCAGGTAAATCTGTGCACCGCCCAATTCCCGACTCCAGCGCTCAGCATGGTACAGCGGGCTGGGCCGGCCCACGTAATGCGCCAGATCATGATCAAACTCGCGCAGAAATTGCGGGTCGTTTTTCATACGTCCATACAGGGCTTCGAGGTCTTCCAGCGCGGCCATCAGGGTTTCAGACACGAAACGGCCGCCATGCACGCCAAAATGCCCCTGGGCATCGGGAAAACTGGCCCAGTCGGTTTTGCCTGAAGCCGCCGGTTGCGGTGAGGTCGTCGTATTCAGCGCGTGTGGAGCATCCGGTTTCGTCATATCAGTCATGGGTCTCTCAATCACAAAAGATCAATCACAAAAGATCAATCACAAAAAATCAGTCAAGCTATTTCAGTTACAAAGGGCAAATCACCAAAATCAGTCATCAAAAATCAGTCATCAAAAATCAGTCAAACGCTATCGGTCACGCTGCGTCTGTCTTAGGGAAGCTCAGCCTTGGGAACTTAGTTTCTGATAACTAAGCATTTAAAAACCAATCTCTTTAAAAAAGCATCTAAAAGCTAAACACTCGTCACGGTGGCTGTCGTCTGGTGTTGACTGGCCGCCTGAACCGCTGCTGCAAACTCCCGCATGGCTGTCGGGGATTTGATGCCTTTACACACAGCACCAGAAACTGCATCGACCGCTTCAATGCCGCCACTGACATCTACCGCATAGGGACGAGTCTGGAGGATAGCCTGCATCACATTGTCCGCCGTCAGGCCACCCGCCAGGATCCACGGGCAATCCAGCTCAGGCAGGCTCGCCCAATCGAGCGTCTGGCCGGTTCCGCCTTTTAACTGCGGGTGCCAGGCATCCAGTAACACGCCAGAGGCCCCCGCTGCCCGATACTCCCCTACCCGCACCAGCAAGTCCGCCGCAGTCATCGACGGTGGGACTGCCAAAGCCTTGATCCAGCGTCTGCCCACGCGGGCTGCCAGTGTACGGCATTGCTCAGGGCTTTCCTCACCGTGAAATTGTATCAATTCCAGTGGCACTGCGTGGCAAACCTCGTTCAGTAATTCAGCGTCAGGATCGACAAATAATCCCGTCACCTGGACAAATGGCCCAGCGGCCATCGCCAGTTGCAGCGCGATGTCGACGGATACTGCTCTGGGACTGGGAGGATAAAATACCAGTCCCAACGCGTCGGCACCGGCGCTGACGGCGGCCCGTACATCGTCCGCGCGAGTCAGTCCGCAAAATTTGATTCGTACACGCGACAATGCGGTCATGAATGCCCGAAAGAAAGAGTAAGGCCACTACTTTAGCTGAAAGCAGCATACTTTTGCGGATTTTGGGCAGAAATTGGGGCGGAGTTTGGCTGAAATTGTTATTGAATACTGATTTCCCTATACTTGCGCCGCCTCAGGTGTTCCCACTGGGATTCTGCGCCGTCCCTTGTGGTCGCAGAACGGGAAGCTGGTGAAAATCCGGCACTGCCCCCGCAACGGTAAATCAGCGGCATCGCTGCACTGATGAAGTCCGGAGACCGGCCTGAAGCCTTACCCTAAGCGACCACGGTGGGTGGTGCGCCTGGAGATCATTGTGACTGTTTTGGCTTTTACTGCTGTTTCTTCTATTTTTTCTCTGGTGACTTCATCAAATTTCCGCGCTGCCCGTGGATTTTCTCCTAAACCGCTCGCCCTTGCTGTGACGATGGTGCTCACCGCCCTGCTGCCCCAGATCAGTCTGGCGGACGTCAGTGCTCATGACAGTGCTCATGACAGTGCTAGTGACAATGCTAGTGACAATGCTAGTGACAAAGCTAGTGAGAATGCGAATGCCAGCACCGAACCCCAGCTGCCGACGGATATTTCCACGATGGACACCATTGTGGTGACGGCCAGTCGATTGCCTGAACCCGTCAAGCAGACCCCGGCTGCCATTCAGACCATTTCCCAGAAAACCCTGCAGCAATCCACTGTAAGGGAATTGCCCAGCCTGCTGTCTACCCTTCCGGAATTAACAGTGATTCAGCCGGGCTATGGCCAGCAGGCGTCACTCTTTCTACGTGGAACCAACAGTAATCATGTGCTGCTGCTCGCGGACGGAATGCGCCTGAACCCAGCGACTTCCTCGATTCCTTCCTGGCAGTTTATGGACACCAGCGATCTGGAGCGCATTGAAATTCTCAAAGGCCCTGCTTCAGTACAGTATGGTTCCGATGCGATCGGCGGTGTCGTTCAGCTCATCAGCAAGACGCCTAAAAAGGCCGGACTGCGCGCCAGCCTCGAAGTGGGCGAAAAGTCCTTGTATAAAGCAGGGCTGGGACTTGACCTGACCCGAAACGACTCCTACCTGCAGCTTCAGGCACACCGGCTGGGCACCGATGGCTATCATGTGTCCACAGACGCTAAAGTGGACTCCGGCATGTCTGATCAGGGCGTCAGTGTGAAGCTGGGCACGGAAACCACCGACTATGGTTATAGCCTGCAGCTACGTCAGAATCAGGGCACTGTGGACTACCTTGGCTCTAAGCCATTGTCGCAGGATTTCCGCAATCAGCTCTGGAATCTGCAAAGCCACTGGCAACTCAGCCCTGTCCTGAACTGGCAAGCCCGACTGTCAGAATTTCAGGATGAACTGGATCAGAATCAAAGCACCGACTTTGCCCACACCCAGCACCGTGAACTGGATACCAGCCTCAACTGGGCCTTTCTGCCGCATCAGTCCCTGTTGTTCGGCACTACATTGCGGAAGACTGACGGTAGCTATGCCAATAGTTTTGGTACGGCGTACGATCGACAGCTAAAAAGCAACGCCGTGTTTGTCCAGCATCAGTTTCAGCAGGGAGCCTGGTCTACCCAGGCGGGCTTACGCAGCGAGGATGACCGTGATTTTGGCCGTCATCAAACGGGACAGCTGGCCGCGCGCTGGCACTTTTTGCCGCAGCACAGTGTGTATGCCAATCTCGGCACAGCCTTTCATGCGCCGGATGCCAATCAACGCTATGGCTTTGGCGGCAATCCCAATCTGAAACCCGAAACCAGCCGCAGTGTTGAGCTGGGACTGGATCAGCAGTGGACACACGCAATTTCCAGCGGATTCGCGGCGTACCAGACTCAGGCCAAACAGGGCATCAATTACGATCCAGCCAATAGCTATACCGCCTATAACGTCGATCGTGCGCGTATGCGTGGCGCTGAAGCCAGTCTAAACTGGAAACAGGACAACTGGTTTGCCCGTACCGCCTATAGTTATGTGCAGCCGATTGATCTGTCCACGGACAAGGACTTGCTACGCCGTCCCCGCCAGAGCGTCACCCTGCAAACTGGTTATGACTACGGACGCTGCGGTGGGTCAGTCACGGTACTCGCCAAGTCGCATAACAAAGACAGCGGTAAGGAGAATCCGGGCTTTGCAACCCTCGGCCTGAATGGCTACTGGCAACAAACGCCCTATGTGCGCTGGTTTGCGAACGTCGAGAATGCGGCGAATATCCGCTATGTCGTGGCGCAGAAATTTGGTGGAGAATACCTGGCACGTCCGCGTCAGGCGAGTGTCGGCATCAGCTTTAACTATTAAACTAAAGCTTAAGCCAAATCTGGGGTAAACGGCGGCCAATCGAAGGATTAAGCGATGCTCTAACCATCGATTGGCCTACTCATCCCGCTGACCTCAAAGGCCAAATTACGCAAGCCACGTAAGCCACGAGAGAAATGACTCTCTGCACGGAGGGCAGATTCGGCTTCGTAATGTCTGAAACCTAACCTTGGCCTGACGCACACTCGTTTCCAGTTTTTTAGCGCAATGGCTTTGGAAAAACTAATAGAGTACCTTAACCATGACCACACGTCTCAGCCGGATTGTCACCCGCACGGGCGACGACGGCAGCACCGCACTGGGCAACGGCGTCCGTGTCAGCAAGGCCGATGCCCGCGTCTGCGCGTTTGGCACTGTCGATGAATTAAACAGCCATTTGGGGTTACTCAGGGCTTTTTTGCAGGCTCCGTCTGCCCTACCTACATCCCCTGAACAACAGGCGGGGCTGGCTGAACTCGATGCCGTGCTGTCACAACGGCAACACGAATGCTTTGATCTGGGCGGAGAGCTGTGCATTCCAGGCCACCGGCAGCTGGCTGACGCTAGCCTTCTCCAGCTGGAGCAGGAAATCCACCTCTGGAACGCGCAGTTACCGCCATTGGCCAATTTTATTTTACCCGCAGGCAGCACTGCCATTGCCCAGGCCCATGTCTGCCGCACGGTGTGCCGGAGGGCTGAGCGCGAAGTGGTTGCGCTAAAGGCAGTGGATGCGACGCTTTCGGACACCGTGGTACAGTATCTGAATCGGCTGTCTGACTGGCTGTTTGTGCTGTCCCGCCATATCGGGCGGATTCAGGGAACGCCTCCGGTCATCTGGCAACAGCGACATGGGTGGCAGCCGGAGTCTTGAGCGGGTAGTGACGTGGCCATCGCAAAAACAGAGTCCAGCTCTTAAAATTCAGTTCAGTCGTTAAGCTCCCTACACGGAATCCTCCCATGCAATGGATTGGTCATCGCGGCGCACGTAAAGAAGCCCCGGAAAACACCCTCGGCGGCTTTCGGTATTTGCGCAATCTTGGGCTAAAAGCGGTGGAATTTGACGTTCGGCAACTCAGCGATGGCACGCTAATCGTGATTCACGATGACAGTTTGCTGAGGACGGCCGGGCGCGCAGAGTCTGTACACCAGCTGAGCACAGATCTATTGTCTGAAACCGATCATCGGGTCGGCTGGCCGGACTGGCCAACCCCAGAGCCCACGCCCCTATTGAGTGAGGTCATGGCCTTGCTGGCAGACTTTGACCATATTGAGGTAGAGCTAAAGGCTGTTATGGATGACACTGCGGCCATGCGGCTGATTTCCGCGCTTTCTCGGTTGCTCACCCCCTGGAAAAATCAGATTACCCTGACCTCGTTTGACCTTAAAATTCTACAGGCGGCCCAGCAACTGGCAGCGGATTTCAAGCGCGGACTGTTGATTGAACTGCCGTTACCTACCTCAGACATTATCGACACGGCGCAGCGGCTTGGTTGTACCCGCGTGGGCATGGCCGATCGCCTGACTGATCATTCTGTGATCACGGGTCTGCGTGAGGCAGGGCTGGCCTGCAGCGTGTGGACAGTGAATGATCCAGTTCGGGCGCAGCAACTCATGACCTGGGGTGCGGATGGGATTATTACGGACGTTCCGGCGCAGATGCTAAGATGATGCAGTCCCGCTCTCTCCTCACCAAGGACACCACCAAGCTTTCCTTTGATCTTTTTACACCCATCTCCATTGCGATAATAATCATTATTATTGGAATAACTTATTTTCCAGTAATCCACTCTGATTACATATGGGATGATATTACGCTTTTTCTGGATCGTGTTGTACTTTCCCAATCCCCTTTACACTGGAAAACTATTGCGACACCTGTTTTACAGGATACCTCTTATTTCAGACCCTGGGTCTTTCTTACCTTCTGGCTGGAATTCAACACTTGGGGTAGAGACCCCGTACTCTCACATTTTATCAATATTTTAATACACACTTTAAATTCTATAGTAGTTTTTCTAATATCCAACCATTTATATCAAAAAAATAACGACAATCAATTTCCAATTCTGGTGCTACTGACTAGCTTAATGTACGCCCTGCATCCGTCACTTATTGAAGTGGCAGCTTGGGTATCCGGAAGGTTTGATCTGCTAGCGACCTTCTTTACCTTAGTTGGCTGTTATATCCTTATTAAGAACCCTACCGATACTGTCTCTCGCGCGGCCTCACTTGGGTTAATTTTCTTTCTAGCCTTAGGTTCGAAAGAAATTGGCATTATAATGGCACCCGCATTACTAATACTAGGCTATTGTACCCATACCACAAAAATTGCCGAAAAAATAACCCTGAAAAATTATTTCTACGCCAATAAATGGTTAATTATTTCCCTAATACTATCTTTTAGTGTTTACTTTATTTTACGCCGATTATCCATGGGTGAGTCCTATCACAAATCGATGAGTTTGGAATATATCCATTCGTCATGGCTGGAACAAGGACTTCCCTTAAAAGCACTTCTGTTTTATATAAAACAGGCATTTTTACCTTTCTTCTCGATATCACCAATCCATCCAATAAGATCCGATACCTCAGTTATACCTTCAGGTATTGCAGGCGTCATGCTGGTACTGTTATGTTATGCCATTGCTTTCTGGAAATTTTATCGTAAATGCTCGGCACTCACAGCAGGGATACTGTTATTTCTACTCTCCATTTTCCCAGTACTTTATTTTGTTCCTGCGACTTTTGGCGATAATATTGGATGTGATCGGTTTCTTACATTACCACTGGCATTTCTAAGTATCGGGCTTTCGTCACTTTCATTTAAATATCTTCGCAGCACATTAATCAAGAACGCCACCATACTTTTCTTTACCTGTTGGACACTGCTGGCTGCACTCACCGTCAAAAGCTTATTGCCTTTCTGGAGTAATGAACTTAATTTCTGGCACTGGATTTATTTAAGCCACCCGACGCTGATCGCTGGAAAGACGAATTATTTTTCTGAACTACTCAATCGCAAAGAATACGCTCTATTGGATAAAGAACTTCAGGCGATTAAAACTAAAAATGGCAGTCTGGAGCTTTACGACGCTTACATCTATTCTGTCATGCTGCTCACGCAGGGAGATCCAGCATCCTATGCAGTACTGCAACAGGTTGCCGCGAAGCTCGACACCCTGAATATTAATCCCACTACATCCGATTTTGAATCGCGCTATCCCTTGGGCAAGGCCCAGATTGGTTCCATTTACTATAATCTGGCTTTGGCTAACTTCCGCTACAATCCTGACTGGCACACCGCTTATGGTAGTAATCAAAAAGCCCTGTCATTTTATAGCCCGCTTGAATCTACGCCACTGTACATACAACACATGATGTTTTTACTGGCAGACAATAACCAGAAGGAAGCCGAGCGGATTCTGAGCACTATTGATACTGTGCATTATTTCAACGCTAATGCCACATTCAAAGATGCCAAGATGCTACTGGAAGAGTTTTGTCGCAAACAGCAAACACCACAAGAATGCAGCCTGCGTATCCAGCAATTTTGGTCTGTGCACCAGCTTCCACGGTAATTATTTGGTATAGCAAATCCCCGTACTCGGCTTTGCAAATAATTCTACCCCAACACCCTGCGCCAAAGCTGCGCAGGGGTCATCGTCCACAGGCTGCGAAGCTGTAGGGCACCTGCTAGCAATGCCAGTATCGCCATCGCAGTGGGCCCCGCCAGCCACCAAAGGGGATGCCATTGCACGGGAAGCTCCAGCCGTTGGCTGAGCACGAGACTGATCAGCTCCCCCATCGCCACCCCAACCACGCCAGATATCAAGCCCACCGTGAGTAACTCCTTAAGCAGTTGTCCGCGCAATTGCTGCCGGGTAACGCCCAGCGTCCGCAACAGCGCGAACTCCCGTTGGCGCTGGACTAACTGCAGCCGCAAACTGCTGAGTAACACCAGCAACCCACTTGCGGACACCAGTACCGCCAGCAAGGCAAGCGCATCGACCGCATGACCTAAAATATCGCGAATTTCCGAGAGGATGGTACCGATATCCAGAAAGAGCACCGCCGGAAATTCACGGATCAGCGAGGGAAGGTGAGCGGCATCGTTTGCTGGTACGCGCATGCTGGCCAGATAACTTCCTGCCGTAGCATCAAGCGTTCCGGGCGCCAGAATCACAAAAAAATTCGGCTGAAAGCTGTCCCATTTCACGGTCCGCAGATTGACCACGGTGACATTCAGCGGCCCCTCAGGACGTTCAAATTGCAAGCGATCTCCCACCTGAATGCCGAGACGCTCTGCCAGTCCGACTTCTACAGAGGCCTCACCTGCGCGTTGGAGTGGCTTACCCGCAGTTAGGACATTATTGGCGGGAAGTTGCCCCGCCATGGTGAGATTGAGCTCGCGTTGCAGGGCATTGTCCCGTCTGGCCTGTGCTCCAAAAGGCTTGCCGTTGCGAGTGAGCAGACGGGCCCGCAGGCTAGGGTAAAAGGGACTGACCGACCAGGGTTTGGCCTGTAGACGCTGCTCCAGTGCGGCCAGATCCTGCGGGGGAACGCCATAGAGAAAATAATTCGGGGTTTCTTTTCCCAGCTGTTGTTCCCACTGCCCGAGAAAATCCCCACGAAGCAGCAACACTGACGCCATCAGCCCCACACCCAGCGCCAGAGCCGCCGTTTGGAGTGCCACCAGACGGGCATCCCGTGGCTGAAACAAGTCCATTGCCCGGCCTTGGCGGTAATGGCGTAGGGCAAGCAGCACCACCCAAATGAGTAGAAAGGCCAACAGCAGTAGCGCACTCACCCCCATGACCAGTACCACACCGAGCTGCCACTGACTGCTACGGGAAATGCTATAGCCCAGCACTACTAGCCAGGCAATCAGGCTGGTTGCCAATACAGAATAGCCCGGCAAGGCCATTTGCTGACGCAGCACCAGCGTGGGCGGTACCTGCAAGAGCTGACGTGCTGCAGGCCAGCCAAATCCCATCAACAGTACGGCTGCGGCGACACCTCCTTCTGTTAACGCCGGCCCCATCACCTGAAGGGGCACAAAGGGCAGCTCCAGCATTGGCACCATTTGTCGAATCAGGCTCAGTACCAGATACCCCGCTCCCATGCCCAGCAGGGTTCCGACCAGTACAGCGACTAGCCAGCCCAGCATTGCCAGCCCGATACACAGCCAGAGCAGCTGCCGGCTATCAGCACCCAGACAGCGCAGCAGCGCCATGACGTGCCGCTGTTGCTCCACAAAACGCCAACTGCTCAGGCTCAGGGCAATCCCACTCAGGATCAGCACCATCAGACTGGCGATTTGCGCATAATCCTGTAAGGACTGTATGGGTCGCATAAGACGACTGTTGCCTTCGTCCGCGCGGCGCAGGGTCAACCCGGAACCCAGTTTAGGGTGCGAACTGGCAAAGCGTGCCACCTGCGCGGGTGTTCCGGCCATTAACAGCCGATACTCAATCCGGCTGCCCGGCTGGATCACTTGCGTAGCCGGGACATCCGCCAGATTCATGATCAGGCTGGGAGCAAAGCCGCTCATGCCGGTTTCGCGGTTGCTGTCGCGGGTGATTTCACCGGACACCCTGAAGGTGGACATTCCCAATTGCAGGGAATCCCCCAGACCCACGCCTAGTCTGGCTGCCAGGGTGGATTCGATCCAGACCTGTCCCGGTGTAGGCGGTGCTGTCTGCGCGATGGCAGTGCCATGCTCCGTGGTGACACGCAACACACCCCGTACCGGATAGCCGCCTTCGATAGCTTTGACCGAGGCCAGCACGAAGTCCTCACCGTGCTGTACCATGCCACTGAAACTTTCCACTGAAGTTGTTCGCAGCCCAGACTGACGCGCTGCCTGTTGCCAGACACTGGGCAAGGGATCGGCAGCAGAAACCACCAGATCACCTCCCAGCAACTGCCCAGCTTGTTGCCGGGTAGCCTGTAGCAGGGTTTCACGGCTAAACCCAATCAGGCTAGTCGCCATGACCGCCAGCACCAGCGCCGCCATCAGCAACCCTAGCCCGCCCGTCGCCCATGCCTGTTGTACCATCGTGCGCAGCAGCGCCAGAGAGGGCAACCCAAGGCCATTAGCAATAATGGCCGTAATGCTTTTGTCAGGGTGCTGGTTAAGCGAATGATCAGGCTGCTGTTTCATCGGGCAATGACCTGTGCAGAGTCGCCTGGCTACTCGCTTCCTGCTCATCAGTGATGTGCCTTTCTCTCTGGTTGCGATCCTTATTTGCCGGATTTCCATGATTTTCCACCAGCTCGCCATCCACCAGATGTAGCTGACGCTGGCAGCGGGCGGCCAGATGCCGATCATGGGTCACCATCAGCAAAGTGGTTCCCTGTTGTTCGCTCAGTTGAAACAACAGCGATTCAATATCGGCAGCCGTTTTACCATCCAGATTGCCCGTGGGTTCATCGGCAAACACCAGCCGGGGCTGATGCACCAGTGCCCGCGCAATCGCTACCCGTTGTTGCTCACCGCCGGATAAGGTTGAGGGGCTATGATGAAGCCGGTGCGCCAGCCCTACCCGATCCAGCATCTCGGCAGCCTGTGTCTCCATGGCTGTGCGTGTCAGGACGGTATTTCTGCGTTCGGATGAATTTGCCAGTAACATCAGCGGTAACAGGACATTCTGCAAGGCACTGACACTGGGCAACAACTGAAAAGACTGAAAGACAAAACCTACTGTTTCGCGTCGGAGCAGCGCCCGGGCATTTTCCGATAGCGCATGAAGGGGCTGACCTTCCAGCCAGACTTCACCAGAACTGGGCAGATCCAGCCCGGCCAGCAGACCCAGCAGGGTTGATTTGCCGGAGCCTGAACGCCCCACTAGCGCCACCTGCTCCCGTGCCTCAAGGCTCAGCGTTATCTGGTTCAAGAGGGACGTTTCGCCCACGGATTTGCTTAATTGGCGCGTCTGGATCACTGGCATGCTATGTCCTCGCCTCAAGGTCGGGCAATCGGGTATCAGGCAATCTGCTTGAAAGAACTGGCTGTGGTCGCCATACAGTTCTGGGAGTCAGGATTACCAATGAAATGAGGTCTCACCATGGCACAGCAGCCAGTCGCGGTTACAGGGGATTTTTGTGCAGGCCCCGCACCCACCTTGCGCAGTAGCACTCGTCGCCATGTTTTCCTGTCGCTGCTGCTTGCCTCAAACACCCTGCTGCTGACTCCCCATGCTCAGGCCAAAACGATTCTGGTGCTGGGGGATAGCATCAGCGCGGCCTATGGCATGGCGCCAGAGCAGGGTTGGGTAGCACGGTTACAGACTCAGCTGGATAGCCAGAAGCCTAAGCAGCATCGCTTGATTAATGCCAGCATCAGCGGTGAAACCACCAGTGGCGGACTGGCACGTTTATCGGCCCTTTTAAAAACGCATAAACCGGATATCGTGGTCATTGAACTGGGTGGCAATGACGGCCTGCGCGGGCAGCCACCGCAATTGATGAGCCGAAATCTGGGCCAGATGATTCAACTGGTTCAGACATCCAAGGCACAGCCTGTGCTCTTTGGCATGAAAATTCCCCCCAACTATGGTGCGGCCTATACCAAAGCCTTTGAGCAGTCCTATCAAACGGTAGCAACACACTACCGGGTGCCTTTACTGCCCTTTTTTCTGGAGGGAATCGGCGGAAATTCAGCCCTCATGCAGGCCGACCGCATCCACCCCAATCCTGCCGGCCAGCCCATACTGGTAACGAATGCATGGACTGTGCTGAAACCCTTGCTTCAGGACAATACGCCTCGGAATAAAGCGCCTGCCCATGGGAAAAAACCATCGGCGCCCTCACGACAGCATGAGTAAGGTATTATTTTGCTTCAGAAGAATCGCTGTATTGGCGAATCATTCGGTTTTCAAAAACTGTTCCAGATGATCCGCCACCAGCTCAAAATGCTGCGGATGCAAGTGCTTGCCCAGTTTGCGCAAACTGTGATGCGACAGCGTCATCATCAGCGAAATAACCCCATTCAGGGTTTTATCGACGATAAAGTTAAAGTGCATCAGTTTTTTGGGCTGAAATAACAGCGGCTGCAAGCCTTCATCAATGATTTTAATCAAAATTTCAATGCCTTCCCGTGCATCCGGCGCCGTTCCATCGCGCAGGGCCTGCAAGGAGGCCTGTGCCTGTGTGGCCAAATCCGGCGAGACAGGAAAGGTCAGATGTGACTGTAAAACACCCTCATTATGCAGACCTGAAGGCAAATCAAAATGCAGCGCCACAAAATGGGCAATCACTGGACGCAAGCGCTCATTACTAAAATGTGAAGTAATCCACCCCAGATAATGGCGCAATTTGGACTGAATTTCCCGTATCACGGCGGCGGACTCCCGAAACAGGGGATCGGCATCGCGGGTCGCCAGCTCGGAAATCATGTCACCAAAAAAACGATCCATCAGATGACAGGAGGCTTCCGTCACCAGATAGCCGGTTTCCTTGGCATGCGACTCTTTGCTACCCGATTGCAGGGCCTGATGGATACGCTTCAATTCATCCGACAAATTCTGCGGAATCTGACAGGCTACGTAGGGTACGGCGGGATAAATCGGCTGGGTCATTATGACTACTTCCTTACAACTTCCTTACGCCTTTGAAGGCAGCAACGGGTAATCCGCCGACCAACAGTCCATTCCCTGAACTGCGTTTAACTCAATGGCACATCGGTGTTGCACACTGTCTTTGCACACTGTCTTAGCGTATGGATTTTGCACATCCGCGAGTGGCCTGTGCAACCCATATGGGGCAATGGCTCAGGAGCCACTAGCAGGTTCATTATCCTGCAACAAATAGTCGCTCATCGCAACGGTATTAAAGCCTGCATCCACGTATAAAATTTCCCCGGTAATCCCCGACGCCCAGGGCGAACACAAAAACAGCGCGGCATTACCCACTTCTTCCTGCGTCACATTGCGTTGCAGCGGTGCAATCCGTGCATTGACGTCCAGCATCCGCCGGAAACTCTTGATGCCACTGGCGGCAAGGGTACGAATCGGCCCGGCTGAAATGGCGTTGACCCGAATCCCCTCTTTACCCAGACTACTGGCAAGATAGCGTACACTGGATTCCAGGGAGGCCTTGGCCAGCCCCATCACGTTGTAGCTCGGCAAAACGCGCTCACTGCCCTGATAGGTCAGGGTTAGCAGGCAGCCCTGACGCGCAGCCAGCAATCCCCGGCTTTCCCGCGCCATGGCGACAAAACTGTAGGCACTGATGTCATGGGCGATCTGAAAGCCTTCACGGCTCGTGACGTCGGTAAAATCCCCTTCCAGCTGATCTGCCGGGGCAAAACCGATGGAATGCACCACGCCATCCAGTCCATCCCAGATTTCCCCAATCGACTGAAACAACTGATGAATCTGTTCATCCGAGGCAACATCGCAGGGGAACACCCGATCTGACCCCAGCGCAGCGGCAAATTCCACCACACGGCCCTTGAGGCGTTCATTCGGGTAGCTGAATGCCAGCTCAGCCCCTTCCCGGTGCAGTGCCTGTGCAATGGCATAGGCGATGGAGAGTTTGCTGGCGATCCCCGCGATCAGAAAACGCTTGCCTTGCAGTAACATGGTTCACTCGCCGGATGGTGGTCTCGCAGGAATGATAGCCGAAATGTGAGGTGGGTGGCAGGGTACACTAATTTTCCCAGTGAATCCCACTGATAGGCGAGAACGAATAGAGCGATAGTAGCTCTTATATCTCTTATATCTCTTTTAGGCTTTGGAGCCGATCACCATGCAAATCAAGACCGCAACCCATTAGCCAGCAAGTAGTAATTATCAATGTACACAATCAGTTATGAAACGCAAGCAGAAAGTGACTTACTCGAAATCCTGATGCACTATGCTGAACAGGGTGGTCTTGAACTGGCCGAGAAAATCAGCACTCGTATTCAACATCACCTAAACCACTCACCCTTGCCCTACCCGGCTCGCTTCAATTAACCGCCGTGTATACTCCTGTTGCGGCGCGGTGAACAGATTTTCAGTCTCTTGCAGCTCAACCACACTGCCCTGATGCATCACCAAAATGCGGTGG
>CAUJHL010000003.1 GCA_963204705.1 Pseudomonadota bacterium | reverse complement strand
CACTGTCTTCAGGCAGTCGTGCACGTAACCAGCGGCGCACCAGCGCAAAGCTCGGCACATTCCAGGTTTTGGCCTTGAGATACCGCTTTTCCCAGCCATCCAGCTGCCGGCGACAATAGCCCTCACCTTTGCCCAGCGTGTCCAGCCCAGCCTGTGCCGGGTCGATGCGATGCAGCGCGATCAATTGATCGAGCACATTCAGGCACAGCTGCCGGGTTTGAGGCTGAGTCAGCACCAGCCCTTTGGGTAAATTGGCGCGGGGAATGATGCCTTCAATGCGCCGCATCACATAAAAATCACAGCCCAGTACGGACGGATCCTGACACAGCCCAATCATTTCCGGAACCACGGGATATACGGGCCGCAGCCGCTGTTGTACCGTGTATTCGCGCACCATATCATGGGCAGAAGCCGCCTTTGTGCCCACCGGTGGACGGCGCAGGATCAGGTCGTGCTGCGGGTATTTCAGCCGATAGGTCCAGTTAGAGGCACCGCCACTGTACTGGGTGACTTCGGGCAGCCCTTGGAGCGGCAATCCTTGCGCCAGCAGCCAGCCATGCACGGCGGCCACATCCAGCTCCTCGCCCTGACGGATCTTTCCACCAAGGTCGATCAACTCTGGCTGAGCGGTGGCTTTTGATTCGTGTTGCGATGCTGAAACCATATGGGATTCCTTTTACTGGAATATGCTTTTTTTACTGAAATATGCCTTTTTAATGGAATAAGCCATTATTAATGGAATAAGCCAAGACGGCACGACGCGTTTTTTTAAAAAATGCCCGATGGAACGAGACGAGGCATAGAGCATAAGCCTTAGCCCTTTGAGCCCCGTCCATAGCCGCGCTTCATGAGTTCCATTTTGGTGATCATGCCTTTATGCACTTCATCCGGCCCATCCGCCAATCGCAAACTGCGTGCCTGCGCAAAAAATGCCGTGAGGGGCGTATCCTGCGACATTCCAGCCCCGCCATGCAGCTGGATGGCCATATCGACCACCTGTTGCAGCACATTCGGTGCCACCACTTTGATCGCTGAAATTTCCGTGAGCGCGGCCATGGTGCCCAGCGTGTCCATTTTCCAGGCAGCATACAAGGTCAATAATCGCGCCTGATCAATCGCAATACGGGCCTCGGCGACGCGCTCACGGTTGCCTCCCAGATTCAGGATCGGTTTGCCAAAAGCCACCCGATTCATGCCCCGGTCAATCATCAGCTCCAGCGATTTTTCTGCGGCACCAATGCACCGCATGCAGTGATGAATACGCCCCGGCCCCAGCCGCCCCTGTGCGATTTCAAAGCCCATGCCGGGCCCGGAAATAAAATTCTCCTTCGGCACGCGCACATTAGTCAGGCTGACTTCGCCATGGCCATGCGGTGCATCGTAGTCCCCAAACACCGGCAACATGCGCTCAATGGTCAGGCCGGGTGTATCCAGCGGCACCAGCACCATCGAATGCTGATGGTGACGGTCTTTGTCAGGATCGGGCGTGTGCGCCATGACAATCGCAATTTTTGCATGAGGATCACCGATACCGCTCGACCACCATTTACGGCCATTCAGCACGATCTCATCGCCTTCCAGCACCGCCGTGGCTTGCATGTTGGTGGCATCCGATGAGGCTACCTCGGGTTCGGTCATTAAAAACACCGAACGTATCGTGCCGTCCAGCAGCGGCATCAGCCATTCGGCTTTTTGTGCATCGGAACCATAGCGCCATAGCACTTCCATATTGCCGGAATCCGGCGCATTGCAATTAAACACGGTGGGTGCCATCAGGCTTCGGCCCGTTTGTTCGGCAATGTGGGCGTATTCCTGAATGCTCAGACCCTGCCCCAGTTCCGCATCCGGCAAAAACAGATTCCACAGCCCGGCGGCTTTAGCCTTGGTTTTCAGTTCCTCAAGCACCGGCGGCACCTGCCAGCGCGTCCAGTCACCATCCGGGCAAACACGGCGTACCTCGGCCCAGAACGCGGCTTCGACCGGCTCGATTTCCTCGCGGATAAAAGCCTTTGCCAGGTTCAGGATATCGTGTCCACGAGCGCTGAGTTCAAATTGCATGGATTCACTCCGGTCAGGGATGGCAAACAACCGTAAACTACAGACCAGGGCAAATACGCCATGGCAACCGATTGCCGCACAGGGATTGTCAGTATCCTACGATGCGGCTTATGCTGAACCAAACGATTTATGTGCATGACCTTTCATGAATTCTATTCATTCCACGTCACCCTTGCTCAGAATGGACCTGAACCTGTTTAGGGTCTTTGCCACGATCTACCGCGAAGGCAATCTGGCCCGCGCAGCCGAACAGCTGTCGCTCAGCCCTTCTGCTGTGAGTCATGCACTGGCACGGCTGCGGCAGCATCTGGATGATCCCCTGTTTGAACGCAGTGCGCAGGGAATGGTGCCGACATCGCTCGCACACCGGCTCTGGCCGGATATTAATCAGGCGCTGGGGGGGCTTGAGCGAAGTGTGATACGGCATCACAGCTTTCAGCCATCGCGTGATCTGCACACGCTGACGCTGGCGCTGAATACCGATCTGGAAACGATGCTGTTGCCCCTGTGGCTCATGGCACTGCAGCGCGAAGCTCCCCAGGTGGTCGTGAACAGTGTGCGCAGTGAGCGCAGTACGCTGAAAAAGGACCTTGCCACTGGCGAGCTGGATTTTGCGGTGGACGTGGCGCATCCGGTGGACCCGTCGATACAGCATTTTTCCCTGTTTGACGATCAACTGGTGGTGCTTGGGCCGCAACAGGAAGCCCTGACTGTCGACCATTACCTCAGCGCCAGCCACATAGCTGTTTCTTCGCGCCGCACTGGCCGCAGTCTGGAAGATCTGGAATTGGCGCGGCTGGGACTGGAGCGCCACGTGGCCATTCGATGCCAGCAATATCCTGCCGCCATGCGACTCGCGCAGCAACTCGGCTACCAGCTCACCTTGCCCCGACGGCTGGCGGAATATCTCTTGAGTCGTCATAAGGGTGAAAACCTGTATGTACATCCCATGCCGCTGGCGTTATCGCCCTTTCAACTGCATGTGTATTGGCACAGTAGCCGGGAACACGATCCCGCCAGCCAATGGCTACGGGAATTATTGCGAACTGCCGTGCAGGATTCCGCGATCACGCTGAGAGAGCTTTAACAGAAGCCATCCTGAGCGTCCGTGACAGCCAAAATGTAGCAGCCAAAATGTGCCAACCTAAATGAGACAATGGGATCGTTCGTGATGGCCTGACGGTTCAGGTCTGTGCGTGTTACAGTCCCAACATCCGCACAACTGCGATAATCAACACGAACAAAATCAGTAGGACACTCGCCTTTCCATGAAGACACCCTCGATTTTCCGCGCCTTTGCCCAGAACTCGCACCCTCTCTCCACCCATCTATCGGTCATGCTGCTCGTGGCTTGTGCGACAACGCCTGCTGTTGCCGGGCCTTTGCGGGACTGGGCCAGCCAGCGTGCCATGGAGCGCATGGAGCAGCGCCAGTCAATTCAGTCAGTTCAGCGTCCGATGCTGGCCATGCTGAGTGAGAGATCAGCCAATGCACTGGATGCGCTGGAACCCGCCACTCCTGCGGTGTTAACCAAAGGAATTCGGGTGATCGAGGACATCCCCTACGGGGCCGATCGACTGCAGAGCATGGACGTGTATTTGCCCGCAGAAAAAACAACCAATGCTCCCATACTGATGCTGGTTCATGGTGGCGCCTGGCAGACAGGGGATAAACGGAATGCCCCGGTGATTCAGAACAAGGTCAATCACTGGGTGCCGCAAGGCATGATCGTCGTTTCGATCAATTACCGTCTGTTGCCTCAGACCCCTGTCGCTGAGCAGCTCAATGATGTGGCCACGGCAATGGCCAAAGTTCAAGCCATGGCAACTGGCTGGGGGGGTGATCCGGCGAAGGTGATTTTGATGGGTCATTCTGCCGGTGCGCATCTGGTCAGTCTCTTCACCGCCAATCCCAAGCTGGCCATCGACCGGCAGGTCAAGCCCTGGCTGGGCAGCATTGCGCTGGACAGTGCCGCCATGGATATTCCCACCCTCATGGCTAGCCGACATTTACCGCTGTATGATCGGGCCTTTGGCAAGGATCCCGCCCAATGGCCTCTAGTCTCTCCATTGCAGCAATGGCAAGCGGTGGCCCGTCCCTTGCTCAGTGTCTGTTCCACCCTGCGCAAAAATTCCTGTGAACAGGCCATCGCCCTGCAAACACAGGCCATTCAGCTGAAAACTCCTGTGCGAGTGTTGCCGGTGGAGCTCAGCCATCAACAGATCAATGCGGAGCTGGGTCAGCCCAGCGAGTACACCAATAGCGTCGATGCGTATATCGGGGAATTATTACTTGGCTTGCCGATTGAACAGCAGGTTGCGCCGATGCCCGCCAATCCCGATGCTCCGCTGCCAGTAAAAAGTCCCTGATTCAGCCTTCTAGCATTTCCACCTGGCTTTTCCACATAAAATCTCAACCTAAAATCTCAACATGCGTGAAAAATGACGCACTGAAACCTAACGTGACACGCAACGGTACAGTGTTTGCCCAAAAAGCCTGTTATGACTAGGGCTTGATTGGCCTTACTGGCTTTGTTTAATGCTTATTGAATGGTGGACACCCACATGAAACGAAACACATCGATCCGCCTCGGACTACTGGCTACCCTGTTTGCGCTTGGTCTGACTGCCTGTGCCAGCAACCCCAGCAATGCACTGGTCATTCCCCGTGAAAACAATCAGTTTGATACCGTGGGTCTAGGCAAATCCAAAGTGGCTGCGCTCAATGTGGCCATGCAAAATGTGAATAGCGCCTGCCGTGGCAAAGGTAGCCCTGTCGTGGTCAACGAGCAAACCAAATACAATGGCGTGATCAATGAAGATACCGGCCGGATCATTGAGCAAGTCGGTGCGGCAGTCGGAGCCATCGCCGGGGTAAAAGCGCCCGGCATCGCTCGTGATGATGACTATGAAGTGACCTTACGGTTTTATTGTCGCTGAAAAGGTGGCCTACTTCGATTAAGTGCAGGGGCCGGGTTAAGTGCAAAATTAAGTGCAGGTGGCTGGCGCAAAGGCTCAGCCCAGCAACAACTCCTTGACCCGTGCAGCCGTTTCCGCGGGATGCTCCAGCGGAAACATATGCCCGCCGTCGCGGACTTCATAGGGAATTCCCAGAGTTTTTTCCAGTTTCTGCGGCACGCCCTTTTCATAAAACCGACTGGTACGGCCTACCAGCATCTGAACCGGGACGTCGGGCGCCTTGCGTGGTGTTAGCCAAAACAATGACGGGGTATGACGAAAAATAGCCACTTCCGTTGCGCGGGGAATGGTCAGCGTCACGCCACCTGCAGGGTCATCACTCAGTCCATAATGGATGTAATCCGCAAAACACTGCGCATCAAACTCCTTAAAAAATCCCTTGCTTCGTAAAGATTGGGCTGCCTCCTCACGCGTGGGCCAATGTTCGCGCCGGCGCGAGGACAGTCCGGCAGGCGTTACCTTGTCCACCGTGGCCGGATGAAACCGCTTGGCCAGATGAATCCCGAGTGAAGCCAGTCCCGGGATCAGCGGCGGGTCCAGCATCACCAATTTGCGTACCAGTTCCGGTCGCTGATAGCAGGCGAGAAAACTCAGCAAGCCACCCAGTGAGTGCCCGACCAGATAGACCGGTTGGCCAGCGTTTTGGGCTTCGACACTGTGTATCAGCTGCCGCACCAGCGATTTCCACTGATCATCCACCGGAAAGCGCGGGTCGGTGCCGATTAGAGGCAATACGACTACCTCAAAATCCGCTTGCCAGCGTTTCAACAATTGCTGATACACCGCCGACGGGATGCCATTGGCATGGGCAAAATGCAGGATCGGTTTGCCGGTATTCATGGCGATGTGCTCCTGGAATGGATCAGGGTTGGGCGTTGGGGAAGCACAAGGCCTCTCATTCAGCGCTGAGTCATATCAACTCAAGCTATTGGCATTTTATTGTAATAACAACGACCATTCAAAATAGGTTCATTGTCATTACAAAGCGTCATTACAACACGTCATGACACAACCAAAAACAACCTGATCCGAACTAACCTTATTGCAGCGGTGAACGAGATTGCTTCAGCAAGGTACTCATATCCACTTTAGCGGCAAGGCTTTCACCCAGCCCATGGCCCATGCTGGTACCCACTTTGCCCAGCAGGCTTTCCAGCGGGCTGTGAGTGATGCTGTAATTCACTGAGTCGTCCAGTTTCAGCTCACGCTGCAACGACGCCACGCTACCGAACTTGTCCGCGATCCCCTGCGCTACCGCCTGATCACCACTCCAGAACAGTCCAGAAAAAGTATCTGGGGTTTCTTTCAGACGTTTGCCACGACCATCACGCACGGCCTTGATAAAGTGCGCATGTACCGCATCCAGCACACCCTGAACGTGGGCTTTTTCAGCAGGATCAATAGGTTTGGTCATGCTCAGGATGGCTTTATGCTCGCCCGAGGTCATGGTGCGGTCTTCGACGCCCAGCTTTTGTGCCAGCCCCTGCAGACCATAATTGGGCATGATTACCCCAATCGAGCCGACCAGGCTTGAAGGATTGACGTAAATTTCATCCGCAGCCGACGCAATGTAATAAGCACCCGACGCGCCAATGTCCCCAATCACGGCATAGACTTTCTTGTCGGTATGTTCGCTCCGCAGCCGACGAATTTCCTGCCAGATATCATCCGATTGCACGGGCGAGCCACCGGGTGAATTAATATTCAGCACCACAGCCTTGCTATTCTTGGCCTCAAAGGCATTGTCCAGCGCGTCGATAATGTCTTCGCTGTTGGCACCATCGCCCACACCAATGGCACCGGTCACATCCACCACCGCCAAATGGCTCCGACTGGAGGCTCCCAGTCCTTCCTTGCCTTCTTTGACCTGCTGGCAGCCTTTACTCATCAAGGCAAAAATGACCAGAAAATAGCCTACGGCAATCAGTTTGAAAAAAATCCCCCAGCGACGGGCACGGCGTTGTTCTTCTACCGAGGCCAACAGGGCTTTTTCCAGCAATTGCCACTCTTTACCTTCGATGCCAGTGGGCCGATTGCCCGAACTGTTATCCGGACGCGGAGTGGAGGGGTTTGGGTTGGAACCCTGATTGGGATTGGGTGGCCAGCTAGACATAGGATCTCACGGAGGTTAGGGAATCAGTCATTCAATCGTTCCAATCATTCATGGCTGCACGTCAGGAAAAAGCTCTTCCTATAGTGGCCGAGTCGTTCTAGACAGTGCAATCCGCAGAAATATCCCTTTTTCTGGGTCTTAGGGCTTTGCCGATGGCCAAGTCCTTGCCGGCTTGAGAGTATCACACTTAGTTGGCAGCATTGTGAGTGTCCGTATCCCTCACTTCGTCATACCACCAGAGCCGCTGATCCCGCCAGCGTAAGATATGCCACTCTTTGCCTGCCTTGGGCCAATCGAATTGCAGAGTGCCTTCTTCAAAAGTAGTCTGGGTAATAGGAGTGTCCAAGCCTGTGGAGGAACCTCCACGCTGCACAGTCAGGCGTGACCCTCCGCGAAACTGCCCTACGGGTTCAATGACAATCGACATGGACGTGGATGTAGATGGGGATAATGACGGCCCTTTTTCGGTGTCAGGCGATGGTGTAAACGGTAGCGTATCTGATCGCGCTGAGGCGGCTCGAACTGTCAGTGTGCCACCGCGAAACGTGGATGAAAACTTCCCGCCACCGACTGATTTCAGGCCCTCTGGCACACTGACTGCCAGCGTACAGTCGGTGTCCAGAAATGCAAAGCGCACCGAATCCCACTCCCACGAGTCGCCGGAGCGACAGGCCATGGTTCGCACAGCAAATGTTTCCTGGGCATGTGTAGTCTCACGCGCCAATTCCGAGATCAGGACCGTATCGGCTAGTGAGATCGAGTCGGGTCGCCAGTGTGTCAACAGTGCGCCCCAGCTCAGGCGGGTATCAACCTGCGGATCGCGCTGAACTGCCAGTGGCACCAGTGCTGATTTTAATGCAGGCTTTGTGGCCGGCTCTGCCACTGCTCCTGTCACTACAATCCGATCCAGTCGCTGGATGCCCTCGCGCGTCAGCACCGGTAAAATCGACTCGCTCACCCGCAGATCGGGTTGGACGATAGCCTGATCCGGCCCACTGTCCCCACTGACACCGATGCTCATCAATAGACTGTGATGCGCCGTTCGGATCAGCACACTGTGCCCCTGTGCCGTATCCATGGCTGTCACCCTGAGTGGCGCTGGCAGGGTCACTGGACGAACACAGGCAAGCACTATGGGCATGCTCAGTGGCAGCAGCCAGAGGCGTGACACCGCACCTTTGGGCAACATCAGCACGATCAGGATTCCAAGCAGACAAACAGCCGTACCGCCACTCCAGTCCCAGTGTTGCAGCGGGGCATCCCACACGCGCAACAGCCAACGGAGCATTTCGTGCCAATGGCTCAATACCGCAGCATCCCATTGCCATAACGTGTCTGCGAAACGGGGAAATACCCCATCCATCAGCGCCGCCGACAAATCCAGCGGCACCAGAATCAGACCAAACAAAGGGATGGCAATCAGATTGACCACAAAGGACTGTAGGGAAAAACTGCCAAAAATCAGGGTACTAAGCGGTATCAGACCCAGCATCACCCACCACTGCTGAGCCAGTAGCGCCCAACCTCTGCGAAGCTGACGACTTAGGGTATTCCATAGCCGCCAATAAAAGGCTGGTAACGAGTCGATTTCGGCAGATTTGGCAGAACGCTGGAGTTTAGGGTCTGAAGTCTGGATTGTGAGCACGGTACGATCCGCCAGCACCACGATACACACTGCGCCATAGGACAACCAGAAGGCTGCATTTAGCCCACACAGCGGGTCGATCAGCCACTGCACCAACAACAGCAACAGCCCTAACTGCCAGCCATGCACCGCAATCCAGAGCCAGCGCACCAGACACACCAGCGCCAGCATCAGCACGGTTCGTTGCGCGGGTATGTCCCAGCCCGCCAATTGGGCATAGGCCATGGCTCCAGTCAGCATCGCCAGTTGATTCAGCTGGGGACGTGGCAGCCGCTGATACAGCGCCATACCCCCGCGAAAACGACGCCTTTGCCAGCGATTGCCGAATTGACGCGCCAGCCAGCCACATAGGACGCCAAACCACACAATGTGTGGCCCGGAAATCGCCAACAAATGCGAAATTCCCATGCGCTGATACAGCTGCCCCAGATCCACCGAAATGGCCGAACGATCCCCCGTGAGTAATCCCAGTAATACGCCACTGCTGACCTGCATGGGCTGAGCTGTGGTGTCAAATAAGGACCGCAATCGTTTCCTGTAATACAAACGCCAATTATTAATAATGACAGTGTAAGTACATTGAATGGTATTTGGTTGACATAACTTACTGTCGTTTGGTGATACCCTGTGCAGGTCTGAAATTGTCAGCCGGGCGGTAATTCCCCGTGACCACAGCCATTGACGCTGATCAAACACACCGGGACTGACTACGGATGGCACCGCTGTCAATCGACCTGACACCCTCCACAATTCGCCCGGACGCATCTGCTGGGCAAGTTGCTGCACGCGGGTTTCCTGTTGGCGATCATTAAAAGACAACCCCAGCATCACCGATTGACCTGCCTGGAGCATCGGCTGAGGGTTCGGTATCGAGTTTGGGCTAGAGTCTGGGCTAGAGTTTGAAGTAGAGCTTGAATGAGACACCCTCTGTACCACCTCAACCACCTGACGCCAGCGGGGGCCTTGTCCTTCATTCAGCTCCTGAACCTGGACCAGAAGATCAGCGTGGTATGGCTCACTGGGTGACTGAAGCGCCAGACTGCGTATGACTGAAACGCTACAAACATGTCCCAGACCTGTCGCCGCCAGTATCACCAGCAGGCTACGCACAATGGAGCGTATTTTTCGAGAAAAAGCAGAGACTGAGCGACGGCGAATGCTGAATTCTGCCCTGACAGTGACCAACAAAGGACCGCGCCTCAAGCCTAACACTACCAGCAACACGCACATCCATCCACACCCCGGCCACAACCGGCTGGAAACAGCCGCTCCTAGCCAGCCTGCCGACAATGCCCCAGCCATAAAACAGGCTAAAAGCAGCCAGAAGGTCAGTTGCCAGCGATACACCCAGTGGGTGCTCCCCTCCGCAGTGTTTGCACGCATTTCAGCGGACGATGACGCCGTTCGCGCTTGAACTGAAGGTGCATTCCGCCCATGCCTCACCGAGTGTGATTGGTATAATTTCAACGTTTACGCTCACTATTTTCTTTAAGCTCTAGCTGTCTGTAAGGTTTTGTTGTCTTTAAGGTTTTGTTGTCTGTAAGGTCTAGATGTCTGTAAGTCTCGTTATGTGATGAACACTGGATTTCAGTAAGACTGCAGCGGAACAGCACACTGGTTATATTCAGTACTGGCTGTATTCCGCACTGGGTTGAATCCAATACACCGCCATTTTTCAGGGCATTCTAATCCAAAACAGGCAAAACGACTGGCACAAGCCTGAACAATCACTGTCCAAACAGCCATAAAACACACATTACAAATACCGCGCTGTGCGCTACAGTATCGCCATGCCAAAACAGTTCATTAAGCAACGCCTGCCTTCGCCCGAACGCATCGCAGCGCTGCCCTTTTTACGTCGATTTGAACCCCAGCTCAAGGATCCCGCCCTGTGGCACATCAATCGCCGCAGCATCGCGGCAGCCATGTACTGGGGGC
Organism: Pseudomonadota bacterium; assembly: GCA_963204705.1. Lineage (GTDB taxonomy): Bacteria > Pseudomonadota > Gammaproteobacteria > Pseudomonadales > Moraxellaceae > CAUJHL01. The sequence continues at coordinate 7,756 of CAUJHL010000003.1, read as the reverse complement.
TGTTCTGTGCCTTTTTGCCCATCCCGTTTCAGATGATTCCGGCCGCTATCGGCGCGATCTATTTTCGGGCCAATTTGCCCTTATCCGTTGCCCTGTGCTGGATCAGTAACCCACTGACCGCTCTGCCGATTTTGTACGTGGGGTATGCCTTAGGCTCAAGTGTGCTCCAGCAACCGATGATCAGCAGTGAGCATTTGCGGGCATTGATGGAATGGCTCAGCAACTGGTTTAGTGCGAAAAGTGGCAATCCTTTAACGCACCCAGGTTCTCCCCGTTTGTTCACGCCACTGTTGGTAGGGCTGATACTGGAAGCCATGCTGGTGAGTGTGATTGGCGGAACCCTGACCCGACTTTTCTGGCGCTGGCATGTGATTCGGGCGTGGCGGCGGCGAAATCGCTTAGCCAAAAAGCCAAGCGTACCTGTAAGCGAAAAGGTAGACGAGAACTTCAGCGAATGACAATCCCGAATGACACTCCCGAATGAGAATGCTGAACGACAGCGCCGACTGTACTGTATATCTTTTTTTAAAAAATTAAGTGCTGATAAGAATTAACCCACACTAAAAGCCCAGTACCCACTGGACCCTAAAGCCTTTCAACTCAAGCTGTTTCAAGTCAGGTTGTTTCTACGAGCGATTCGGCCCATCGACCTTCCTGCATCAGCAAACTGCGGTCAGCCGCTTTGGCTAGTGTTTCATCGTGTGTGACGATTAACAGCGACAGCTGCCGATCCTGACGCAATTCATTCAACAGCCCAAAAATGCCACTGGCGGTTTTGCGATCCAGATTGCCAGTCGGTTCATCGGCCAGCACTAGCGCTGGGTCCGTCACCAGCGCACGCGCCAGTGCCACGCGTTGCCGCTCGCCACCCGACAACTCGCCAGGCTTATGGCTCAGGCGATGCGACAGACCCACCCGCCCCAGCAATTGCACAGCTTTGTCCCTAGCCTGCTCAATGGCTACCGTAGGGCGCATCAGCAACGGCATCGCCACGTTTTCTACCGCGCTGAATTCTGGCAATAAATGATGAAACTGATACACAAATCCGAGCGAACGATTACGTAATTCGCCTCGCTGGGTTTCATTCAGACGTTCCATTGCCTGTCCCTGAACCACCACACTGCCTCGAGTGGGCAAATCCAGCCCGCCCAATACATGCAGCAAGGTGCTTTTGCCGGAACCACTGGCGCCGACAATCGAGACAAATTCACCCTGATGAATCGTCAGGTCAATGCCATGCAAAATCTCGACGCTGTCTTGACCTTCCCGAAAACTGCGCGTGACGCCGCTTGCCTGCAAAACCACTTTTTTGTCTGTGCTCATGGCTGACTCACTCATAACGCAATGCCTCGGCTGGCTGAATCTGGGCCGCCCGCCGCGCCGGATAAATCGTTGCCAAAAAACTTAGTAGCAAGGACACACCCAGCACCAGCAGCACGTCCTGCCAGCGTAGCTGACTCGGCAAATAATTGACAAAATACGCATCAAACAGATGCAGGCCAAATCGATCATTCAGCCAATCCACCAGATCACTGACCGTCAGTGCCGCACCAACACCCAGGAGACCGCCCAGCAGCGTCCCAAAGGCACCAATGATCACGCCCTGTACCATGAAAATCTGGGTAATCAGTTTGGGCGATGCACCCAGTGTCCGCAAAATGGCAATATCGGCTTTTTTATCGGTCACCACCATCACCAGGCTGGAAATAATGTTAAACACCGCAACCAGAACGATCAGAAATAGCAGCAGACTGACCATGGCCTTTTCCATCTGGATCGCTGAAAACAGATTGCCATGCGTCTGCGTCCAGTCACTGGCGTAAAAATCGGGCCCGAGCTGGTTCACCAGAGCGTGCGCAATCGCAGGTGCCTGAAAAATATCTTCTACTTTCAGCCGGATACCCTGTGCACCCGGTGGCTGCCTTAGCAGTTTGGCCGCGTCATTGAGATGCACATAGCCCAGCATGCCATCAACGTCCGCGCCAATTTTAAAAATGCCCACGATGGTAAAGCGTTTAAACCGTGGCACAACGCCCGCGGGAGAGGCGGCAGCTTCCGGCAGTACGAGGGTGATTTTGTCATTCAGTCCCAAGCCCAGCCCTTCCGCCAGTGAAGCACCAATCACGATGCCAAATTCGCCTTCCCGCAGATTTTCCAGGCGTCCGGCACTCATATGGTTCTGGATGATGGAGACTTTCTTTTCCAGTTCTGGCTCAATGCCATTGATCATAATGCCGGCGACCTGCCCCTGTGCGGTTACCATGCCCTGCAACTGGGTAAATGGCGCAGCCGCCACAATGTCACGATGCTGCTGAGTGACTGAAATAATTTTTGGCCAATCCTGCAAAATCTGCGTTGAGGAGACCGTGGCTTGCGGTATCATGCCGAGAATCCGGTTTTTGAGCTCACGATCAAACCCGTTCATGACGGAAAGCACCAGAATCAGGACAGCGACGCCCAGCGTCAGGCCTATGATGGACACCAGTGCAATAAAAGAGACAAATCGATTGTCGCGCTGAGCACGGGTATAACGAAGCCCCACAAACAGGGCCAAAGGTTTAAACATACGCTATTCCGAGGAATTGAGACATGGAATACCAACAGCAGGACGCTCCGGGCAGTGAGCGCCGTCTTTTGTCGCGCATCAATGCGAGCCTGCGCATCAATTACCAGCTGCTAAAACGCACCGACGCCCTGAAGGATCCCTACGATCCGGGCTTTGTATTGCCGCGCTACTTTCTGCTGCTGGCGGAACTGGATGAAATCACTAACGTCCAGTCCCTGTTACTCAAAGAAGTTGCTCATGAACAGCCCAAAATGGCCAAAATTCTGGGCCTGCTGGACAAGAAGGTGGAGCTTATCACTGGTGCCTTCTATGATGCCATGGTTGAATCCATGCTACCGAGCCCGACTCGTGTAAATATTTCCGAAAGCGGCCTGTCCTTTTATGCCCGCGAACGAATTCCACCGGGTTCCCATCTGCACTTGAGCATTAGCCATCCGGAGAATAATTTTCATCTGGCTGCAACGGCTCGTGTCGTCTATTGCGAAGATGAAGATCTGGAAGGTTTCCGCACCGGCGCCTATTTTATCAGCCTGCATCCCAATGACCGCTCCAAGCTGGCCGAAAGCATCAGCAAAAAGATCGCTGAAGAAGCCCAGCTCAGCGGCCAGAGTTTACCGGGTGCCTTTACCGGCTAAAACGCTATCTGCGATATCATTTTGCGGGTATGGATAATTAAATGTATGGTTAGCAGCCATTGGTTTCAAAACCGTTTGAAAAAAAGCCGTTTTTTCAAAAGCTGTTTGGTTAAAAACTGCTTAATGTAAACGCGATGGACCTTTACTGAGAAGCTGCCCGTAACACGGCAGCTTTTTTCAGTTTGACGATGGTTTTTTCCAGTGCATCGGCAAATATCTTTTTGTCGCGTTCAGACATCGGGGGCGGTCCGCCGGTTTGCACCCCCGACCCACGCAAAGCATCCATATAATCCCGCAAATGCAAACGCGCCCGCACATTATCCGGGGTAAAAATCTCACCCCGCAAACTGATCGCCATGCCGCCTTTTTCAATCACCTGCGCGGCCAGCGGAATGTCCTGGGTAATCACCAGATCACCCACCTGCAATCGTTCTGCAATCTCCTGATCGGCCCGGTCAGCCCCCTGAGCCACTTGTATAGAGCGAATCAGCCGTGACGGGGTAATGCCCAAGGGCTGATTGGCCACAAAACAGGTCGGCAGCTCATGCCGGTCTGAGGCCCGTAACAGCACTTCTTTGAGCAGTCGCGGGCAAGCGTCCGCATCCACCCACAGCTGAAACCCGGCGGCTGGCTTTGTTGAACTCTGGGATGAACTCAAGGGCGCCACCATTAGCGAGGCGCCATACGAATCGCACCATCAATACGGATGGTTTCGCCATTAATAAAGGTATTTTCCAGAATATGCAGTGCCAGTTTGGCGTACTCCTCCGGCAAGCCCAGCCGTTTCGGAAACTGCGTCATCTCGATCAATGGCAACTTGACGCTGTCCGGTGACGCATTCATCAGCGGGGTGTTAAAAATGCCCGGCGCAATAGTGTTGACCCGCACCCCCATCACGGCAAGATCCCGCGCCAGCGGCAATGTCATACCCACCACGCCGCCTTTGGAAGCCGCGTAGGCCACCTGACCAATCTGCCCTTCATAGGCGGCGACACTGGCGGTATTGATGATCACGCCCCGTTCGCCATCGTCGGAGGGCGTATTCGACTGCATCGCGGCGGCGGCAAGACGCGCTACATTAAAGCTACCAATCAGATTAATGCCGATCACCCGGGAAAAATTCTCCAGCGGCATCGGGCCAGCCTTGCCCACAGTGCGCTCAGCTGAGCCGACTCCAGCACAATTGATGCAGGCATGCACCGCGCCAAAAATCCCTTTAACCTGCTCAATTGCGGCATGCACAGACTCGGCGTCACTGACATTTACCGCAAACGCCCGAACGGCATTGCCAAGGCGAGCAGCAATCACATCGCCCTGCGTCTGATTCAGATCAAAAATCGCGACATTGGCACCCGCTGCCACCAGTGCTTCCACCGTTGCCAAACCGAGGCCAGAGGCTCCTCCCGTTACGATCGCTACTTTTCCCTGCACATTCATCGCATAGTCCCCATGATTAAATCTGACAGGCAGTGTAAAAGCCTGAACAGCGATTTCAACCGGATTTCAGAAATTTCTGTGCTTTCGACACCTCGGGGGTGAAAACTTCTGCTTCAGCCCCATAGTGAGTTATGCAGCAGTATTACCAGTATTCCAAACTGCCCAAGCGTCGTTAGTGGAAAATCCGCCTACAAGGAGTCTCGCGTGAATCAGCCTTTGCCCAATACCAATGAGTCCTCCAAACCCATGACCACTGCTACGGCCGATGGATTGAATCAGGTAGTTTCACAGAGCGCCCGTTCTGGCATCACAGAATCTTCTGTTTCTAGCTCCATTGACTGTCTGGAAATTGATTGCGCCACACTGGGTGGCCATGTCCAGCACTGGGCCGCGATCGGCACTGAAAATCCGGACGCAATTCCCGAAGTGTTGCAACTGTCGCTCACAGATGCCGACATCCAATTCGGTTTATTGCCTCATATCCCTGAAAACCACAGTTCCAGTCCGAATCCGCAGGGCGATGCTATTTCACCTCCCGATACCTCGGTGCCCTGGGTCATTACCGGCCCACAAACCTCATTGCAAATCACCCAGATTATCCAGCGCGATCATAAAGGTCATCCCACTCAATTAATGAGCGCCTTTCCCTCGCTGGATAGCCAGACACATTATCTCGGTACCATTCAGCGCATCATTCGCTGTAAGGAAACCCAGGAAGGGATTCTGACACTTCAATTGAATAACGGCGTTACGGTACACGCATTCGATGGATTGCATGCCATTAATTATCCGCATTATCAGGCGAATACTGTCTATCAGCTGGTACTTGGCGCGATCGCCTATGAACTGGAGCGCGTTGGCGATTCCGAAGTGATTGAAGTCACCGATCCTGCAGCACTGCATCATCACCATGCCATGACCGCCATTCTTGCTGAGCATAATGGTGTGGCACCGGCTGACATGAATGAACGCATTCAGCACTGGAAACCGGAAAATAATCAGCCACTGCCGCCAGTCAGTGTGAATATCGCCAAGATGGTGGCCTATTTATACGGCGATCAACTTGGGCAGGAAGACGAAGCCTGGATTCAAGGAGAAATTATTGGAAAAAGAGCGCTGGACGCATTTGACCATCACTACCTGATACTCGATACGGTCGTGTCCCGTGAAAATCCCGATCAGCCTCTGGTGATACCCATTGTATTAAAAGTGGATAAATCCATGGAAAACCGTGTAGAAGTTGGCGATTTTGTACGGGGGAATATCTGGCTGCAAGGCGCTATTCATGGTATTAATAAACACTGACAGCGTATCACAGCATTTTAGCCGATTCGCCAGACACCCCCTGGGCTTAAATCAGTTCTGATGACTATCAGTGAGTCAGCAGAAAAATAGAGCCGATTTAGGCTGAAGTTTCGGTGTCTGAGGTAAACAGTGCATTGCTTAACAGCGCTTTGCTGAACAAGGCATTAAGGTGCATTTGAGATCTGGTAATGCTGTCAAGGACATTCGGAGCTCGTTCATCGAACCCGATCAAGGAACTGTTTAAACTGGAAAGGCCGCCTCATGAAAGCCATCTCCCTGCCCGCCCGTCAATCCATCACACTCCCACTGGAGCCGATGGCTATTTTATTTTTTATGATCGGCATGATTCTGGCCGGTCTGGGTATCCATCACTTTATGCTGTGATATCGCGTCTAGATGCTTGCTGTATTAGCACTAGAGCCGGCGTTCGCAAGCAATACCTTCCAAAAAAAGCCTTCTAAGCACATCCATCGCAGGCTAGCCCATACTCGTCTGGTTCTTTACCAAGTTCACTCCTGCACCTTTTTCCGAGTTTTAGGCCCGAAATAAAGCCCTGAACCCTAAACTTGAACATAAAAAAGCACGCCGTTAAATCGGCGTGCTTTTACGGTCAACCGTCACATGCAGGCAAACTCAGGTAGTCATACCCAGAATTTGCTGGAACAGATTTTTCTGTTCGGCACTTGGGCGCGCGCTTTGCAGGGCCATCAACTGACTCATGTCACCCTGAACCTTGATTTTGCCGGTCATAAAGGCATTCATGGCTGCTGGCATGTCAAATTCCAGAAATACCTTGCGCAGGGTTTCCGCATCCAGCGTCAGGGTGGTTTTGGCTGCATCCGTATTTCCCTTGACGATTTTTCCGCCATCCAGCGCGAGGTTAACTGTACCGTCTGGAGTGTCGGTCACTTGCATATTCAGGGCCAGCCCTGCCAGAGCAGGAGGCAAATTCAGATCACCCGCCTTTTCAGTCAGGCTGGTAACTTCATCAAACCATTCGTTAGTCAGAAACGCAGGCATGGGATTCATCCTAAATTAAAAATTGTTAAGACAACCGGCGGTCGCCTCATGTTGATCGGGCCTGAATGAATGTATCCAGACCCAAAACCGGTTAACAATGGTTAAAAAGCTGCTTGATTACAATTGATGAAAGGGACAATTTTTCAAGTTTATGTGTGTTTTAAGTGACAAATGGGTATTTTTCAGTCAAAAAAATGCCTGGAACCCGCCTGTAGGGATGTAACCCTGCTACATCACCTCAACCCTTAGTGCTTAGACCCATATGGTTACTAAGAGCACACCGAAGCGCGTATTTCATAAAAAAAAAGGATAAAAAGGCACATTCTGGGTGCATGTTTATTGAAAAATACCTAAAATATGCTTGGTATTTTTTTCTGGTGTTGCGGCTTTCAAGGAGCCCGTACATGACTTTATCAGTCTCTAAAACTGCACCCGACTATGATCTGGACGTCGTTCGACTGTTCACGATCATGACGGTGGTGTGGGGCATCGTGGGTATGGCACTAGGTGTGTTCATTGCCTCCCAGCTGGCATGGCCAGCCCTCAATTTTGATACACCCTGGCTGTCGTTTGGCCGTCTGCGTCCGCTGCATACCAACGCGGTGATTTTTGCGTTCGGTGGTTGCGGCCTGTTTGCGACCTCCTATTACGTTGTTCAGCGTACCTGCCGCACGACCCTGTTTGCGCCGACCCTGGCCTGGTTTACCTTCTGGGGCTGGAATCTGGTAATCGTTCTTGCTGTGGTCTCACTGCCACTGGGCTATACCACAACCAAGGAATACGCTGAGCTGGA
>CAUJHL010000002.1 GCA_963204705.1 Pseudomonadota bacterium | reverse complement strand
TGTGTGCTTGGGTAAATTCCGTCTGTTCAGCCTTTGACGGTTTCGCCGTACAAATGTCCTTTCCCCTTTAAATCAGGGCGGAATCCATCGAAATAATCTCGATACCGCCGCGAGCATAGGCCTCACAGGCCAGTGCCGTTTTACCACTGGCGGTTGGCCCAATAATGGCACGAACGGGCAGTTTCTGAGTCATGACGGTGGTTCCGCGAGCAAGGGTATGGGCCAATTAAAGAGAATGACAAAACGGGATGGTATGAATTTGTACTGACAAAAAAGAGCTAATGTCATTGCAATAATATCGAATGCTCAATCACCCCGGGCAAATAAGGTATCCAGCTGGGCTAAGGGGAACGCTCGCCAAGTCGGGCGCCCATGATTGCATTGGCTGGCAAACCCGGTCGCCTCCATCTGCCGAAGCAGCGCGTTCATTTCTGCCAGACTCAGCTGACGATGAGCCCGCACCGCTCCATGACATGCCATGGTCGCCAGCAGGCGGTCGCGTGCCATGGTCAAGCTGGGCGCGGCATCATTGGGATCAAGATCATTTAAGAGTTGCTGAACCAAAGTACTTAAATCTCCTTTGGCAAGTAGCGCAGGTACTCCCCGAATCACAGCCTGCATTTCCCCAATACGCTCGATCAGTAATCCACGGCTGGCCAATTGCGCTTGCAATACCTCTAGTCGAGTAGCTTCCAATACGGTCAAATCCACCACCAAGGGCAGCAATAAGGGCTGGCTGGCCCAATACTCTGGCTCATCCCAAGCGACTTTCAACTGCTCCAGCAAAATTCGCTCATGCGCCGCATGCATGTCCACAATAATCAGACCCGCCTGATTTTGCGCCAGAATATAAATGCCATGCAGTTGCGCGAGCGCTGTTCCCAGCGGGTGTTCATCCACAGTCTTTACTGGTTCTGACTTCAGTGGCTGCAAATAGCGCTCTACTGCCGGTAACAGGCCAGCCTCTGGGCGATTCGCTAAAGCGGGAGAATATACAGCAGCAACAGCTGAATCCGTTCTGTGATGAGACTCTGAGTCTTGCCAGGAATTTTCCCCTAACCTTTCCCCTAGGCTTTCCTCTGACATTTCAGCACCACGGGGTACTGGACGATAGAGCCCGAGCTCCGTCTGGGTGAGGCGTGTGTCGCTGGGCGGCGGTAGCGGCACAGCAGCACTGGTCAATTCAGCAGCCGCTGTCTTGAACTGCGAAAGCACTTCACGGGCCGAATGTCGTACAAATTCATGCACTTCTCGCTGTGCCACAAAACGGACTTCATGCTTGGTGGGATGCACATTGACATCGACACGGTGGGGATCCAGCTCCAGATACAGCAAAAACACCGGATGCTGATGACCATGCAGTATGCCGTCATAGGCCATGCGTAAGGCGTGGGTGATGGTTTTGTCCCGCACCATGCGCCCATTCACATAGACGTATTGCTGATCCGGCTGCCCGCGTGCCTCCGCCGGGTGGCCCAGCCAGCCCGCCAATCGCATATCGAGGCTTTCCGCTTCGAGCCAGTGGGAGCTGCTGCCAAAGGCATTTCCTAAAATTCGTCGTACACGCTGGAGCCGCTCCTCCCCCGAGCGTGCAGCGGGCAACGACAGTTTTAATTGATCGTTATGATAGAGCTGAAAAGCGGTGTCGAAATGCGCCAAGGCCAGCCTGCGAATCACCGTTTCACAATGGCTCATTTCCGTTGGGATGGTTTTAAGGAATTTGCGCCGCGCCGGGACGTTATAAAACAAATCCCGCACCTGCACCCGCGTCCCTTTGGGCAAGGCGATCGGGCGCAGAGCCTTGCCCGTTGATGAGGTATCGACGGCAGCACCTTCGAGCTGGATTTCCTGACCAATACCGTCATCGTTCTGGCTGCTAGCTAAACTCAGCCGGCTCACGGCAGCAATGGATGCCAGGGCTTCACCGCGAAATCCCAAAGTGCCTATGGCATGCAGATCCTCGGGCTGAAGAATTTTGCTGGTCGCATGGCGCTGCACCGCCAGCACTAGATCGTCCGGATGAATCCCCCGGCCATTATCAGAAATCGTAATTTCACTCAGCCCACCCTGCTGTAGGCGAATATTCAGCTCAGTCGCGCCGCCATCCAGCGCATTTTCCAGCAGTTCCTTGACCACCGATGCCGGACGCTCAATCACTTCACCAGCAGCAATCTGGTTGGCCAAAACAGGATCAAGCGGGTGTATGCGATTCTGAACAGTCATTAGGTCATCATTCACTTAGGGAGTGTCACCATCAGCTGACTGATAGGCAAATTTGTTGGCGAACATAGAATTTGCCTCAGTATTTTCCTTAAGGTACTGCATAGCACTTCGGCCCTTTTGGGTATCGGCAAACATCAGCACAGCAACACGCTGCAGGGATTCATTCTCAATCGCTTCAAGCGGATTGTCACCGGCCCGCTTCAATAGCACCACCAGATCCGGAAGTGGCGTCAGGGGCTGGCCTTTTTGCGGCCATTCCACCAGCAACAAGGCTGCTTCATCCTGCTGGTAATCCCGTATGCCCATCAGCTCCAGCTCAAAGGGGTCATTTAAACGGTATAAATCAAAGTGATACACCCATCTTTCCTGAATCTGATACGGCTCGACCAGTGTATAGGTAGGGCTTTTTACTCGTCCAGTATGGCCCAACGCGTTCAGCCAATAGCGCGTCAGGGTGGTTTTACCCGCACCCAGATCTCCGATCAGATAAACCACACCACTCGGCAAGCACTCCGCCAACAAGCCACCAAGCCTCTGGGTATCGGATTCATCCCTAAGTGACACCGTGGAGCTACCTGAATCCAGAAAGCGAATCGCATCGACATCAAACTGCGCCAGCTCTGTGGGCAGCTCAACTGGATTCTGCGCAAAATCATTCATATAGCTCTATCCACTCCCCTTATTCACATCAGTATCCGCATCATTGGCCTAAGGCCTAGCCTATTGGTGAGCCCAGCTCTCGTTCCAGTGGTAGTTCGGCTTTCGTCACAATGACCAGTTTGAATTTCACTTTATTTCACTCGGTATTTCAGCCTGGATTTCACTCGGTATTTCACCCTGTCTTTCATTAGCAAATTCATTTGGCATGGCGATAAATAAACGGTCACTGTTGGCCGCAAACTCCTATGACAAGGGTAACAATGGTAGCATACCGACCTCGAAATAAGTGTGGTTGAGGTCTGTCGTGGTCGCTTGGCTATGGTTGATAGGGGCGGGTTTGTGCGAAGTGGTCTGGGCCGGATTGCTGGGCTCCACACAAAGCTTTAGCAAACCATTGCCCAGCCTTATCTGCCTAATTTTTATGGTGTTATCCGTCTATGGTCTGGCGGTGGCACAGCGCACCTTGCCGTTAGGGACCAGTTATGCTGTCTGGGTGGGCATCGGGATCGTGGGTGCGGCGATTATTGGGATGATCGTGCATGGCGAGCCACGCACTCCCCTTCGGATAGCCTGTATAGGTGTGATGTTGATAGGTATTATAGGTCTGAAACTGACCGGCGGCGAACACTGATCACTTCCCTGCCTGGCTTGTGGAGTGTCTCGACGTAGAGACGGTATTTTCTAAGAAAATAGTCATCACAGCCTTCAGACACGCCCGCAGCGATTAACTTTTGTCTCGAATTCACGTACTATTTAAGCGATTTTCACCGGCCCTGCATCACACCATGAAGTGCGGTGTAGGCATCGCCTATATTTTGAGGAATCGATCGTGCTAGAAGCCTATCGCCAACACGTCGCTGAACGTGCTGCTCAAGGAGTCCCGCCCAAAGCGCTGGACGAGAAACAGACTGCTGAACTGGTAGAATTGCTGAAAAATCCTCCCGCAGGCGAAGAGGCCTTTCTGGTTGACCTGATCGAAAACCGTGTGCCAGCCGGTGTGGATCAGGCCGCTTATGTTAAAGCCGCCTTTCTGGCTGCCGTTGCCAAGGGTCAGGCCGAAACCAGTCTGATCAGCAAAAAACGCGCGGTCTATCTGCTGGGCACCATGCTGGGCGGCTATAACGTGGCTCCGCTAGTCGATCTGCTGGACGTACCTGAACTGGCTGCCGATGCTGCAGAAGCCCTGAAAAAAACCCTGCTGATGTTTGATTCCTTCCATGACGTAGCAGACAAAGCCAAAGCGGGCAATGTGCAGGCACAAGCCGTACTGAAATCCTGGGCGGATGCCGAATGGTTTACTCAGCGCCCTGAAGTCCCTGCCACCATGACGCTGACCGTGTTCAAGGTGACGGGCGAAACCAACACCGACGACCTGTCCCCCGCTCAGGATGCCTGGAGCCGTCCGGATATTCCCTTGCATGCCAATGCCATGCTGAAAAACGTGCGTGAAGGCATTAATCCTGAAAAGCCCGGGGAAATTGGCCCGATCAAACAACTCGAAGCCCTTAAGGCCAAGGGCAACATCGTGGCCTATGTCGGTGACGTGGTCGGGACTGGCTCCAGCCGTAAGTCCGCCACCAACTCTGTGCTGTGGTTCACGGGCGACGACATTCCCCACATTCCGAACAAGCGGGATGGCGGTGTCTGCATTGGCTCCAAAATTGCCCCGATTTTCTTCAACACCATGGAAGATGCCGGCGCACTGCCCATCGAGCTGGATGTCGGCCAGATGAACATGGGTGACGTGATCGAGCTGAAAATCGATCATGCTACCGCAACAGTGACCGCTTCCAAAGAAGGCAAGGAAATTGCTTCTGCCCCGCTGAAAACGCCAGTCCTGCTGGACGAAGTTCGCGCTGGTGGCCGGATCAACCTGATCATTGGCCGTGGCCTGACCAATAAGGCCCGCGAAGCACTGGGCATGGGCCCTTCGGAAATCTTCCGTCAGCCCCAGCAACCTGCGGACACCGGCAAAGGCTATACCCAGGCACAAAAAATGGTCGGCCGCGCCTGTGGTCTGCCTGAAGGCAAAGGTATCCGTCCGGGTACGTACTGCGAACCCAAAATGACCACAGTCGGCTCTCAGGATACGACTGGCCCGATGACACGCGATGAGCTGAAAGATCTGGCTTGTCTCGGCTTCTCCGCCGATCTGGTCATGCAGTCTTTCTGCCATACCGCTGCCTATCCAAAACCCGTTGACGTGGCCATGCAGCACAGCCTGCCAGATTTCATCATGAACCGTGGCGGCGTGTCGCTGCGTCCCGGTGACGGCATCATCCACAGCTGGCTGAACCGCATGCTGCTGCCCGACACGGTCGGCACCGGCGGTGACTCGCACACCCGTTTCCCGATTGGCATCAGCTTCCCGGCCGGTTCCGGTCTGGTCGCCTTCGCTGCTGCGACAGGCGTCATGCCACTGGATATGCCAGAATCCGTTCTGGTGAAATTCAAAGGCAAAATGCAGCCTGGCATTACCCTGCGCGATCTGGTCCATGCTATCCCTTACTATGCCATTCAGGCAGGTGATCTGACCGTCGAGAAAAAAGGCAAGAAGAACATCTTTAACGGCCGCATCCTCGAAATCGACCTGACCGAAATGGAAACTGACTTGACCGTCGAGCAGGCCTTCGAACTGTCCGATGCTTCTGCGGAACGTTCTGCAGCGGGTTGCTCTGTTACCCTGTCGGAAAAATCGGTGGCCGAATACCTGCGCTCGAACATCACCATGTTGAAATGGATGATCTCCGAAGGCTATGGCGATGCCCGCACCATGGCCCGCCGCATCGAAGCCATGCAGAAATGGCTGGACAACCCAAGCCTGCTGAAAGCCGATGCGGATGCTGAATACGCCAAAGTCTATGAAATCGACCTGAGCGAGATCAAAGAACCCATCCTCTGCTGCCCGAACGATCCAGACGATGCCAAGCTGTTGTCTACCGTTGCTGGCGACAAGATTGATGAAGTATTCATCGGTTCCTGCATGACCAACATTGGCCACTTCCGGGCTGCAGGCAAGCTGCTCGACAAAGTTGAAGGTGGTTCGCTGGCAACCCGTCTGTGGCTGGCTCCGCCTACCCGTATGGATGAGCACCAGCTGATGGAAGAAGGTTATTACAACGTCTATGGCCGTGCCGGTGCCCGCACCGAAATGCCGGGTTGCTCGCTGTGCATGGGTAATCAGGCTCGTGTCGCACCAAACACTACCTGTGTATCGACTTCTACCCGTAACTTCCCGAACCGTCTGGGTCAGGGTGCCAATGTCTACCTCGCCTCTGCCGAGCTGGCTTCTGTTGCTGCGGTGATGGGCAAGCTGCCGACGGTTGCAGAATACATGCAGTATGCGGGTCAGATTGACAGCATGGCTGGTGACATCTATCGCTACCTGAACTTTGACCGTATGCCGGAATATACCGACAAAGCGGACAAAATCAGTCTGGCTCAGTTGACCTGATCCTGATTTCAAGGCATCAGTCAGGAAATGGCCCTTCGGGGCCATTTTTTTGCCCGCTCCCTTACACTATCCTTGAATTCAAAAATGGCAGTTTCTACCTTAAGCTATAAATAACCACACAAAAAGATTTGTACCACATTCACAGCTTGGTTAAAGTTGACCGAATTACTGGGATTAACCACTGTTGCTCAGGCTAGGAGCACAGTGTGGACATAATTAAGGAAGCGTTTCAATGAATGGTGCCAAGCTACTTGAGTTGATGGAGACACAGAGCACCTGGATCAAACTTCTTTTTGGCCTGCTATTCATCCTCGTGCTGGGCATCATTGACTTGCTCACAGGCTACGAATTGAGTTTTTCACTGTTTTACATCATGCCTGTAAGCTTGATGACCTGGATTAGTGGCCGTAAGACCGGAACTATAACCGCTGGAATCTGTGCCATTGTGTGGTATGTGGCAGACAAAATCTCAGGACATGTTTATTCTAATTATTTAATCGGCTATTGGAATCTGCTGATTCGGGGTGGCATTTTCTTAACTATTTGCCATCTGTTGTCTGTCGTTAAAGAACACATTCGTATTGAACAAACATTATCCAGAACAGACAACCTGACCGGAGCGGTAAATGCCCGTCAATTTTATGCACTGGCAGAGCAAGAATTGCATCGGCTTAAACGCTATGGATATTCTTTTACACTGGTTTATATAGACCTTGATAATTTCAAGTCAGTCAATGATGAAAGCGGCCATCTGGAAGGCGATAAAGTTTTACAAGTTACAGTCAATTATATGAAAAAACACTTAAGGGAAACAGATATTGTTGCGCGCGTTGGCGGCGATGAATTTGCGATTATTTTGCCATATACTAACGAAATGAATGCAAAAACCATATTAGAAGAGCTTAAATCAGGCATGGTGCGTGAGATGCTTAGTCATTCCTGGCCCGTAACTTTTAGTATTGGTGCTATCGTCTGCATAATGCCACCCGATAATGTCAAGGAATTGGTCAGGAAGGCAGATGATTTAATGTATGAAGCCAAACATGCCTCTAAAAATACCATACGCTATGGGCGGATTCCCGATTATGATTTTAATCATCATTAATTCCAGTATCCATAAATGATGAATAATTGAAAAACTTCAAAAAATAAAGGCCAGTCTACGGTGGCCTTTATTTTAAACCAACTAATTATTTATTATCAGCACTTTCAATACGCAAGCCCAGAATCAGTGGGATATTCCTTCTCAACACCGTAACACCGACCACTTTATTCATGGGCAAAGTTTTGACAACTTTTGCAAAAATTTCTGACGTGGGTGTTGCGATGTTGTTCAGTTTGACAATGACGTCATCGGCTTGCAAATTGGAGCGTGCCGCCAGGCCCGTCGGCTGCAATTGGTCGATCACCACACCCGGAGCACGGGATACCTGCTTTTCCTCAGCCGTTTGATCCCGCACGCGTAACCCGAGTATGGGGCCATCCGTACTGCTGACTTTATCAGTATCGATTGCAGGGGTGTCATCCGGTGCCGCTTTCAAAACAGCAGTCAGGTTCATGGCTTTACCATTGCGCAAAACCACCAGTGGTACTGAGGTATTCGGCCGGGTACGATTAATGAGGTTAATCAGCTCGGTAGTCCGGCCAATCGGTTGGCCATTATAGTTTAGAATAATATCGCCCTCCTTGATCCCAGCTAAATCCGCCGCCGATTTTGGCGTCACTTGGGTAATCAATGCGCCTTCCGGTTTTGGCAGGTTATAGACCTCTGCCAGATTACGATCAATATCCTGTGGCACGATACCTAAATATGCACGGCTGACTTTACCCGATTTGCGTAGCTGATCCGCGACATCCATGGCTACATCAATGGGTATCGAAAAGGAAAGGCCCATATATCCGCCAGTACCGCTAAAAATTCTCGAATTAATTCCGACCACCTGTCCTTTCTGATTAAACAAAGGACCACCACTATTACCAGGATTCAGCGCCACATCGGATTGGATGAATGGAACACCCGTTTCAGCAGACATCGTGCGAGATTTGGCACTAACAATCCCGGCCGATGCAGAATAATCAAACCCAAATGGAGAACCAATTGCCAGTACAGGCTCACCCACTCTTAATACATTAGGGTTACCAATTGGCAATGCTGGAAAATCCGTTCCTTTAACTTTTAATACTGCTACATCCGTACGGGCATCGCTTCCTACCACCGTGGCATCCACTTCACGTCGATCATTCAGCGTAATAGTGATTTTCCGTGCATCGGCAATCACATGATGATTGGTCAGTAGATAACCGTCAGAAGAGATAAAAAATGCGGTGCCATATGCACTTTGTTCAACGGGTGCGCGCTGTTGGGGAATTTGAATATTATTGCCAAAAAACCGTTTTAATAATTCGGGAATCTGCTGTTGCAGCATTTCTTCCTGCGTCATTTTTTTGGTTACGTTGACCCGGACTACGGCAGGGCTGACCTGGGCAACCAGATCGGAAAAATCCACGGCACTGGCTGCGTGAGCACTACTCACGGTAGCTGGCAACACCCCGAGCGGGCCTATCGCAAGCATGAGAGCGGATAATCCAAAGGGTAGCAATGACTTACGCATAATTTTTCCTGCCTGATTCACACCCGCACAATGGTACGGCAACCATCGGGGCACTGGTTAAACTTTGTATGTTTGTACCATGCCATTAGTCAGCCCATTGTTAGAAATGGTTGATGAAAGCCGATGAATATTCATAGTTATTCTTCAATGTGAAGTTTCGGTGTTATCTGCGGAAACTTTCGACAGCTTTGACTCTTGAAAATGACCGAAGTCACAGAGCTTGAGTCAGGCGTTAAAGCAGCGGGCATACATCCTCAGTTACAAGGGATGGCACAGAAGCTGATAAATCGTTTAAAAATTGACATCACCTGTCGCACGAGTCTGCCAGACTTATACGCTGAGAATCCTTAACTTTTCATCGCTTATGTAAAGAGTAGAGATTATCTGTTAGCTTTACGAAACATCATCCTGCGTAGCGGGATCTGACGAATGTGCAAGAGGCCACTTCAGTGAATGATAAAGAAATCCGCAGCGATTTGGATGATCTTCCTTCTGGGAAAGCATCGCTTAAGAAAAATAAAGGTGACCACGAACGACTGGCTAACAGGCTAGCAGATATCCTGCTGACCCTGTTTAATGGTGAAAAGGTTGATCCGCAGCAACTGGCGGAAAAATACAGCACCAGTGTCAGAACCATTCAGCGAGATTTATCCGATCGATTTTTATTTCTGGATCTGGAGCGTGATGGCAATTCCTATTATTTGCCGCGAAATCGGGTGGGTAAACTGGAGTGGCAGGACATTCGCAGTTTTGCTGCCTTGGCGGGGGTCAGTCGCATGTTTCCTGACCTGAATGCGACATTTATTAGGGAGTTGCTGGAAACCCGTACCAGTTTGAATTTTTTGACGAAAGGACAAATGCTTGAAGATACCAGGCACCTGTCCAAGCACTTTTCCCTGCTGCTTGAAGCAATACACCACTGTCATATCGTCTATTTTGACTACGACGGCAAGCCGCGCTTTGTCCACCCGTATAAGTTGGTTCACCACCACGGTTCTACCTATCTGGCAGGAGTAGAAAGTGATCAGCTTAAGGCGTTTCGTATTTCCAAAATGGGAAATCTGGGCTGGCACAGCGATAAACAAACCTTTAAACCCGACCCGGAGATTGTGCGAAGGGTACAGAACGAAGACAGTATCTGGTATACCGAGCGCAAACAGGAAGTTATCCTGACCGTCGATGCTGCGGTTGCCAATCACTTTTTGCAACGGGACCTTTTGCCCGCGCAAAAAGTTGTTAAGCCCCTGGAAGATAAAAGCCTGATTATCTCCTCAGAAGTGGGAGATCCCTTGCAGATTTTGCCCTTGGTGCGCTACTGGATTCCTTATGTCCGGATTTTAAGCCCAGTTGCCCTGCGAGATGAGCTTCATAAAGAAATCAGGGCCTATCTGGAATGCTGACCCCTTAAAATGGAGAACTTGATCGGACAGAACTCCTGATGGAACAGCAAGATCGATCAACCGGAAAACTTTTCACAGAACGTGTATTCAGGCTTGCAAGCGATACTGGTAATGATCAGACCAATGACCAAATTGTCGCAAAACTGTGCCTTTTGGCCCTTTTGAGCCTGCTTTTGACCTGATATAACAGCAGATTGATTTTTGCCCCTTCCCGGAGCCAGCTGTGTCGGATGCGATGACTTCCACTAGTACGTCAGTCAGGACGATGACCGATCCCCAACCCTTGCCTGTGCTTGCTGTACAGGATTTTGATGTGTTGATTGTGGGTACAGGCGCAGCGGGGTTATCACTGGCTCTGTCACTGCCCTCACACGTCCGGATTGGTGTGCTTGCGAAAGCACAACTGACTGAGGCAAGCACCTATTACGCACAGGGTGGTGTAGCGGCGGTCCTGGATAAAACCGACTCCATTGAAAACCATGTAGATGACACCCTGATTGCAGGTGCAGGAATTTGCCACGCAGATGCCGTACGCTTCACGGTGGAACATGGCCATGATGCGGTGAAGTTTCTGCTCGATCAGGGTGTGCGCTTTACTCTTGATGAAGCAGAACAGCTGCATCTGACCCGAGAGGGTGGGCATTCTCACCGGCGGATTATTCATGCGGCAGATGCCACTGGCATGGCTATTTCAACCACCCTGGTACAGCGCGCAAAAGAGCGAAGCAACATTACGATACTCGAAGGCCGTATCGCCATTGATGTGATTACCCTGGCCAAACTGGGCATTAGTGGGCCAAATCGGGCGGTAGGTTTATACGCGCTTAATCAGCAAACTGACCAGGTTGAGACCCTTCGGGCTCCCTTTATCGCGCTGGCTTGCGGTGGTGCCAGTAAAGCCTATCTGTATACGTCGAACCCGGATATCGCCACCGGAGATGGCATTGCGATGGCATGGCGCAGTGGCTGCCGCGTGGCGAACATGGAATTTAATCAGTTTCATCCTACATGCCTCTATCATCCTATGGCCCGCTCCTTTTTAATCACAGAAGCCATGCGTGGAGAAGGTGCCTATTTGCGTCTACCGGATGGCGAACGCTTTATGAAGCGCTTTGATGACCGTGAAGAATTGGCACCGCGTGATATCGTGGCACGCGCCATCGACTTTGAGATGAAACGGCTGGGCGTTCGTCATGTCTGGCTCGACATTACGCATCAACCGGCTGACTTTATCAAAGGCCATTTTCCAATGCTGTATGAGCGGTTACTCGAATTGGGAATCGACATTACGCGTGAAATGATTCCGGTAGTGCCAGCCGCGCATTACACCTGTGGCGGTGTCATGGTGGACAGTCACAGTCAAACGGATATTGCCGGCCTTTATGCCATTGGTGAAACCTCATTTACGGGCTTGCATGGCGCCAATCGAATGGCCAGTAATTCGTTGCTGGAATGCTTTGTATATGGCATGAGTGCGGCACAGCACATAACTGCCCAGCTGAATCAGACCGCAGCACGGCCAATACTGCCGATCTGGGATGCCTCGCAGGTTCAACACCCGGATGAAGATGTTGTTATCCTGCAAAATTGGGATGAGTTGCGACACTTTATGTGGAATTACGTGGGTATCGTGCGCAGTACCAAACGGTTGGAACGGGCGCTAAACCGTATTCAGATGCTGAAAAAAGAAATCGAAGAATATTATGCAGGGTATCAAATCAGCAAAAACCTGATTGAGCTTAGAAATCTGGTACAAGTCAGCGAAATGATCGTCCGCTGCGCTCTGGAGCGCAAGGAATCCAGAGGATTGCATTGTACGATTGATTATCCTGAACTTTCAGCACAGGCTCGGGATACTGTTTTGACTCCGCCCGATTTTTTGGCGAGTAGCCCGCTTATCCTGCAATAAGTCTGACATGAACCATGGCAGCAACCCTGACATTGACCCTAACTTAGCCATCGAGCAAATCTGGTTGATTGCTTATACTGGGTCAAAACCAAAACCCTGAACGCGTTCATGTTAATACGCATACCGCCACGTGAGTAATGAAAAAACCGCCCAATTGCCGGGCGGTTATGGAGCATTGTTAGCGAACATTTAGCAAGAGCTCAGGCCGGCTCTGCATGGTCTTCCATCACCTCAAGGATCAAGCCCGGTTTGCCATCGTGCTCGCCGACATGAACACGAACGGTACCGCCATGCTCGGCCAGCTCACCAAACAGGATTTTTTCAGCCAATGGCTTTTTCAATTCATCCTGAATCAGACGCTGCATGGGTCGAGCCCCCATCAGGCGATCATAGCCGCGTTCCGCCAGCCATTGACGGGCATCTTCGTCCACTTCCAGTACCACACGTTTGTCATCCAATTGTGCCTGTAATTCCACCAGAAATTTATCAACAACAGAATCAATGGTGAGCGTGGACAAAGGTTTAAACTGAATCACCGCATCCAGCCGATTACGGAATTCAGGCGAAAATGCCCGTTTCATTGCCTCGCCATTGTCCGTACTGTGATCCTGCAGGGTAAATCCAATGCTCGAACGGGCAATGCTTTCGGCACCAATATTAGTGGTCATGACCAGAATCACATGGCGGAAGTCAGTTTTACGACCATTATTATCTGTCAGAGTGCCATGATCCATCACCTGCAGCAGCAAGTTAAACACATCGGGGTGTGCCTTCTCGACTTCATCCAGCAACAACACGCAATGCGGATGCTTATTCACCGAATCAGTCAGCAAGCCACCCTGATCGTAGCCTACATAGCCGGGAGGCGCACCGATCAGGCGAGAAACCGTATGCCGCTCCATGTATTCAGACATATCAAAACGGATCAGCTCAATGCCCAGTAAATTAGCCAGCTGGCGGGTTACTTCAGTCTTGCCGACGCCAGTAGGCCCAGCAAACATAAAGCAACCCACTGGTTTTTCAGGCGCTTTCAACCCGGCACGGGACAATTTGATTGCCGCAGACAGGGCTGAAATTGCTTCATCCTGACCGAATACGACTCGTTTCAAGTCCCTATCCAGATGCTCAAGAACGGATTTGTCATCACTCGAAACAGCTTTAGGCGGAATTCGAGCGATTTTGGCAACCACTTCCTCAATCTGTGCGACGCCAATTTCTTTGATCACTTTGCTTTCGGGCAACAGACGCTGATGGGCACCTGCCTCATCAATCACATCAATTGCCTTGTCAGGCAGAAAGCGCTCCTGAATGTATTTGGCAGAAAGTTCAGCTGCTGCCGAAAGTGCCGCATCGGAATAACTGACTTTATGAAATTCTTCAAATCGGGTTTTCAGTCCTTTCAGAATCGCAATCGTGTCGGCTACGCTGGGCTCGTTGACATCGACTTTCTGGAAGCGCCGTGAGAGTGCATGGTCTTTTTCAAAGGCAGAACGATACTCCTGAAACGTCGTAGAGCCTATGCAACGCAGGGTTCCATTTGCCAGTGCAGGCTTGATCAGGTTGGACACGTCCATGGTGCTGCCCATGCTGGAACCCGCACCGATAATCATGTGGATTTCATCAATGAACAGAATGGCATCAGGCTGCTTTTTCAGTTCATTCAGCAACTGTTTGATGCGCTTCTCAAAGTCTCCGCGATACTTGGTGCCCGCGACCAGGGAGCCGATATCCAGACTATACACAGTGGCGTTGGCCAAAGGCTCTGGCGCTTTGCCATTGACAATTAGCCAAGCCAGACCTTCCGCAATGGAGGTCTTGCCGACACCCGGATCACCCACTAACAACGGATTGTTTTTCCGGCGGCGGCACAGAATCTGGGCAGTACGCTCAATCTCACGTTCACGTCCTATCAGCGGATCGGTTTTGCCCTCACTCGCCTGTTCGTTGAGATTCACGGTATAGGCATGCAGCGGGCTGGTTCGGGAGGTTGGCTGCTCCTCGTCACCTTCCGACTCAGAGCCCATCATGCCTTCTGCGCCACCGTCATCCTGATGGCGGGTGCCATGAGACAGATAATGAGTAATATCGAGTCGGTTAATTTGTTGTTTTTTTAGCAGATATACCGCAAAGCTGTCGCGCTCGGAATACATGGCTACCAGCACATCAGCACCTTCGACAGGCCGGCTCGTTCCGCCAGCAGCGGATTGAACATGAAAAATGGCACGCTGAAGAATCCGATCAAAGCTAGCGGTTGGATGAGCAGGCTGTTCAGAATTTTCACCCAACTTGGGCGTATGTTTGTCGATATACTCAGTTAATTCACGGCGCAAACTGGCAACATCTGCATTACAGGCCCGCAATGCATTGACGGCTGAATCATTTTCCAGCAATGCGAGCAGTAAATGCTCCACCGTCATAAACTCGTGGCGTTTTTGGCGCGCCATGGTCAAGGCAAGACGCAGTGAAACTTCCAGATGGCGGCTTAGCATAAGTACTCCTGTACACCACTTTTACCTCATGCCGGATGGCCACAAGGCGTACAACTCACCTGACTGTAAACTGAACCTACATTTGTCTTGGGCTACTGCCAGACAGCTTGTACGAACCAACTCGGCGTAAGGATCAATTCGGTTTAGTCAATCAGGCTGGGATTCAATCTGGCACAATAATGGGTGGCCTTTGGACCGCGCATACTGATTCACCAGACTGGCTTTGGTTTCAGCAATATCTCTCGGGAATATCCCCGCGATTCCTTTACCCTTGTAATGCACAGTTAGCATTACCTCAGTCGCGCGGTCAATATCCAAAGCAAAGTATTGCTGTAACACCTCAATCACAAATTCCATGGGGGTGTAATCGTCATTAAACAAGACGACCGCGTACATGGGTGGTGGCTTAATCGCCGGTTCTGCCGTCATCACTCCGGTTTCATAGTCATCCCCGGCATCCGGATCTTGCTGTAAAACGGGAGAGTTGAGATGCCAGTCAACCTGTATGGCGGCTGATTTTTTAAAAAAATCAATCCAGGACACACGCTTGTGATTTGGCCGTGGCAAAACATTTGCACTCATGCCGATCTCATGGGTAGTGTTTTCGGTGTTTCTTGTCACAGTCAATACATCCACATTCGCTGAGCTCAACCAAGGATTATCACAACTATTTCAATTAACTCAGCCCTCAGTGAGTTCAATCTCATTTGGCTAAGTAACCAATCGTTACAATGCGGCTTCAGTTCGCTTGTTCAACATTTAGTAGCAGTAACTATAGGGCCTTTAGGGAAAAAAAACATTCCCGAAAAACCAAATGAGCCAACACTTTCAGTTCAGCATTCCTCAAAATGGATCCGCGACTGAAGGCTGAGGGGTTTCTGCGCTCCCTGCTGGCAATTTTACCGAAGCTTTAGCCGTTACATCGGTGTGTGCTACATCGTGTTTGATGGATGATGCCTTATCTAATGCAGACTTCTGACCGGCTGCTGGAGAATTTGACGATTTTGAAGCTGCTGCTTTGTCTGAAAGGGAGCTTAATCCTTGCGGAGCAGCTTTATTACTGTCTATAGGAGCAGTTTTAGGGGCCGTTTTAGGGTAAGCCTGGCTGTTTCGCTCTTTGGCGGAGTCATCACGTTTGACACTGGCGCCCTGAGTTGAAGCGGATGTTTTAGCTGGCGATGTTTTAGCTGGCGTTAAGTGGCTAGAAGATTTAGGAGTAGGACTTACCACCTCCTTCACCTTTGCACTTGGCTTGACAGTTGACTCAGCGGCGATTACTGAAGGCCTAGTAACAGGTGACACGGTATTTGCGGGTGGTGTTGACGAAGCATGATCAGTTCCGCGACTCGGCAAGGTCTGCAAAGGTGGCATTTCGTCTAGTGTGGCTGGCAGTTCGATGGTTTCGGCAGTGCGTTCCCACGCATAGCGCTGAGTGACTGGATCACCTGCTGCCTGAACCGATACTTCGATAAACTGTGGATTAAAGCCTGTTGGCATTGTCCAGCGGCCCTTCAAATGTGAAAAATCCGTCAGACTGAACCGACTGGAGCTCACGGGTATCGACAGAACGGTTTCTCCCTCAATCAGTTTGAGCGTATAGCTGCCATTGACTGCACTACGATTTTTTCGCAATTGGGCCAAATCGAGATGATATTCAAATGCATTTTCAGGTAGTGGTTTGATTGTCAGCTGCTGGACTTCCAGGGGAAATCCGCCCTGCGCCAGAATTTTATCCTGATAAAAATTTCGCTCGGCAGTGGTTTGATCTACCAGCGCCGTCTGCATGGCCAGATTGGCCTGTAGGCCATTGTTGGTTGAAAGCGCGATATCACGCTCCTGTACACTAGTTTCAGCTGTTTTTGTCAGAGTGGCCAACAGTTGCGTCTTTTTATCGAGCTCTTTGCGCAGTTGCGTAACTTCTTCGGCGCTGGCACCCACTTCTGTCACGCCCTGGCGATGCCCAATAAAGTACCCAATCAGCACAGTAAGCACCGATAACGCCATACCGGCGCCCAATAGCCAGCGCTGGCTACTCAGGGAATGAATGGCTGATTCCTGTTGGCGCGCGACTGAAACAGGGTTGGTAGAAAGATCCGCAGACATCAGAAACACAACTCCGAAAAAGACGATTCGATCGCTTGCATACACTGCTCAGAAATTTTACCTGGACAAAATTCTGAACATGGCATCACAGTGGAATTTCCAGGGCTTCCATGTGCAATGCCATAACTTTCTTTAAAAATCATAGGCAATGGGTTTTAGCCCGACAAACCATTCAAAGACACGCAGTTAGGGAAGTAAAGGCACGATTTCAAGTCCCATGGATTCTGGAAAACCTGCCATTAAGTTCATATTTTGAACGGCCTGCCCGGCAGCACCCTTGACCAGATTGTCCTGAACCACCAGAACGATCAATACTGAAGAACTTTCCTGACGTTGCAAAGCGATTCTCAGCGTATTTGAACCGCGTACTGAACGTGTTTCAGGGAGGCTACCCCACGGCATGACATCCACAAACGGCTCATCCCGATAATAATCTTCAAATTGCTGCTGCCAATCGACATTCTGTCCCTGTTCGGTGAGCGTAACGTAAATGGTGCTCAGCATCCCACGAATCATGGGCACCAGATGCGGCACAAAAACTAGCTGCTCAAATTGTTTATGAGAGCCCAGAATCTGATTCAGACCCTGCGTAATTTCAGGATGATGACGATGCCCTTTCACGCCATAGGCTTTAAAATTGTCCGAGGCTTCGCTAAATAGCAATCCCGTTTCAGCCTTGCGACCTGCACCTGAAACGCCGGATTTGGCATCGACAATCAATTGATTTAATTGCATTAACGGATTTTTAGACTGCGCTTGTTGCTTTAATAACGGTAGTAAACCCAACTGGACGGTCGTTGGATAACATCCGGGATTACCAATGATTCTAGCACCCCGAATTGCTTCGCGGTTAATTTCCGGTAGGCCATAAACAGATTCTGCCAACAGATCAGGACAATCATGGGGCATACCATACCAGCGTTCAAACTGCGCGGTGTCCTTGAGTCGAAAATCAGCTGCCAGGTCAATGATTTTCACGCCATGCGCCAATAGCTCCCGCGCCTGCTTCATCGCGACCCCATGCGGCGTCGCAAAAAAAACCACATCACACTTGGCTAAACTGTCAGTAGTGCCAGCACTAAACGCCAGATTCGTCAATCCCCGCAAACTGGGAAACATCTGGGCAACGGGAGTCCCTGCTTCCGTCCTTGACGTAAGAACATCCACTGACACCCCGGGATGACGGCACAGGAGGCGTATGAGCTCCACACCGGTATAGCCGGTTCCTCCGACGATACCCACCGATAATTTTTCAGGGTGCAAGCCCTTGTCAGGAGTAGAACCGGCTTGAAACGTAGCGGACATGGGTAGCTCACCTGTATAAATTTAACCACAAAGGGGAATTTTGCCGATCAACAATGGGCGCACAGTCAAAAGAAACAGTGTGCCTAGCCCGAATGCTTCAGCCAGGTCTAGGCAAGCTCCGTTTTACATCTTGCCAACCCGCTCCTGAATTCTGTTAAGTATAGCCAAGAAAAACAGCCCATAGGCCTCAAATACACTGGACGAATGTGAAGGATTGTTTTTTAATGTAGGACAGGATTGTAAAAAATTAGCCTTGTAGGAGAGCGCGGATGCTCAGCCAGCTTGCTTCGGTCTGGTCACGGTCGGTTAAATCAGCCTTACCCCCTTCCCAGGCGCTCACTTTATCTGAAAATTCCATGAAAAAATCAAGACTTAAATTAGTACCTACCACCCTATTGGCTATCCTGCTTGGTGCATGCGGCAGTGATAATGCGACTGACCGTATTTCAAAAGATTCCTTAAACCCCGGAGCCACTACGGGCAAAACTGCGACACTCACGATGCGCAGCCCTTACCTGGTTCAGAATGTGACCTTTAAAGTCTATGATGCGCTCACCGGAACCGAGATCGACTCCAAGGATTTATCCAGTGGAAATGACGTTGAATTAACGATCGGCTCAACCTATTTAAATGTCAATCGGCCCTTAATCGTCACCCTGGCTGCTACTCCGGGTAAAAGTGCTACCTACTTCGATTATGCTCTGAATAAAATAGCACCGCTGACCGAAACACTGCATGCTGCCATTCCAGGCGTCACTCAGAATATGATGTTTAAAATCGATGCCTACAGTGAAATTACCTACCAGCGTGCCATGATTCGCTCGGATAATCTGGAACTTAGCCCTGCCAAATGGAAATTGTTAAATGAGGGTGAGCTAAGCAGCGCAGGCAATGAAATGATGTCCGTTCTGCGGGTTCGACCGCTGGACACCAAAAATATCGTAAACAATGACAGTGACTTTGCTTCCTTAAAATTTACAGATAACTATTTGTCGTATATTGATTTTTTATTCTCAGCTAGCAATGCCATTTTGCAGTATCAGGAAAATCCATCCGATACTACTCCGTATATGACGTTTATGAAACGTGCGGCTGAGGATATGCACGATGGTGATATGGATGGACTGACGCTGATTGGATTAGGTAACGTCTCTGGTGATCCAGACAGAATTCGCTTGAATAATCCTCTGGTCCAGCCTTCGGTAATCAATGTGGATCCCGATAACAACAAGATTCAGGGAATCCTGCAACTGCAGGCTGCAACCCAGAAAAATTTTGGTGACCGCCTTCGTGTTGCCGCCATGACCTACCTGCAACGAGTCAGTTCCCACTACAGCATGAGCCCGGATGCGGTACAGTTTATTCAAAGTTATGATTATGTCGCATCCAATAACCACCCCCTGTTTAAACTGCATTCTGCAGGGGCAGGTAATTATACCCGTGCGTTTGGCTTATCAATGCTGCCGAGTGATGGCACAGCGCTGCTCGCCTATCACATTAATACCGACGATGTTCTGGGCACGAATGCATTGGAACAGATCAATGGACGTTATACCTCCGGTAATTGTCAATTAACCATCTATCCTAGCGGCGCCATTGAGCTCAGAAGTGGTACTGCCATTTATAATGCGCTGGTGAACCGTGAAAAAGCCGACTCGATCAGCAGGACAAGTGTCACTAGCGATCTCTATCTGATCAATATCAGCAATCAAAACACCAACCCGCCACAATTTATTCAGATTCGCACTAAAGGGGCAAAAGTACTCTCGGCGACAGCTGGGGTATCTACGCAAGAAGTTCCGCAAACGCTGGATCGCATTGACCTGAGCTGTGCTTTTTAAACAGTAGTGTGGATTGAAAAGACCTCATTGCTGTCAACTCTGAGCTGGGGTCAACATCGGAAGATGTTATTGATACACCCATGTGGGCAAAATGACGGTTTTTAGTGCGGTGCGCCGCTGCTGCCAGTCAGGACAGTAGCGCGACACTTCATTCCAGAAATGGGCAGAATGATTTGGGTGGCGTAAATGGCACAGTTCATGCCACATCACATAATCCTGAAGCTCAGGCGCAAGCAATAACAAAGCCGCCGATAGCATGATATTGCCCTGAGTACTACAACTGCCCCATCGGCTTCGTGTCAGCCGAATAGTTAACACCTGATACTCAAACCCACCGTCGTGAGCAAGCCGCTGCAAACGGGGAGTAAGTACCTGTTTAGCCTGGTGTATCAGCCATCGTTGCAGATAATGCTGAAAATTATCGGTCGGCACGTGCAGCAGGCGTTTGTCTGCATCCCATGTCAGCCGATTGGTTCCAGGTCCTAGACCGACACAGGTGATTTGCTCCATTCCCCCGTACAGCTCAATTACTTCCGGAAAGCGCATAGTCGAATTCTGACTGTGACTATCCTGACTGTGACTATCCTGACGACGCAACGCATTCAGGCGCTGGACCTGCTCATTGAGCCAGGCTTCCTGACTCAGGAGAAAGGTCTGAATGACGTGCTTTGGGCAACGTGGGGGAATGATCAGGCGGATTCCGCTACTGCCTGCCAGCAATTTTAGACGTTTTGCAGAGGCATGCAGTTTACATTCAATCTGCGTAAACGGGCTCCGATCAGGCAGTTTGAAGGCAGCAACACTGTTATTCCTTATGGTCATGGCGCGTGTGATGTCATGAGTCACGATGGAACGATACCGGTCACAGCCAAAGTCACGGCAAGCTCAGTGTACGCACGCCTGCCGAACCAGCAATGAGCGCGATATCCGCCCCCCGTAAGGCAAACAGGCCGTTGCAGACGACTCC
>CAUJHL010000001.1 GCA_963204705.1 Pseudomonadota bacterium | reverse complement strand
TACCGTATGAAATGCAAAGGAAACCATGGTGGTCATGCCTCACTGAGCGTTACTCAAGGTAACTGGGGTTAACGACTCTGTTTGAACAACTGTGATTAAAAAACTGTGATAAAAAAACTGTGATTATACGCCTGTACGCTTTACACCGATTTGTCTTGGGAAGCGTGAACAGTGCAACTTGTTCAGAGCTTACCTAAAAAACTTTTTTTAAACAGCTAATTGCAATGATTTAATCTGTCATTCACGAACACAATTCATGGCTAAAATATCAATAGACCCTAAAAATACGCCCGCCTGAAATGCCTGTCAAATATCGTGTTGCCCGATGAGACAAAAGGCTGCCCACCCCTTAAACACCAAAGGCTATATTCAATGAATTGCTTCAATGACATCGTTCAATAACACTGAAACTGCTTGAGATTTACTGATTGAGAAGCGATGCTTAGCATTCTACTGTTTCACTTGAATTTATAGCGTTTATGCACGATTCCAGCTTTGGATTTAGCGCACCAGCCAGCCTGACTCATGCCAATACTTTCCGGCTGAACAGTCGCTGCTGGGGTCTGGCAACACCAACGACCGAATCAGCGCTATGGCAGGCGCTCAATAGCGTACCCGCCCGCCATCGTGGGGTGGTTATCCTTGGTGGGGGCAGTAATGTGCTGTTGCCGGAATATCTGGATGCACTGGTGATCCAGCCGAAGATTGGTGGAATTCGCTGTATCGCCGAGCAGGGGACGGATCGTCTTATTGAAGTGGGCGCCGGCGTGGTCTGGGATGAGCTGGTGCGCGTGAGTCTGGCGCAGGGCTGGTTTGGACTGGAAAATCTGAGCCTGATTCCCGGAAGCGTGGGAGCCTGTCCCGTACAGAACATTGGGGCTTATGGCGTTGAAGTTGCAGAACGTATTGTCCGTATTCGCGCGGTCAACCGGCAGGCAAACTCCAGCCACCAGGCGTGGCGTGAGTTCCGGCCAGAAGAATGTAGTTTTGGCTATCGGGAAAGTCGTTTCAAACCTGCTGATAATCCCTGGGTAATTTCCAGCGTCACCTTTCGACTCAGTACCATCCCCCGATTAGTGCTGGATTATGGCGATGTCCGCGAAGCTGCTGGGCCAGTTCCTACGCCACAGAGCGTCTCACAGGCGATTCGTCGGATTCGCAGCAGCAAGCTGCCCGATCCGGCAAACATTCCAAATGTCGGGAGTTTTTTCAAAAACCCCATCGTTTCTGCCGAATTTGCGGCCAATGTAAAAGCACAGCATCCCGGTCTACCGACTTATCCCCAGCGCAACGGCACGGTAAAGCTTGCGGCAGGCTGGCTGATTGAGCAGTGCGGATGGAAGGGAAAAGCGATCGGGCCTGTGGCCATGTATGCGCGTCAGGCACTGGTGATGGTGAACACCGGACAGGCTGGCCTTGTAGACGTGATTCAGCTCACTCAGGCCATCCAGCTTTCTGTCAAGCAGCGCTTTGGAGTGATGCTGGAGCGGGAGCCAGTCATGGTCAGCGGGCCGATGGTTTAAACCATGACAGAGAGAAATCGTATACTCAAGCAGCAGACTGACCCTAAACCAGCGGCAGTAGCAGCTGCTCATTCAAGCCGTTTAGGGCTGGCTACACAGGGTTTAAAAAGGATAATTGCGGTGATTTCCTACTGGATTGTGCTGCCCGCAGGCGTACTGGGCTTGCTGGCAACTACGTCTTTTTTTTCGCAGGCAGTATTGTGGGGCTTGCATCAATTTCAGATTGAGGTAAATCCAACTGCTGCAGTAGCCCATGAAACGGGCGCACTGATTGAAGAACCTGTCGTTGAGCCGGGAAGTATCGATACGGAATCCACTGACTCCAGTCTTTCCACTGGCAACACTGGCAAAGACGTACAGGGATCGCCTACTGCTACGACGCCCTCGGAACATCCTCCTAATTCACCGTCTAATAAAAACTTTCCACAGGATTCCAAGTACAGTTCAAAGCACCTTTCTAAGAGCGTTTCAAATCATACTGCTGCCGAAGCCTTGCTGGAAAAGCAGATTCTTGGGAAAGTAAACGACAGCCTGCCAGCGCGGTATCTCGAAGCAAACACGGATCCCCAGATTCATCATGTTGCCATCCCCAACGCCAGCGCGACCATTGGCGACCAGACCTATCGTTCGGCGCAGGCCATCGTGGTGCTGGGAGGTGGGCTAGGGCGTGACCGACAGCGCAAGATCATTGTGAATCAATTCACCCGATTACGACTGGGACAGGCAATCGTACAGCATCAAGTGACGGGATTGCCCATACTGCTTAGTGGGGTTGAGGCGCCCTATATGCAGGAATGGTTGCTAGAGCAGGGAATCACGGCAAAATGGCTGGAAAACCGCAGCATGAACACCTGCGAAAATGCCCGCTTTACTGCCTTGATGCTGCAAAAACAGGGCGGGGCGGCGCAAATTGAGTTGATCACCGATCGCTACCATATGCCGCGTGCGCAGCGCCAATTTGCCCTGAATGGCATCGAAACCGTTCCCGTCATTGCACCATTGCCTGGGGATCCCTCTCCCTGGTGGATGGATCAGCGAAATCTGGTGCATTCACGCCGCGCCCTTTATGAGCTGGTCGGCATGCTGCGGGATATCTGGTTTGGCGATACCAACTGCCGGGAAGTACCCTGAAAATCGCTGGAAAATACCCTGTAGGAACACTAACAAGGAAGAATAACAATGACCCGAGCTCAAAAGCGATTGCCCTTTGCCTCGCCACAACAGTTAAAACATCTGCAATTGCCGCTGCCAAATCGCACCCATACCCCGAAATCACTGCCGCCATTGGATATTTTCCACTCCACGCAGTCCACGAATTCAGCACCCCCAGCTAAGCAACATCAGCCACTGTCGCCAGACCCAGCACTTCAGGGCTATCGTGCGTTATATGGTTTGACTGAATTGCCGGGAACACACACACAGGGTGTGCTGTCACTGGCTGGCTTTAAGATTCATGTGCAGCTCTTTGAACCTGATACGGTGAGTCAGGGCACGGTGTGGCTACTGCATGGTTATCTCGAACATAGCGCGCTGTATCAGCCCATCATTCTGGAGATTCTTCAGCAGGGGTTTTCAGTGATTGCCTATGATCTGCCCGGTCATGGCTTGTCTGACGGCAAAATCGCCAGCATTCAGGAATTTGCGGATTATCAGCGAGTGCTGGATGGCGTGCGCGAGTGGGCAGTAGCACAGCCAGCAGGCCACTTGCCGTTGCCATGGCTGGGCATAGGGCAGAGCACTGGCGGAGCGATCTGGATGGATCATTGCCTGCGCCGCGCGGCTCGTCACCAGTCTGCCATGGTCAGCCGTTTGCTATTGCTGTCACCTTTGGTACGTCCCGCTAAATCAGCCTGGTGGCACAATGCGCTGGGACTTGCGCTGGTCAAGCAGGTCAAACGGGATGTGCCGCGACTGTTTCGTCGCAATAATCACAACCCGGAATTTCTGCGTTTTGTGCGGTTGTCCGATCCCTTGCAGCCACGTGTGATGGGCACGGACTGGATTGTGGCGCTGACGCGCTGGATTCCCCTGATGGAAATGCAGCCGCCTTGCCGCATGCCGGTCTGGCTGGCGCAGGGCGCACGTGATCAAACGGTGGATTGGCGCTACAACCATGAATTTATTCGGCGTAAATTTCGGCTGCAGACCACGTTGATACTGGAAGAAGGGTCACACCAGCTGATCAATGAACGTGCTGATATTCGCCATGCCCTGACAGCACTTATTCCTGCCTTTTTGCATGCTGATGGTTCCACCTGAAACTGGATGATTGTCTTTGCTAGATTGCTTTGCGCAGCTTGTCTTCGCGAGTAAGTTGCCCACAAAACAGGCGCTTGGCTCACAAAACAGTGAGAAACACTTGCGTGGGGTCAATATTCTGCTAATATCTCGCACCACAGGCGCATAGCTCAGTTGGTTAGAGCACCACCTTGACATGGTGGGGGTCGTTGGTTCGAGTCCAATTGCGCCTACCAGTTTAGACCTTGAGGTCTTTCTGTTTTATAGCCCTAGCTACCTCCTTGCTAGGGCTTTTTTTATGCCTG